>NZ_CP029552.1:2891250-3202500 GCF_003173775.1 Methylobacterium sp. 17Sr1-1 | reverse complement strand
AAGGACGTACAGCTCGTCTACTTCAACAACTACGCCGACCTGAATCAGGCGCTCGCCCAGAAATACGTCGACGTGATCTGCCAGAGCGAGCCGCAATCGACGCAGGCCATCTCGAACGGCTGGGGCTACGAGATCGTCAAGCCCTACGACACCCCGGTCGGCGTGCCCTACCGCCCGCTGGTCATGACCGAGAAGATGTACACCGAGAAGCCGGAAGTCGCCGCCCGGGTGCTCAAGCTGTTCGTCGAGGCGACCAAGACCTTCATCGAGAAGCCGGACCTCGCGGAAAAGTACGTCCGCGAGCAGGTCTTCAAGGGCCAGCTCAGCAGCAAGGATTTTCGCGATTCGATGGAGAACGCGGATTACACCTACGACATGCCGGCCGGTCACATGCAGATCACCGCGGACCTGATGCACAAATACGGCCTCGGCAAGATGGTCAATCCGCCGAAGGGCGACGCCGAATGGGTCAAGCTCGACCTGCTCGAGAAGGCGAAGGCCGAGCTCGGCGCCAAATCGACCACGAAGACGAACTGAGTTCCCGTCGTGACCCGCCTTTCCGCCTTCCGCGGCGCGCTGCTGCCGGTCGGGCTCCTGATTCTGTGGGAGCTCGCAAGCCGGGCCGGCCTGTTCTCCGCCGTGGTGCTGCCGCCGCCGAGCGCCGTGGCCTCGCGCTGGTTCGCCAGCCTGATCCCGGCCCTGCCCTACGATCCGGCGAGCCAGAGCTACGCCGCCTGGCTGGTCTCGGGCGAGCTGCCGCACGACGCGGTGGCGAGCCTCGGCCGGGTGATCGCCGGCTTCGCCATCGGCGTCGGCTTGGCGCTCCCGGTCGGCCTGCTGATGGGTACGAGCGATCGGCTCTACGGCCTCGTCAATCCGCTGCTGCAGATCCTGCGGCCGATCCCGCCGATCGCCTACATCCCGCTCGCCATCGTGTGGTTCGGGCTCGGCAACCCGCCGGCCCTGTTCCTGATCGCGCTCGGCACCTTCTTCCCGGTCCTCGTCAACACGGTGGCGGGGGTGCGGCAGGTCGATTCGATCTATATCCGCGCCGCACGCAACTTAGGTGCGAATTCCTGGACCATGTTCCGGCGGGTGATCCTGCCGGCGGCGAGCCCGTTCGTGCTCGCCGGCATGCGCATCGGCATCGGCACCGCCTTCATCGTGGTGATCGTCGCCGAGATGATCGCGGTGTCGGACGGGCTCGGCTACCGGATCCTCGAGGCGCGCGAGTACATGTGGTCGGACAAGATCATCGGCGGCATGCTGACGATCGGCATCCTCGGCCTCGTCATCGACGGCGCGATGTCGCGCCTCAACGACCACCTGCTGCGCTGGCACCGCGGCCTGGAGCGCTGACCTCATGACCGCGACCGCACCGCTCCGCCGCTCCGAGCCGGCCGCCGCGCCGGGCGCCGCCGAGATCTCGATCGACCACGCCTCGAAGGTGTTCGGCACCGGCGCGGGCGCCGTGGTGGCGCTCGAGGACGTCACCGCCGCGATCCCGAGCGGGCAGTTCGTCTGCCTGCTCGGGCCGTCGGGCTGCGGCAAGTCCACCCTGCTCAATGCCATCGCGGGATTCTCGCCCCTCACGACGGGCGAGATCCGGATGGCGGGTCGTCCGGTCGTCGATCCGGGGCCCGACCGGGGCATGGTCTTCCAGGAATACGCCCTGTTTCCCTGGATGACGGTGGAGCAGAACATCCGCTTCGGCCTCGACATCAAGGGCGTGGCCCGCGCGGAGGCCGACGCGATCGTCGCCCGCATCGCCGAAAAGCTCGGCCTGTCGGACTTCCTCGGCCGCTTCCCCAAGGACTTGTCCGGCGGCATGCGCCAGCGCGTCGCCATCGCCCGCATCCTGGCCCTCGACCCGCCGGTGATGCTGATGGACGAGCCGTTCGGCGCCCTCGACGCGCTGACCCGCCGCACGCTCCAGGACGAGTTGCTGCGGATCTGGGCCGAGTACCGCAAGACGATCGTGTTCGTGACTCACTCGATCGAGGAGGCGATCTACCTCGCCGACCGCATCGTCGTGCTCACCTACCGTCCGGGCCGGATGAAGCGCGACCTGATCGTGCCGCTCGCCCGCCCCCGCGACACGGCCTCGGCCGAGTTCAACGCGCTGAAGCGCGAGCTCGCCGGGCTGGTCATGGAGGAGCAGCAGCGCTTCACCCAGGCCGAGCTGCATGGATCGGCGGTCGATTGATCGCAATTCGTTCGCGGGCCTCGGGATTGCCCCGGTGACGGGGCGGCGGCCGCGGCACGATCGCGGCTTTGCGTTCCGCCCGGAGCCACGTAAGCTCCCCATCATGTGATGGACTTTTCGCCCCGCGAGGGTGCGGATGTGAGGGATATCGGCACAGCCGATGAGGGATGAGACGGTCGTCTCCGTGCCGGCGCGCGCCGCGGAGTACGCCGAGACAGCGCGCGCGACCGCGCCCCCGCCGCATCCGGCGGGGGATGATCCTCCACGTCGCCCGGACCGGCGCGCCTACGCGGCGCTCGATCTCGGCACCAACAACTGCCGGCTCCTGATCGCCGAGCCGGCGCCCTACGGGTTCCGGGTGATCGACGCCTTCTCGCGCATCGTGCGCCTCGGCGAGGGCTTGGGCAGCACCGACCGCCTGAGCGACGACGCGATCGAGCGCACCGTCGACGCCCTGGCGGTGTGCTTGGGCAAGATGCGCTCCCGCGGGGTGGTGCGGGCGAAGTCGATCGCCACCGCGGCCTGCCGGCTCGCGGTGAACGGCCCGGCCTTCGTCGACCGGGTGCACCGCGAGGTCGGGCTCGACCTCGAAGTGGTGGACCGGCGCACCGAGGCCTATCTCGCGGTCACCGGCTGCGCGGCGCTCGCCGACCGGCACGCCGAATCGGTGGTGATCTTCGACATCGGCGGCGGCTCGACCGAGATCGTCTGGCTCGACGGCTCGGCCGCCCTCGCCCGCAGCGCCGATCCGACCTTGCGCATCCGCGCCTGGGATTCGCTTCCCGTCGGGGTCGTCACCCTGGCCGAGCGCTACGGCGGGGCCGACGTGACCCGTCCGGTCTTCGAGGGCATGGTCGAGGAGGTCGCCGACCGCCTGACCAAGTTCGCGCTGATCGCCGGCGCGGCGGCGCATGCGCCGAACTTCCACCTCCTCGGCACCTCCGGGACGGTGACGACGCTCGCCGCCACCCATCTGCGCCTGCCGCGCTACGACCGGCGCCGGATCGACGGGCTGTGGATGCGCGACCGCGAGGTCACGGACGCCATCGACGGGCTGCTGGCGACGCGGCTGTCCGACCGGGCGCAGAATCCCTGCATCGGCCGCGACCGGGCCGACCTGGTGCTCGCCGGCTGCGCCATCCTGGAGGCGATCCGCCGCGCCTTCCCGTCCGAGCGCCTGCGCATCGCCGATCGCGGCCTGCGCGAGGGGTTGCTCATGAACATGATGCGCGAGGACGGGGTCTGGCGCCGGGGCGTGCGCCCTGGCTGATATGAGGCTGCCGGACTTGCGGACTTGCGCCCGCGGGTCCGGGGCGTCATCTGCCTTGAACGGTTTTTCGATCATCGAAGGTCAAGGCATATGAGCGATCGTCGCGGCGGCGGCGTCCGGGGCGACCTGAAGCAGCGGGTGAAGACCGCGCGCGGGCGCACGGTCTCCTCCAAGATCTGGCTGGAGCGCCAGCTCAACGACCCCTACGTGGCCCGCGCCAAGCGCGAGGGCTACCGCTCGCGGGCCGCCTTCAAGCTCATGGAGATCGACGACCGCTTCCGGCTGCTCAAGCCCGGCCAGCGGGTGGTCGATCTCGGCGCGGCGCCCGGCGGCTGGTCGCAGGTGGCGGCAGCCAAGGTCGGCAGCCATCCGGGTGCGCCGACCCCGCGCGGCCGGGTGGTCGGCATCGACCTTCTCGAGATCGAGCCGATGCCGGGCGTCGACTTCGTCACGCTCGACTTCCTCGATCCGACCGCGCCCGGGCTGCTGACCGAGATGCTGGGCGGGCCGGCGGACGTCGTGATGTCGGACATGGCCGCCAACGCCACCGGCCACAAGAAGACCGACCACCTGCGCATCATGGGGCTCGCCGAGACGGCGCTCGCCTTCGCCCGCGAGATCCTGGCGCCGGGCGGCACCTACCTCGCGAAAGTGCTGCAGGGCGGCACCGAGGGCGGCCTGCTCGCCGACCTGAAGCGCGACTTTTCCGCCGTCCGCCACGTCAAGCCGGCGGCGAGCCGGGCGGATTCGAGCGAGCTCTACGTGCTGGCGACCGGCTACCGCGGGGCCGAGGCGACCGATGGGCCGTATCGCGAGACCGATGACGGCGACGAGGAGGACGAGGCGGGCTGGCGACCGTGACCCCGGCGGCGGCGATCGATCGCGCCCGGGCGCTCCTCCTGGCGGAGGGCTTTTCGGAGATCGGGCAGGGGACGCGGGGCGAGAGCTTCTACTTCGGCCTGCCCGGTGCCGAGGGGCAGGTGCGGGTGGCGAACCATGCCCGCACGCCGAAGCAGCGGCTGAAGCACCCGGAGGTGGTGGCGAGCCTCGTCGTGACCGGTCCGTTGTCGGAGGTGACGCTCCAGGAGCGCTTGCGGGCCACCCTGCGGGATTTTCGAGCACGGCAGGGATAGCCAACGACGGCAATCAGGCCACCCACGCGCGTGAGGTAAGGCGCTTTTCCTCCTTCATCGAGGGGCAGATCTGCGGTTCCAACCCCGATCGGCTCGGCTGCGTTCAATCCCTTGCGGCCGGTCCGCATCTCGCGCTCGGATGTCGAAAAGCAGGAGTTTTCCGATATCCGAGGTGGTTGATCGGGTATGCCAGCCGGAGCCTGTCGGGCGCCTCGGGGGCTTTCGACCCCACTCGGATGGTCCGAGGGTGCTGTGCGCTCCACGCTGCTGACCAAAGCGGCCTGGAGGGGCCGTTTTGTGGAAGGTCCGGTTGCGAAGATTTTCCGGACACATGAGCCCATGACAGGGTTTTCTGACATTCACCACGTCGCTAGGCTCTGGCGTCAAGCAAGTCAGCGCCAAATGCGCGGCGGGAGCAGGCTTGGCGCGCTTGCACATCAACTGGTGCGATACTAAATCCGGGAGGTCACTTCCGGATTTAGTATCGCAAGCCCGCGCGGCGCTTGAGCGAAGCCGGAATCCACATTGCGAAGCAATCAATCGGATGTCGTATGAGGCAGTCCTCTCGGGATAGGAGGCCCTGCCGTCCTGGAGGTTGGCCGAGTTACAGCTTCGCAGGCCCTGCGGCTCAAGATAAATCAGGCCCAAACTGCCATCAAAGCCAATCAACTAACTTTGTTCCATGGCAAGGCAGAAATATTTTCCGGATCCATTTTTGTATCTCATTGCTTCTAACAAAAGCAGGAGGAGTACGTATGATGTCACACGATCTGCGTGATATCGCCTTGGCAGCTCTGTCGTTGCAGGTGACGATGCTTAGATTGCTTACTGAGAAGGGAATAATTGATCAACAAGATCTTTCAAATATCGCTCGTCAGGCCGGACAAGATGTAGGTGCTCTCCCAAATGCGAAGGAAGTGCAAGCTGTGATCAAAGATATTATGGGCGTGTGAGGCGCCGTCGCCTTGAACCGGGGTCCAGGCTGCTCGATCGTTCGGGGGCAGAGCGCCTCGGGTGTGCCCGCCGCCGCCGAAGGTGCCAGCCGAGTTCGTGCCACGGGCAGCCATCGGTGCCTGTCTCGGGGCGGGCATTCTGCCTTTCGGCGCATTGAGGGCACCATGAGCACGAGGAACGCAATACTGGAGGCATGCCTGAATGTATTACCTGAAATAATACATGAATGCTCTGATCATTCCTCAATCTGCGAATAGGATGACGTGGCATCGTCGTGAGACGTCGGAGCACTTGGCTCCTCCCTGCACGCCAGCGATCCCTGGCCAATAGGCGTACGAATTTGCCATTGTGAGATGGCGGTTTCGCTATTTGAGTAGATGGTCGGGTCGAGGCTCCGCCCGAATCGTCGCTGTCGCTGCATTATCGAGCGCACAGAGGCGTCGACTTTGAGCGATTTGCTGGAAAATTCGTATCGAAAATCGGCAATCAAAAGACCTCTAGGCCGTTGACCCATCTTGAATTTTCGACCCCGAGCCGAAGGCTTGGCGAAAATTCGAGAATGGAGCCAAAGGTCTTTTTCAACGACCGTTGGTATCAGGCGGCTCAGATCGGAAGTCTGCAACCGGCGCTATCCGGCTGCTCGGTATCTGCGCACCGAGCTACCGCTTTCCAGCCCATGCGATCATTCCGCATATCAGTCTCGAATTCACGGGCAACATGTGGTGGCCGAGGCATCCGGGATGGCGGGACCGGCGACGGACAGCCCGCTCACCCCGCCCGCTTCGCCGCATCCGCCAGGAACTCCGCCACCGCCTCCACGAAAGGCTGCCCGTAGGCATCCCGCTTGCGCTCGCCCACCCCGTGGACCGAGCGAAGGGCCCAGAGGTCGACGGGCTTGGAGCGCGCCATCTCGATGAGCGTCCGGTCGGGAAAGATCATGTAGGCGGCGACGCCCTCCTGGCGGGCCAGCGTCGCGCGCAGGCCCCGCAGGTGCTGGAACAGGGCCTCGTCGGCCTCCGACAGGCCCAGCGTGTCGTCGCGGTCGGTCGATCCGCGGCGGCGCTCCTTGGGGGCCTTCGGCTCGGGATCGGGGCGCAACTGCACCGGCTCGCGGCCGAACAGGATCGCCTCGCCCTTGTCGGTGAGGGACAGGCCGCCGTAGCCGTCGCTGTTCTCCGCCACGGCGCCGGCCGCGAAGAGCTGGCGCAGGATCGCCCGCCAGGCCGCCACCGGCTTGTCGGAGCCGACCCCGAAGGTCTTGAGCTGGGTGTGGCCGTTGCGGCGGATCTGGTCGCTCTCCTTGCCGTGGACGAGGTCGCAGATATAGGCGGCACCGAAGCGCTGGCCGGTGCGCACCACCGCGGACAGAACCTTCTGCGCCGCCACCGTGCCGTCGATGAGCGAGACGCCGCCGCGGCACAGGTCGCAGCGCCCGCACGGCTCGCTCTGCTCGCCGAAATAGCCGAGCAGCGACTGCCGCCGGCAGGTCGCACCCTCGCAGAGCGCGATCATCGCCTCGAGCTTGCGGCGCTCGACCCGTCGGCGGTCGTCCGGCACCTCCTTCTCGTCGATCTGGCGCCGGCGGAGCGCCATGTCGTCGAGGCCGTAGAGAGTCAGGGTATCGGCCGGCAGCCCGTCGCGGCCGGCGCGGCCGATCTCCTGGTAGTAGCTCTCGATCGTCGAAGGCATGTCGGCGTGGCAGACGTAGCGCACGTCCGGCTTGTTGATGCCCATGCCGAAGGCCACCGTCGCCACCACCACGACGCCGTCCTCCTGGAGGAAGGTGTCCTGGTTGCGCATCCGGACGGTCTGGTCGAGGCCGGCATGGTAGGCGAGCGCGTTGAAGCCGTCCTGCTGCAGGATCTCGGCGATCTGCTCGGTGCGCTTGCGCGAGGAGCAGTAGATGATGCCGCTCTCGGCCTTGCGCGGGCGCAGGAAGCGGGAGAGCTGGCGCGTCGGGTGCTCCTTCGGCGCGAAGGTCAGGCGGATGTTCGGCCGGTCGAAGGAGTGGACGAACAGCTCCGGCTTGCGGCCGCGGGGAAACAGCCGCTCGGAGATGTCGGCCCGCGTCGCCGCATCGGCCGTGGCGGTCAGCGCCACGGTCTGCACGTCGCCGAGCGCCTCGCGCGCGCGCGCGAGGTCGCGGTATTCGGGCCGGAAGTCGTGGCCCCATTGGGAGCGCAATGCGCCTCGTCCACCGCGAGCCGCCGGACGCCGGCGCCCTGCAGCGCCTCGATCAGGCCCTCCATCAGGAGCCGCTCAGGTGAGACGAAGAGCAGGCGCAACGAGCCTGAGCGGATGCCGCGCCAGGTCTCGCGGGCGCTCGATTCCGAGACCGTCGAATTGAGGGTGCCGGCCGCGATGCCGAACCCTCCATCTGCTTCACCTGGTCGTGCATCAGCGCGATCAGCGGCGAGACGACGACGGTCAGCGATTGCTCCACCAGGGCGGGAAGCTGATAGGTCATCGACTTGCCCGAGCCCGTCGGCATCACCGCGAAGACGTCGCGCCCGTCGAGCACGGCGCCGATCACCTCGGCCTGGCCGGGACGGAAATCCTCGTAGCCGAAGGTCTTTCGGAGCGCGGCGCGGGCCTCGTCGAGGCGGTCTGTCATGGTGTTCGATGGCTCCGCGCGGCCTCGCGACGGGGCGCGAGGCGTGTCGATGGATCGGCGCCGGTGTCTATACAGGAACGCGCCCCCTGTCGCCCGACATCCGCGCCCGGGAGGT
This sequence comes from Methylobacterium sp. 17Sr1-1, assembly GCF_003173775.1. Taxonomy (NCBI): domain Bacteria; kingdom Pseudomonadati; phylum Pseudomonadota; class Alphaproteobacteria; order Hyphomicrobiales; family Methylobacteriaceae; genus Methylobacterium; species Methylobacterium sp. 17Sr1-1. The sequence goes on along the minus strand of NZ_CP029552.1, from coordinate 3,194,208 downwards.
GGACCGGCCGGCTGACAAATTGGCGACGATGGCGGGCGCGAGCAAGACGAAAGCGGCCGACCGGCGCCGGCCGGCCGCTGGGATCTCCGTGCCGCCCGTCGGGCGCGGCACGCCGGCCCGCGACGATGTCGCGCCGGCCCCGGCCCTACCGGCAGGGCGGGCCGCCCGGATGCCCGCAACCATGGCCCGGCGGCGGGCGTGGGGGCCGGGCGCGGCGCGGCCTGCGGATGGGGCTGCATCGGCTGGGGCCGCGGCCCATCATCTGCGGCTGGCGCAGGGCCTGGGCCTGCTGGCGCCGCATCGCGTCCTGCATCTGCTGCTGCTGGCGCTGCATCATCTGCTGAGCCTCGACGCGCTGGCGGGCCTGGGCCTGCTGGGCCTGCTGGGCCTGCATCATCTGCTGGGCCTGCATCATCTGCTGGCGCTGCATCGCCTGCTGGCGCGCCGCCTGCTCCACCCGCATCCGCTGCAACCCGTCATCCGCCGCGGCGCCCGGGCCGGGCCGTCATGCGGGGCGGCTGCGCCGCCTGCCGGGGCTGCATCGCCGGTCGCGGGGCTTGCGCGGGGGCGACCATCCGGGGCGGCTGGACCGGGCGCGAGGGCACGACCGGGGGCCGCACGCCCTGGGGTTGCAAGCCCTGCGGAGCCGCTGCGGCGGCCGGTCCCTGCGGGGGGCGGGCGGCGAGGGCGGGCTGTCCCGGTCTCCCGGCGACCGGGGGGGCCCCACCGGTTGCGCGGCGGAGGGCGGGATCCGGCCGGACCCTGACCGGGCGCTTGTCCGGGAGGCTGGCCGGACACCTGATTCGGACCCTGACCCGGGATCTGGCCGAGCCCGACGGGCCGCCCGCCCGGCTGGGGACCGGCGGGCCGGCCGGCGACGGCCGGCAGCGGCGTGCCGCCGCGCCGGGCAGCGCCTGCGCGGGATTCGGGCGCGGCCCGGCCGGATTGTGAGCCGGGATCTGGCCGGGCAGGGGCTGCCCGGGCAGGCTCGGCCGCAGGGCGGCCGCGCCGGGCGGCACTCCGCCCACCGGCCCGCCGGCGCGCGGATCTGGCCCGGCGCTGCTTGTCCCGGAGTTCCCTGGCCCGGTGCGCCCGGGAGATCCGGCCGCAAGGCCGCCTTCTGGGCGAGGGCGGGCGGCAGGGCGACCTGGGCCGCGGCGGCCCCGAGCGCCGCGCCGGCGACCGCACCGGCCACCGGCGCGAGGCGGGACGCGCCGGGTTGCACCGGCGCGGGAGCGTGCTCGTTCACGACCGTGATGTTTTGGACGTGCAGGTTCTGGAACAGCACCGGGTTCGGCGGCGGCACCACGGACGGGGGCGCGACCACGTAGGTGGGCACGGGAACGTAGGCGGGCACCGGCAGGAGGTAGGCCTCGACCGGCGGCGGGGCGGGTCCAGCTCGACCAGCACGGCCGGCCGCGGCGGCAGGAAGGCGACGGGGGCGGCGGCAGGGCGTAGGCCGGGTCGTCGAGGGAGAGCGCCGGCCGCTCGACGTAGATCACCTCGTCGGGCGGGGGTGGCGGCACGTCGTAGGCGAGCACGCGGTAATCGGCGGCGGCGCGAAGGCGGCGGCGAGCGCCGAGAGGCGCCGGCGGGCGTCCCAGGCATGCGGCCCGCGGGGGTAGCGGCCGAGATAGGACCAGTAGGCCTCCGGCGTGTTGGCGAGCGCGCCCGCCAGGTCAGGGCCTCGCGCCGGGCCGCGATGATCGCCCGCACGCGTCGGCTGAGCGGGTCGCGCGATAGGCGGCGACGAACTCCTCGTAGCCCGCCAGGGTGTCGCGGCCGAGGCAGGCGGCGTAGGCCTCGCGTGCGCCGATCTCGCCCAGGGGCTTCTGCGGCGCCTCGAACCCGGCGAGCGACGGCGCCCCGGCCTCCGCTCCAGGAACACGAACGGCGCGTCGATCCGCGACGCGCTCCACGGCACCTCGGCCCCGCTTGTCGCCTCCGCCACCCAGCCCGCACCCGCTCGAACAGGGCGGCCGGCGCGAGGCCCCTTCGCGGATCATCTCGACCAGCGCCAGCGCGTAAGCCCCGTAGGGCCCGGTCTCGGCCGGGCCGACGGTGCCGGGGCGGCGTTGTAGGCGATCAGGCTGCCGGGCTCGGCCTCGGCGAGCGGCAGGCCGCCGGCGAGCGGATCGCCGCGCAGGCGGAACGGCGCCGTGCGGGCGGCGTCGAGCACCACGAAGCGGGCCTTGAGCGGCAAAGCCGCGAGGCGCTTGACGTAGTCCGAGACCCGCAGGGCCTGAAGCGGCACGTCGGAGGCGGTCTCGATCCGGGCGTCGACGGGTGCGAGATAGGCCTCGTTCTCGAGCTGCAGGCCGTAGCCTGAGAGGTACACGAACGCCACCGCGTCGGAGCCGGCGGCCGCGGCCTTGTCGGTGAAGTCGCGTAAGCTGCGGCGCAAGGACTCCTCGTCGAGATCGCGGGCGCCGACGACGTCGAACCCCGCCGCCTGCAGGGTCTGGGCGACGAGGCCGGCATCGTTGGCGGCGGTCGGGATCGCGCCGCCTGCATAGGCGCCGTTGCCGACCACGAGGGCGATCCGCCGCTCGGCCGCGGCCGAGGGGAGGGCGGTGGCGATGAGACCCGCCAGGGCCGCGAGGGCGAGAACCAGAGTCGGAGCGGCGGCATTCGGAGCGGCGGCATGGCGTTTGCCCTCCCGTGACGGACGATCGGGGGAGTTCCCGGGTTTCCGCCCAGGATTTCGCATTGGATCGCCTCGTTTTCAGGCAGGACCATGGCGTGCCCCATCTCGAACCGTCGCGCTTGAACGGGCACTGAACGATGCGGCATCAGGCTTGCCGGCACTGGACGAAGGGGAAGACTGCATGCCGGACCGCCTGATCCACGCCGCTGCGAGCATCGCGGTCCTGATCGCGATCGCGATCCTGTCTCGACCGACCGCCGGGCGATCCGGCCGCGGGTGGTCGTGTCGGCGCTCGCGGTCCAGGTCGGGCTCGGCGCCCTGGTGCTGTTCTGGTCCGACGGCCGCACGGCGCTCGGCGCCGTCGCCGACGCGGTGCAGGCGGTCCTGTCCTACGGCGACCGCGGCGTGGCGTTCCTGTTCGGCGGCCTCGTCGAGCCGAAGATGTTCGAATTGTTCGGCGGCGGCGGCTTCGTCCTGGCGTTGCGGGTGCTGCGCAGATCATCTACGTCTCGGCGCTGATCGCGGTGCTCTATTACGGAGTGATGCAGGCGCTCGCCCGGGCGCTGGGCGCAGCGTTGCAGCGGGTGCTCGGCACCTCGCGGATCGAGACCTTCTCGGCGGTCATCACCATCTTCATCGGCAGAGCGAGATCGCGGTGGCGCTGCGGCCGTTCCTGGCGCTCCTCACCGGTGCGGAGCTGTTCGCCGTGATGACGAGCGGGGCGGCCTCCACCGCCGGCTCGATCCTCGCCGGCTATGCGGGCCTCGGCGTGCCGATGCCCTACCTGCTCGCCCTCGTTCATGGCGATTCCCGGCGGGCTCCTCTACGCCAAGATCCTGGTGCCCTCGACCGAGCCGAGCCGGGTCAAGACCATGCGGGTCACCTTCGGCGAGACCCGGGCGGTCAACGTGATCGAGGCCGCCGCCGACGGCACCAGAAGGGCCGCGGTCGCCGTCGCGGTCGGCGCGATGCTGATCGCCTTCGTCGGGCTGATCGCATTGGTCAACGGCATCGTCGCCTCTGCGGGCGGCCTCGTCGGGATGCCGGGCGCCTCGATCGAGGGCGGGCTCGGCTGGGCGCTGGCGCCGCTCGCCTGGCTGCTGGGCGTGCCGTGGGACCAGGCGACGCTCGTCGGCGGCGCCATCGGCCAGAAGCTCGCCTTCAACGAGTTCCTGGCCTACGCCAACCTCTCGCCGGTCCTGAAGAGCGGCGAGCTCGGCCCCCGCAGCACCGCGATCCTGTGCTTCGCGCTCTGCGGCTTCGCCAACCTGTCGTCGATCGCGATCCAGCTCGCGAGCTTCGGCAGCCTGGTGCCCGAGCGCCGGGCCGAGGTGGCCGCCTTCGGGCTCCGGGCGATCCTCGCCGGCACCCTGTCGAACCTGACCAGCGCGGCGATCGCCGGGGTGTTCATCGGGGCGTGAGGGCGGGGTTCAGGGGTGCGAGCCACCACCTTCCAGCCCGCGACATCCTGAGGTGCGACCGGAGTTGAGCCTCGAAGGAGGCCTCCAGAAGCCTCCGTGATCCCTGGAGGCCTCCATCGAGGCCTCCGCTGCGCGCGATCTTCGATCGCCGGTCACCTCAGGACGAGGTCGCGAGTGGGGACGGTAAGGGGACCTGAAGGGCTCAGGACAGGCTCCGATACACCGCCGTCTCGAACTCCAAAAAGTTCGCCACCGAGGCCGGATCGGCGAAGGGGAAGAGTTGCGTGCCCCAGAACCCCCCGATCCCGGCGGTCCGGTCGATCCAGAAATACAGGTTGGCGAGCCCCGCCCAGGCGAGCGACCCGGCCGAGCGCCCGGTCGGCGCCGCCTCGTCGTTGATCATGAAGCTCAACCCCCAGGATTTCGGCATCCCGGGGAACTCGGCGTCGTGCGAGAGGTGGCGCTTCACCCCGGCAGGGCGCGGATCTTCAGATCCGGGCCGAGGCCGTTCGTCGCCGCATCGCGACGGTCTCGGGCCGCAGCACCGGCCCGTGCGGGCCGGCGCCGTCGTTGAGCCACATCCGGATGAAGCGCAGGTAGTCCTCGGCGGTCGAGTAGAGCCCGTGACCGCCCATCTCGACCTCCGGCTCCTGCGGCAGCTCGAAGCCGGCGATGACAGACAGGCCGCCGTCCGCGGCCCGCTGGTGCATCCGCGCGAGGCGGGCGCGCATGGCGGCGGTCAGGACGAAGCCGGTCGATTCCATGCCGAGGGGGAGAAGATCCGCTCCCGCATCACCGTCCCGAGGCGCCGGCCGGTCACCGCCTCGACCACTTGGCCGGCCCAGTCGATGTTGCTGCCGTATTCCCATGACTCGCCGGGATCGAACAGCAGCGGCGTCATCAGCGAGGCGCGGGTGCCGCTGGTCACGCCCGGACGTTTGCTCTCGCGCAGGAGCCGGGCGTAAGCCGTTGAAGATGTCGTAGCCGAAGCCGGCAGTGTGCAGCAGCAGCATCCGGGTGGTGATCGGACGCGCCGGCGGGCGCAGGCGCGGGGCGCCGTCCTCCGAAAACCCCTCGAGCACCTGGATCCCGTCGAGGTCGGGCACGTAAGCCGAGGCCGGGGCGTCGAGGTCGAGCCGGCCCTCTTCCGCGAGTTGCAGCGCGGCGGTGGCGGTGACCGCCTTGGTGGTGGAGAAGATCGCCAGGACCGTGTCGGTCGTCATCGGCGCGTCCTCGCCCCGCTGCCCGGCGGCGCCGGCATAGAGCGTGCGCTCCCGGTCGGTCGCCATGGCGACGATCCCGCCAGGTGCGGGGCCTCGTCGATCCCGCGCCGCAGGATCGCGTCGGCCGCCCGCTCGAGATCGTCGTGCATCCCGTGTCCTCCCGATCTTCGTCTTGGCTGTCGCAAGCCTACCCCGCCGGGCGTCGCCGTGTCAGGCCCGGAGCGCGGGCGGCCGAGGACGGCTCGGTTGCGAGGGCGCGATTGTCTTGCGTTCAAGATAAAGCGACGGATGGCCCATGGTTCCTGGCATCGAACCGGGGGATCGCGATATGACGCTGTCTCATCAAAATGAGGGATGACACCGTCCGCGGTTGCCTCTACGCCAGCCGGAATAAAGAAGCAGGCGTGAACGCGCCTCGCCGGCCCTTTGCTGCGGCGGCGGGGCGATCACTGGTCTTCGGTGCGCCGGTTCCAGCATCCGATCGCGCACGATTGAAGAGAATACCGGGATGAGGCGCCTTGGCGGGCCCGCGATACAGCGGGCGGCCGGCTTATGGCGCGTGCCCGCTCGATCGAGATTACCGAAGACCAGCCCGGCCCGTCGGAAATGGGCCGCAGGAGGCGACATGCGTATCCTGACCGCTCTCTCCGCCCTCGCCCTCGCCACCGGGTTGTTCTGGGGCACGATGCTGACTCGCCCGCCGATCAGCGAGGCTCGGCCCGGGCCGGGCATCGACACCGCGCGAGATCACGCTGCGCGCGCATCTCGAGGATGCCGAGCCCTGCGACGCCAATTGAGGCGTCGCTACCGGTCTCAATGCTCCTTGGCGGCAGCGGTGACGGCGACGACCGGCTCCGGCATCGCCGAGGAATGGTGGTGCGCGATCAGCCACTCGCCGTCCCGCAGCACGTAGACGAAGCTGTAGCGCGCCGGCACCACGACGTGCTCGCCCGGGTTCTTCCCGTCGATCAGGAAGGTGTAGGTGCCGACATCGGTCGCGATGTTGCAGCCGAGCTTGATCGTGTGGGTGTTGATGACGCCCTGCGGGTGCTTCTCCAGGAAGTGCACGAAGTAGTCCTGGATCATCGCCCGGTCGGTGCGCGGCGTGTTCGACACGGTCGGCAGCAGCACGGCGTCGGGCGCGTAATTCGCCGTGACCTTGGCCATCGAGCGTCGCCAGCGACTGGTTCCAGCGGTCGAACAGGCCCTCGACCTGGCGCTGGCTCACCGCCGCGCAATCCGTCGTCTCGGCCCGTGCCGGGAGGGCGGCCAGCATCGCCGCCCGGCGGCCAAGGCCGCGAGCATCGTCGTCCTCATGATTCGGTCTTCCCCCTGCCGCGATCGGCAGCGGGACAGTACGGCGACGGAGTCGCGTAATCGAGCAGAATGCGCGCTGCTCCGGACGAGCGCGCAGTTCCTGGAGACTTAGATCGAAGTATATAGAGAAAGATGACAGCTTATTTAACTGTTACATTGCGTAATATGCGGCCTATTTAACTGCTCGACGTCTTGCGCCCACGTGCGGCCTCATCCTGAGCCCCCTTCGCATTGGCTGACTGACGTCGAACCCCCCGTCGTCATCCCGGGCCGCGACAGCGGAACCCGGGATCCGTAAATCCCGAGCTTTCAGGACGGAGAGGAACGCCGGTCGCGTCGTTCGACATCGTCAGTGGTGATGGATCCCGGGTTCTCGTCTTTCACGCGAGCCCCGGGACGACCCGGAGAGCGCCGTGCGCTGCCGCTCGCGCGCCCCGCGACCTGCCTCACGGGACGGCCGCGACCGGCCGCGTCGCGGCGGCCAGCCACTCGCGGGTCTGCGGATCGACCAGATCCGACAGCGTCTCGCGCACCGGGCGTGGTAGGCGTCGAGCCAGGCGGTCTCCTGCGGGTCGAGCAACTCCGGCACCACCAGGGCGAGGTCGAACGGCGCGAGCGTCAGGGTCTCGAAGCCGAGCATCGGGCGCTCGGCGCCCGCCATCGCCCGCTCCTCGACCAGGACCAGGTTCTCGATCCGGATGCCGAAGGCGCGGGTCTTGTAGTAGCCCGGCTCGTTCGAGACGATCATGCCGGGCTGCAGCGCCACCGTGCCGGTCTTGGCGATGCGCTGCGGCCCGTGCACCGACAGGAAGGCGCCGACGCCGTGGCCGGTGCCGTGGTCGAAGTCGAGGCCGGCCTCCCAGAGCGGGCGGCGGGCGAAGGCGTCGATCTGCGCCCCCGTGGTGCCCCGGGAAAGACCGCGGTGGCGATGGCGATGTGGCCCTTCAGCACCCGGGTGAAGCGGTCGCGCATCTCCGGGCTCGGGGTGCCGACCGCCACCGTGCGGGTGATGTCGGTGGTGCCGTCGCCGTACTGGGCGCCGGAATCGATCAGGAAGAGCTCGCCCGGCTGCACCCGCCGGTCGGTGCCGCGGTGACGCGGTATGCACGATGGCGCCGTTCGGCCCTGACCTGAGATGGTCGGGAAGGCGACCTCGCGCAAGGAGCCGGTCTCGATCCGGAACGCCTCGAGCCGCACCACCGCGTCGATCTCCGACACCGCCCCGCCGGGCGCCTCCCGGGCGAGCCAGGCGAGGAAGCGGGTCACCGCGGCGCCGTCGCGGACATGCGCGGCGCGGGAGCCGGCGATCTCGGCGGCGTTCTTCTCCGCCTTCATGGCGGTGATCGGATCGGGCCCGACATCGAGCGTGCCGCCGGCCGTGATGCGCCGGCCGAGCGCCACGGCGCCGGTCGCCGCATCGACCCGCACCCGAGCCTTGGCGGCGCCGAGGGCGTCGAGCGCGGCGGGCAGCGCCCCGGCTCGTCCCGCGCGGCGAGGCCCTCGAGGGCGCGAGCGGCCTCCTCCGTCACCTTCTCGGGGTCGAGGAAGAGGCGCGCCGCGCCCTCCCGCGGGATCACCGCGTAGCCGAGCGGCAGGGGCGTGTGGGCGACGTCGCCGCCGCGCAGGTTGAAGACCCAGGCGAGGTTGTGCGGATCCGACACGACCAGCGCGTCGAGCCGCGCCTTGGCCAGGGCCTCGCGCACCCGCCCGAGCTTCGCGGAGGCCGCCTCGCCGGCCAGGCTCTCGGGATGCGTCACCACCGGGGCCGCGGGGCGGAGGGGCGGTCGATCCAGACGAGGTCGACGAGGTTGAGGGAGGTTGGCTCGACGCGCCCGCCGGCCTCCCTGGCGGCGCGCTCCAGCGGACGAGCCCGTCCGGGTGTGCAGCCAGGGATCGTAGGCCAGCACCCGCCGGCCGGCAGATTGGCGGCGATCCAGGCTTCGACGCTGGTCTCGGCGAGCGGCACGGGGTGACGACGCTCGTATCGACCTGCTCGGCGGCCTGGAGGGTGTAGCGCCCGTCGACGACCAGGGCGGCCTTGTCGGCGAGCACGACCGCGGTGCCGGCCGAGCCGGTGAAGCCGGTGAGCCAGGCCAGCCGCTCGGCGTTGGGCGGCACGTATTCCGACTGGTGCTCGTCGGCCCGGGCACGACGAAGCCGGCAAATCCCTCTGCGCCATCGCGGCCCGGAGCGCGGCGATCCGCGCCGCGCCCTCCCGGTGGCTGGGATCCTCGAAGCTCTGGAAGCGGGCGGTCTGGCTCATGCCCCCTGGGGTACGACGCCGCGGGCGGGGCGGCAACCGCTGTCCTCGGCAGGCGGGCGGGCTTTCGTCCATGCGTGGATCACGCGCATCCACTCAGATGCGAACCACGTTCCTCACCCTCCGCGTCATCCCCCGGCCGCGCAGCGGAGCCCGGGATCCAGACACACAGGTTGTGCAGGATGAAGCGGAACGTTGTTCGCTCTTTTCCGTGCCATTCGCGGTTCTGGATTCCGGGCTCCGCTGCGCAGCCCCGGAATGACCCTGAGGATGTCATGACCCCGAGGATTTCAATTCGCCCCAGGACCGAGGCATATCCTCAATACAGCGGCTGGAGCCGCACGTTCGGCACCGCGAAGGGGCCGACCACCACGCGCCCGCCGGTGAGCCGCACGGTCGGCAGCACCTTCAGGGGCGGCTCGCCGGGGCGGTCCTGGGACCGGTCCTGGGACGGGCCCGCGCCCGGCGCCGGCTCCTTGCGGCGCCCGCCGAGGAACTGGCCGACGATGTTGCCGATCAGCGCCGCCCCGTCGCCGCCGAGCCGCGCCCCGAGCTGCTCGCTGATCAGCGGCGCGATCACCTGCTCCAGGCCGGCGGTGCGCACGTCGAGCTGGCCCGAGGGCCGGTGCTGGTCGTCGAGGGCGAGCATCCCTTGCGCCCGCAGGCGCCGGCTGCCCTTCTCGGCGGCGAGGCTGGCGATCTCGACCGTGCCGCCGGCCTCGCGCCAGCGCTCCAGTTCCTGCGCCAGGGTGCGGGTGCGAAAAGCCGCCGCCCGGGTCACGGTGGCGTCGAGGGCGATGTCGGCGGGCTCGGTCCCGCCGAGCACCGGGTCGAGGAGCGGCAGGCCCGCCTGCAGCACCCGGGCGCTCAGGTCGACCGCGCCGTCGGTGGAGAAGCGCCCCGGGGTCGGCCGCGCATGCAGTTCGAGATGGCCGACCGTGAAGTCGATCGGCGAGGGGTCGGCGCCGGTGACGGCCCCTTTGAGCCCGTCCGCCACCACGGAGGCGCGCTGGAAGCCGTCGCTCGTGGCATGCACGCTCGCTTCCAGCTGGCCAGGTCACGTTGGCCTCGAGCCCGCCCTGCTGCACCCGGAACGGCCCGGTCGCCTCCAGGATCACGTGGCGCGGCTGGTAGACCTGCGCCACCACCACCGGCCCGGTGGTGAAGCGCACGTCGGAGCGGGCGAAGGCGAGTTCCGTGCAACGCAGCTCGAACCGGAACGGGAAGCCGGTCAGCGAGCGGTCCTTGCAGGTCCATTGCCGGCCGGCCTGCGCCTCGCGGGCAAACCACGCGTCGATCTCGCCCTCGGCCCTGCCCCGCAGCCAGAACCAGCCCGCGGTCCAGGCCAGGGCCAGCAGGAGCAGCAGCGCGAACGGCGCGAACAGGCCGAGGCGCAGGCCGGGCCCGCGACCGGGTGCCTGGCCCGGGCGCCCGCTCGGCGGCGTCTCGTTGGTCGTCCCAACGGTGGTCGGCCTGTTCATCGGCATGATCCCGGCAATGCGGCGGCCCGGCACGGGCCGCCCGGATTGAACCGCGTCCCCGTAGCTGCTACCGGCCGCGCCCGGCAAGAGTTGCAGGTCGGGCGGCCCGCTCACGAGGTCGTGCCGGACGAGGCGCCGGAAGAAACCTGCCGGGAGGAAACAAGGTGATGCAGGCGGGCGCACCGTCGGATCTGTGGGTGTTCGGCTACGGCTCGCTGATGTGGCGGCCGGGCTTCCCCTTCGTGAGAGCGGGCCGGGGCGCTTGCGCGGCTACCACCGCTCGCTCTGTGCTCTCGCACGTCCATCGCGGCACGCCGGAGCGGCCGGGCCTGGTGCTCGGGCTCGACCGCGGCGGCTCCTGCCGCGGCATGGCCTTCCGGGTCGCAGGCCCGGAGGCCGCGGGCACGCTCGCCTACCTGCGCGAGCGCGAGCAGGTCACGGCGGTCTATGTCGAGCGGCTGCTCGGCGTCACCCTCGACGACGGGCGCCGGATCGAGGCGGTGACCTACCTCGTCGACCGCCGCCACCCGCAATATGCCGGCCGCCTGCCGGAGGCCGAGCTGGTGCGGCTGGTGCGCCAGGGGCTCGGCCGCTCGGGCGCCAACCCGGACTACGTCCGCCACACCCACGACCAGCTCGTCGCCATGGGCATCCCCGACCCGATGCTCGCCCGCCTCGCCGCCGCCTGCGCGGTGCCGAGCCCCTGACGGGGTTTTTCCCCGGCGAGAGGGCGCCCGCATCTCACCCGGACGTCACCGCACCGATCCGATCATTCCCCGTTCAGGCGCGTTGGTCCGTGTGGGTCCGCCAAGAGACCCCAGGCAAGAAGCCCAGGCAAGAGACCTCGAGCGAACGGGAGCGCCTCCGCGTTGATGAATCCCACGACCCATCTCGCCCTGATCAACGCCTTCGGCGACATCCAGGGCGGGCTCGGCCCCTTCCTCGGCACCTGGCTGGCGCAGGCCGCGCACTGGAGCCCGAGCCAGGTCGGCCTCGTCACCACCCTCGTGGGCTTCGCGACGCTCGCCCTGAGCGGTCCGCTCGGCGCCCTGGTCGACCGGCTCGGCCGGCCCCGGATGCTGATCGCGGCGGCCTGCGCGGCGATCCTCGTCGGCACCCTGCTGCTCTTGCCGGCGCGCTCCTTCATGACGGTGCTCGCCGCTCAGTTCGTGGCGGCCGCCGGCGGCACCCTGGTGTGCCGGCGGTGACGGCGCTGACCCTCGGCATGGTCGGCAAGCAGGCCTTTCCGAAGCAGCAGGGCCGCAACCAGGCCTGGAACCACGTCGGCATCCTCGGCGCCGCCCTGGTGATCAGCTTCGGCACGCCAGTCATGGGGCCGAGCATTGCCTTCTGGGTGCTCGGCGTGCTCTCGGCCTGCGCCATCGCGGCGGCGCTGACGACGCCGAGGCAAGCCTATAACGGCCGGCGCGCCGTCGGCTGGAAGGAGGACGATCCGGACGACAAGCCCGAGCGCTCCGGCATCTTCAAGGTCCTGTCCGACCGGCGCCTCCTGATCCTCTCGGCGGCGCTCGCCCTGTTCAACCTCGCCAACGGCTCGATGCTGAGCCTGCTCGGCCAGAAGCTGTGGCGTCCGGCCAGGACGGCACCGGCTGGACCGCCCGCTACGTCATCGTCGCGCAGGCCGTGATGATCCCGGTGGCGCTGTTTGCCGGCTCGCTCGCCGACCGGCGCGGCCGGCGCCAGCTCCTCCTCGTCGCCTGCGCGGTGCTGCCGGTCCGGGCGCTGCTCTCGGCCTTCCTGTCCGATCCGTACTGGCTGGTGCTGGCGGAGGTGCTCGACGGCGTCGCCTCGGGCGTCATCGGCGTCGCGTGCCGGTGGTGGTCGCCGACCTCACCTGGGGCTCGGGCCGCACCCAGACGGCGCTCGGCACCGTCGCGGCGGTGCAGGGGGTGGGCGGCGCCCTCTCGGGCTGGGTCGGGGGGCTGCTCGCGCTCCATCTCGGCTGGACCTGGGCCTTCCTGGCGCTCGCGGCACCCGCGGGCCTCGCCCTGGTGCTGGCCCTGTGGCTGGAGGAGACCTGCGCCCCGGCGGCCGGGACGGCGCGGGCGCGGCCTGCAGCCAGGACGATCCGCCCGAGCCGCGCCGGGAGACGGCCGGGGCCCCAGCCGGCCCTTAGAGCATTTTCCGACGAAGTGGATGCCGGTTCGTCGCAGAAAATGCTTCAAAATCAAGGGCCTGGATCGCGCCCGAGCGCAACGCGATCGGGTGCGATCCAGAGATCGGGCCGGGATTGCCTGGAGGCGCCTACTGGACAGGCCGGAGGCCGGCGTGATGCAATCGCGCCCGTCATCCCCGAGGCCCCTGAGGTGAGTGCGCCATCATGAAGACGCTCCTCGTTCCGGTCGCCCGCCACACCCTGCTCGATTCGGTCCTCGACACCGCGGTGCTCACCGCCCGCCGCTTCGGCGCCGGCATCGAGGGGTTCGGCCTGCGCCCGGCGCTGGCCGAGTACGTCCCCGTCGACATGGTCGGCGGCATGACCTGGGTGCGCGACGAGGAGACCGACCTCGTCGAGGCCCGCGATTGCGGCGGACTGTTCACCGCCGCGATGGAGCGCCACGGCATCACCCGCGAGAGCGCCGACGCGGGCAAGACCGGACCGCGCTGGCGCTGGCGGCCCGACGCCCCGCCCGGCGACGGCTTCCTGGCGCAGCACGCGCGGCTGTTCAACGCCACCGTGGTCGGCCGGCCCGGCAGGGCGAGGGCGCGCCGCGGATGACCACCCTCGAGGCGGTGCTGTTCGAGAGCGGCCGCCCCCTGATCATCGCCCCGCCGACGTCGCCCGCCAGCATCGGCGAGACCGTGGTGATCGCCTGGAACGGCTCGACCGAGACCGCCCGCGCCGTCGCCTTCGCGGCGCCCTTTCTGCGCGCCGCCTCCCGGATCGAGGTGCTGGGGGTCGATGCCGGCATGGTGCCGGGCCCGAGCGCCGAGGAGATGGCCGCCGCCCTCAACCGCGAGGGCCTGTCGGCGCAAGGGCGCACCCTCGCCGCCGGCCGCCGCACCGTCGGCGAGATCTTTTTGACCGAGGCGGAGGCGATCGGCTGCGACCTCCTGGTCAAGGGCGCCTATACCCAGAGCCGGCTGCGCCAGATGATCTTCGGCGGCGCCACAGCCACATCCTCGCCCACGCCGCGATGCCGGTGCTGATGGCGCATTGACGGACCCGCATGACCGACGACCCCCCACCGACGACTCCCCCCCGACGACTTGCCCACCGACGACTTGCCCACCGACGACTTCCCCCTGGACCCGCGGCTTTCCGCCGACACGATCCTGCTCGGCGACCTCGCCCTGTCGCGGGTGCTGCTGCTCGACGACAAGCGCTTCCCCTGGCTGGTCCTGGTGCCGCGCCGGCCGGAGGTCTCGGAGCTCACCGACCTGTCGCCGGCGGACGCGGCCCGGCTGATGGAGGAGACCCGGCTGGCGGTGGGCGTGATGCAGGCGCTCGCCCAGCCCGACAAGGTGAATGTCGGGGCCCTCGGCAACGTGGTGGCGCAGATGCACGTCCACGTCGTCGGGCGGTTTCGGTCGGATCCGGCCTGGCCGGGCCGGTCTGGGGGCACGGCACGCGGGAGCCCTATCCGGCGCATGCGGCGGCGCAGCTGGTCGAGCGGGCGCGGGCGCTGTTCGCGGCGGCGTGAGGCCGGACGGTATCCGTTCCGCCGCGAGGCTGAGCCTCAGGGCCGGTCGAGGCCCTCGGCGAACGCGTCGAGGGCGACGAGGTCCCGCCGCAGGCGCGGAGCGTCGAGGGGATCGCCGCCATACACCATGGCGGATTGCCCGCGGCGGTCGAACAGCAGGATCGCGGGCGGCGGTTCGGGCAGCGAGGACGCCGGGTAGCGCAGGGCTTCCGCCACCGCCTTGACCCCGGCGCGTCGGACGGGAGCACCCGGACCTGCGGCGCCGGGCCGAGCAGCTGCTTGACGACGGCGCGCAGGCGCGCCGCGTCGTCGCCGGCCGGATCCATGCCGATGGCGAGGAAGACGACGCGGCCGCGCAAGGAGGCCGGCAGGTCGCGGGCCAGCGCGTCGAGGTCCATCGTCCGGGTGACGCAGAGGATCGTGCAGTCGGCGCTCACGAAGGAGACCACCGCCAGCCGGTCCCGCAGGGATTCGGGCAGGAGCGGCCGGCCGTCGACATCGACCCGGGGCCTCGCCTTGCCGGGTGCGGCGAGCAGGGCGTCGAGGTCGCTGCCGCTTCCCGCGCCGCGAGGCTCCCGGCCCAGGCCCCGAGCAGGCACAGGCCGGCGATGAATGCGTTGGCTCTCATGTCAGGAACCCAGACCCACGACGGATGGCGTTGCGTCACCGAACACGAGCAGGTGTAGGGTTCGAGGATTAACGGGGGCTCCCCGGCGCGAGGCCGCCGCCGGGCGATCGGCCCGGACGCTCGTCGGCGTTCCTCCAGCCTTAACGGTCCGGAAATCGGGCATCCCGGATCGATTCGGTCGCGGATTGACCCGGATGCCCGGCTCATCCCCGAGGCGGCACGGGCCGGACCGACGATGTCCGGACGATCGCGTCCGGGGCGGGCCCCTGGATCCGGCTGCACCGGGAGCATGGCGCCCGCCTCGCCCGGCGCCTTGCTTTTGCATCATTTTGCCTGCCCATGCTGGCGGTGACGCGAGGGGCCGCGCCGGGCTCCGCACGATGATGCATGAGGTCGCAAGCCTTGACCGTCTCCTTGCCCTACTCCCTGGATCGCCTCGGCTATGCCCGGAGCCTGCTCGAGCGCCACTCCGCCGAGCGCAGCGGCCCGACCCCGACCCTGGCGGAGACGCCCGACGCGAGCCTTCTCCTGTTCTGCGGCGACGTGCCGGTGCTGCGGGTGACCGAGGGCGGCGCCACCTGCCTCCTGTCGCGCGAGGACGCGGCGCGCGCCGGCCCGCATTCGCCCGAGCTTTTCCTCGGCCGGGTCGGCGGCCGGCCGGCCTTCGCCGGCGCGCTGCCGGCGGATGCGGCGGCGCTCTTCTCTGGCGATCCCGCCTACCGGGTGCTCGACGCCCGCGCCGTCGCGACCGAGGGGGCGGTGCCGGCGCCCGAGATGGGGGTGATGGCCACCGCCAAGTCGCTGCTCGGCTGGCACGCCCGGCACGGCTTCTGCGCCAATTGCGGGAACGCCACCACGCTCTCCTGCGGCGGCTTCCGGCGCGACTGCGCGTCCTGCGGCACCGAGCACTTCCCGCGCACCGATCCGGTGGTGATCATGCTGGTGACGCACGGCGACCGTTGCCTCCTCGGGCGCCAGGCCCGGTTCGCGCCCGGCGTCTATTCTGCCTCGCCGGCTTCCTCGAGCCCGGCGAGACCATCGAGGACGCGGTGCGGCGCGAGACCTTCGAGGAGGCCGGCGTGCGGGTCGGCGCGGTGCGCTACCACCTCTCGCAGCCCTGGCCGTTCCCGTCCTCGCTGATGATCGGCTGCGAGGGCGAGGCGGAAGGCGACGCCCTGGTGCTCGACCGGACCGAGCTGGAGGATGCCCGCTGGTTCACCCGCGCCGAGGTGCGGCAGATGCTGGAGCGCCACCACCCCGACGGCCTGATGACCCCGCCGCCGATGGCGATCGCCCACGCCCTGGTGCGCACCTTCGCGGAGCGGTGACGATGGCGCGCTTCGCGGGCATCATCCCCTACCTCGTCACCCCGCTCGACGCCGAGGGGCGGATCGAGGCCGGGGTGATGGCGACGCTCTGCGACGACCTGATCGCGGCCGGCGTGCACGGCCTGACGCCGCTCGGCTCGACCGGCGAGTTCGCCTATCTCGACGAGGCGCAGAAGCGCGAGAGCGTGGCGGCGGTGGTGGCCGCCGCCGCCGGCCGGGTGCCGGTCCTGCGGGCGTCGCCTCGACGGCGATCCGCGGCGCGGTGGCGCAGGCGAAGGCCTGCCGGGCGGCGGGGGCGGACGGCATCGTGCTGATCCTCGATGCCTACTTCCCGCTCCCGAGGCGGAGGTCGAGCGCTACTTCCTGTCCGTCGCCGACGCCACCGACCTGCCGATCATCCTCTACACCAACCCGAACTTCCAGCGCGCCGACCTGTCGGTCGCCTCGATCGCGCGGCTGTCCCGCCACCCGAACATCGTCGGGATCAAGGACGCCTCGACCAATACCGGGCGCCTGCTCTCCATCATCAACCGCGTCGGCGACGATCTCGACGTCTTCGCCGCCTCCTCGCACATCGCCGAGCGTGATGATGCTCGGCGGCAAGGGCTGGTTCGCGGTCCTGCCTGCGTCATCCCGCGGGAATGCCTGGCGCTGTACCGGTTGTGCCGGGAGGACGGTGGCCGGAGGCGGTGGCGCTGCAGAAGCGGGTCTGGGCCTTCAACGAGGTCTTCGCCCGCTACAATCTCGCGGCCTGCGTCAAGGCGGCGCTCCAGATGCAGGGCTACGCCGTCGGCGATCCGGTGCCGCCGCAGAGCCCCGGCCTCGCCCGAGGCCCGCGCGGCCATCGCGGCGGCGCTCGCCGCGGTCACCGGCCCGGACATCACCGGCCCGGACATCACCGACCCAGACATCAGCGACCAGACATCAGCGACCCAGACATCACCGACCCAGACTTGGCGTCGCACACCTGAGACACCCGGCCGTGTAGGACGGCCGCATCCACCCGTTCGAGGAACCGTTCGTCATGACCACCGACACCGCCCGCGCCGCCGCATCCCGCCGCGACGCCGCCCTCGCGATCGCCCGCGCCGCCGGCGAGACGGCGCTCGGCTTCTTCAACGCCCGCGACGAGCTGGTGATCGAGCAGAAGAGCGGCGCGCAGGACCTCGTCTCGCAGGCCGACCGCGAGGTCGAGCTCTTGATCCGTGCCCGCATCGCGGAGGCGTTTCCGGAGGACGGGGTGATCGGCGAGGAGCACGACCCGGTCCCGAGCCGGTCGGGCTATACCTGGGTCGTCGATCCGATCGACGGCACCAGCCCGTTCCTCAACGGCCAGCCGAACTGGTGCGTGTCGATCGGCGTGCGCGGCCCCGAGGGCTGGTCGCCGGCGTGATCGAGGCGCCGGTCCTGCGCGAGACCTATGCGGGCTTGGTGGGCGAGGGCGCGACCGTGAACGGCCGCCCCCTGCGCATCGACCCGGGACGGTGCTCACCTCGGCCAATATCGGCTTCGGCGCGACCCAGAAGACCCCGGCCGCGGAAGCCGCCGCCTTCGTGCACGCCTCTACACCGAGGGCGGCGTGCTGTTTCGCAACGGCTCGGGCGCCTGATGCTCGCCTACGTCGCCGCCGGGCGGCTCGCCGGCTACTACGATCCCGGCCTCAATTCCTGGGATTGCTATGCCGGCCTGCTTGGTGCGCGAGGCCGGCGGCGTCGCCGAGTATCTCGGCTCCGACGACATGCTCACCGGCGGGCTGCTCTATGCCGGCACGCGAGCGGTGGTGGCGGACCTGCGCCGGCTGGCCGAGGCGTCGCGGCGGGTGTGAGGGGCGGGTCCTGTCGGCGGCTGGCCGAGGCGTCGCGGCGGGGGTGAGGGGCGGGTCCTGTCGGCGGATGCAAGATGTCCATCGACAGGATTGCCATCCTCCCTATCATTCCGGGGACGCGCCGCGGAACCCGGAATCCAGAACCGCGGATGGTTCAGATAAGGGCGGACAGCGTTCCGCTTGATCCTCTCCCACCTGAGTGTCTGGATTCCGGGCTCCGCTGCGCGGCCCCGGCATGACGGGAGGGTGTGGAATCGACCGGAGCACAGTCGCCGAGTGCCAAGGCACGGGGGTTCAGACCGCCCCGGCGATCACCCCGCCACCGCGACCACCCCCGCGAGCGGAGCCAGCCACAGCAGCGCCCGCGGCCGGTACGACTGGACGACGATCAGCACGAGGCCTGCCCCGACCAGCGACCCGAGCCAGTCGACCGGGCCGAAATTCCAGCCCTCGCCCCGGACGGCGGCGGCGAGCGACAGGGCGATCAGTCCCCAACCGGGGTGCGGAAGGCGCGTGCGCGGGCCGGTCCGGCGGGCGCGACCAGACCGCCTGATGGTGCCGGGCCATGGAGAGGCACAGGGCGGCGAGCCCGAGGAAGCTGAGCCCTGAGCCGACGAGGAGCGTCATGCCCGCCCCAACCGCGCTGCGGCCGCGGAGTCCTCCGCCATCCGGCGCGCCGGCGCGGGGCGGCGAAGCGGTCGACCTTGTGCGCGACGAGGGCGAAACCGGCCGCGACGGCGAGGAGGACGGCGTCGAAGCCGAGGAACCAGAGGGCATCGTCCCACAGCGCCCGGCGGTCGCGAGATCGGCGAGCACGGCCGCCACGAACAGGGCGGCCACGAGGCCGAGCGCCCCGCGCCAGGCCCGGCGCGGCGCCGGCCACGCGCCGGTGAGGGTCACGGCGATCCAGGCGCCGAAGAACACCCCGACCTCCCATTCCGCCCGGGCCCCGAGGCCGAGGGGCAGCAGCCGGTTCGCCAGGAAGTAGGCGGCGATGCCCGCCGGCAGGCCCGTGATCGTGCCGAGATTGAGGCGTGGACGAGGCGCCAGCCCCACCCCGGCGCGATCCCGGCGCGCGGCAGCCGCGCCACGGTCCAGAGCACCAGCCCGCTTGCCACCATCGCGCAGCCGAGCAGCCCGCACAGGACGAACAGCAGCCGCAAGGCGCCCCGGCGAAATGCGCCTCGTGCAGGCCGACCATCGTGGTGAAGGTCTTGGCCGCCGGCCGCAAGCCCCCCGACAGCACCTCGACGACCGCGCCGCTGGTGCCCGCGAAGGCGACCTGCGGGTGCTCGTGCGAGAGGCCGTGCGGCTCCTCGAACACCGCCACCACGGTGGCATTCGCATCGCGCGGTTGGCGATGGTGAGCCGCTCCAGGGGCTGGGGAAGCGTCGCGAGCGCCCGGGCGACCATCGGCCCGACCGGGGCGAGGGTGCCGGGCTCGCCCGCGGCCGGGCGGTTTCTCGTGATCTGCCCGGTCTCGGCGAAGTAGGCGAATTGATCGCCGTGATAGGCCGCCGTGACGCCCCAGGGCATGTACATCAGCGCGAGCGTCACCACGCCCGTATAGGTGATCAGGTGGAACGGCAGCGCCAGCACGCCGCTGACGTTGTGGCGTCGAGCCAGCCGCGCTGCGCCGCCTTGTCCCGGCGCAGGGTGAAGAAATCCGAAAAAATGCGCCGGTGGGTGACGACGCCGCTGACCAGCGCCACCAGCATCACCATGGCGCAGATCCCGACGATCCAGCGGCCCCAGAGCGGCGGCAGATTCAGCTCGAAGTGGAAGCGGTAGAAGAAATCACCGCCCCGCGTCGCCCGCATCGAAGCCGGCCGCCGGTCGCCGGATCGAGGAGGACGTGGCCCGGCGGCGTGCCCGGGCGATTGCGCCAGAACAGCTCGACGAGGGGCCGCTCCGGGGTCGGCAGGCCGATGAACCAGGTCCGGGCGTGCCCCGCACGGGCCTCGAGAGATGCGCCACCGCGCGCTCGGCCGCCACCGCCAGGGCCTCGGGGGTGATCGTGGCCTCCCGCCGCAGCTCCGGCTGCATCCAGCGCGAGATCTCGGCCCGGTAATAGGTCGCGGTGCCGGTGACGAAGACGGCGAACAGCACCCAGCCGACGACGAGGCCGGACCAGGTGTGCAGCCAGGCCATGGACTGGCGAAAGCCCCGTTTCATGACGATGATCCCGTGGCGAGCCAGAGGGCGGCCCCGAGCACCAGGGCGAGGACCCCGACGATGACGGCGGCCCGCCCGACCGAGCGGGCCGCGAAGACCGCGACCACGATCCCCACCATGACGGCGAAGCTGAGAAGCGTCGCCGTCGTCACGGCCTCCGCCCGCGGCATCGGCAGGACCAGCGACAGGAGGGCGGTGGCGAGGGCCGCGATCGCGTAGCCCCCGCCGGCGGCGAGGACGACGCGGCCGGCCACCGCCGCGCGGGTCGAGAAGGGGAGGCTCATGGTCTCACCAGCGGTAGCGCAGGGTCGCGTAGACCGTGCGCGGCAGGCCGACATAGCAGCCGGCGTAGGAGAGGCAGCCACTCACGACCCGCTCGTCGAGGAGGTTCTGGGCGTTGACCTGAAGGTCGAAGCCGGTGAGCTTCGGGTCGAGATGCTTGAGGTCGTAGCGCGCCACCGCGTCGACGAGCACGCTCTCGGGCACCCGCAGGCTGTTGGCCGCGTCGCCCCAGGAGCCGCCGAGGTAGCGGAATCCCCCGCCGAGGCTCAGGCCCAGCAGCGGGCCGGACTGGACCGTGTAGTCGACGAACAGCGAGGCGGTGCGGTCCGGGATCTGGACGGGGCGCAGGCCCACGATCGGCACGGTCTGGCCGGTGGCCTGGTTGAAGGTCGTGGTGGTGTCGCGGGTGTTGCGCACGTCGAGGAAGGAGACGCCGCCGATCAGGTTCAGCCCCTCGGCGAGCGTCGCGCGGGCCTCGAACTCGACCCCCTGCACGCCGATCTCGCCGGTCTGCAGGTTGAAGCCCGGATTGGCCGGGTCCGGCGTCAGGGTGTTCGAGCGCTTGATGTCGAAGGCCGCCGCGGTGAGCAGGATGTCGGTGCCCGGCGGCTGATACTTGATCCCGGCCTCGTACTGGCGGCTCGAGATCGGGTCGGGGATGCGGCCGGTCGAGCCGAAGGCCTGATCGAAGATGCGCCCGCCGGTGATCGGCTCGAACGCCTCGCTGTAGGAGACGTAGGGCGCGATGCCCTCGTCGAAGCGGTAGAGCAGGCTCGCCCGGTAGGTCGTCGCGTCGGAGGGCACGTCCTGGAACGCCACGGCGCCGGTGGCGAGCGTCCGGGTCGGCCCGCTCTGGCGGGCGACGTCGTAGCGCCCGCCGAGCGTCAGGACCAGGCGGTCGAACTTGATCTGGTCCTGGAGATAGACGCCGGTCTGCTGCGCGGTGAGGCGCGCATTGGTGGTGTAGGGCGGCACCGGGATCGTCATGTCGTAGTTCGGCGCCAGCAGGTTCAGGTCGGGCGCGGCCGGGAAGGCGGAGGACAGGGTGCGGGTCTTGATCGTCTGGTGGTCGACGCCGAGGAGCGCGGTGTGGGCGAAGGGACCGGTGTCGAACTTCGCCTCGAAGTAGTTGTCGATCGTGTAGGCGTCGATCGCCACGTCGGTGGCGATGCGCGAGCGGTTGAGCAGGGGGCCGGTGGTGAGCGGGCTCGGCGTGGCGATGCCGTTGGTGAGGAACGTCGAGTAGACGCTGCGATACTGCCCTTCGGTGCGCAGGAAGCGGCCCGAGGAGTGGAAGCGGAAGGTGTCGTCGAAGCGGTGATCGAGGATGTAGGTCACCGCGGCTTGCGTGCGGTCCGACTTCTCGAAGTTGCGGTCGCCATCGTAGAAATCGACCGGCAGGCGCCCGACGATGCCGTTGCCGAAATTGCGCGGAAACAGCGTGCCGTAGGCCGGGAAGCCGCCGTAGAAGCCGGAGAACGGGTCGCGCTGGTAGAGGCCGAGCACGGTGAGCGAGGTGTCGGCGGATGGCCGCCAGGTCACGCTCGGCTGGATGAAGGCGCGCTCGACCCGCGTCGTCACCGCCGGTCCGTCGCCGTTCCAGCCCGAGGCCGTCACCCGGTAGGCGAATTGCTCGGTGCCCGGCACGGTGGTCTCGGAGGTGATCGGCCCGCCGACGTCGACGCCGCCCCGGACCTCGCTGAAGCCGCCGCCCTGGAGGAAGACCTCGCCGTGGCGGACGAATTGCGGCATCTTCGACGTCAGGTTGACGATGCCGCCGGGGCCCGACTGGCCGTAGAGCACGGAGGCCGGGCCCTTGACGATGTCGATGCGCTCGATCCGGTAGGATCGACCGACGGGAAGGCGTCGCGGGAGGTCGGCAGGCGCATCCCGTCGAGGAGAGCGGCGCGGAGAAGCCGCGGATCAGGAATTGCTCCAGTCGGGTCTGGCCGGCGCCGCCGCGCTGCTCGGTCGTCACGCTCGGGCTGTAGCGCAGGGCCTGGTTGATGGTGAGCGCGTTCTGGTCCTCGATCTGCTCGCGGCCGATCACGGTGATCGATTGCGCGGTCTCGAGGATCGGCGTGTCGGTCTTGGTCGCCACCACGCTGCGCGAGGCGACGTAGCCGGGCACCGCCGGCCTGCGTCCCGCGGCGGTCGCCGCGATCGGGCGGGCGCCCTCGATGTTGATCGTGTCGAGGGCGATCTCGGCCCCGTCCTGGGCCCGCGCCCCGCGGCGAGACCGGCCGACAGCACCACGCCCGACAGGAGCGACCGGGTCAGCCGACGCCCGCGAGCGAGAGGGGATAAGCGCGACGCGACGACGGGACGGGCATGACGAAGATCCAGGGCGAGCGGGAACGCTGACCGCGGCCGACAACACCATGAACAGGACACGGGGCCGCGGCTGGAAACCGAATGGCAAAATCGCTGAGCGCTAACAAGGACTATGTTTTATAGCTATTACAATGAGAGCATCGAGGAATTTCTATGGAGATGCGATGCGTTGATCTATGGAGATCATCGCTCGGTCCGGCCGCGCTTGTGCGAAGTACCCGGGAGGAGAGACGTGGATCGTGGCGCCGGCCGGCCGGCAAAGGCGAAACGCCGACGCAGGGTCAGGCGTGGTCCGGGCGGATACGCCTAGGCCGAAAGACATAGGTATCGCCGTGGCGAAGCTCGGATGATCCTTCGCAGCGGAACCCGGTGTGCGATGCGGCGGTGCTTCGCGCGCCATCCGAGCCTGTGGAGGAGCGGGCACGATGCGACGTGCCCCGCAGGGTTTCCGTCTGCGTCCTGTCGATGGCAGCGAAGCGCAGGCTTGCCCCTCTCCCGGACAGCCCTGCGCCCGGGGCGAGGAGAGGCCTGCGCCTCTTCCTGCTCCGGGCGGCCTCGCGCCCCGCGCTCACCGGATCAGGTTGCTCTTCGCCAGCTCGATGATCTCGTCGCCGCGGCCGTTCATCACCGCGCGCATCACGTAGAGGCTGAAGCCCTTCACCTGCTCGGCCTGGATCCGGGGCGGCATGGCGAGTTCCTGGCGGTTCGTCACCACGTCGAGGAGGGCGGGGCCGTCATGGGCCAGCATCTCGGCGAGCGCCCCCTCCAGCTCGCCCGGATCCTCGACCCGGCGACCGTGCAGGCCGGCGGCGCGGGCGATGGCCGAGAAGTCGGGGTTCTGGAGCGCGACGCCGGTCTCGAGGTAGCCGGCGGCCTTCATCTCCATCTCGACGAAGCCGAGCGTGCCGTTGTTGAACACCACCACCTTCACCGGCAGCTTCTCCTGCACCAGGGTGAGGAGGTCGCCCATCAGCATGGTGAAGCCGCCGTCGCCCGCGAGCGCGATCACCTGCCGGCCCGGCAACGCGGCCTGGAGCCCGATCGCGTGCGCCATGGCGTTCGCCATCGAGCCGTGCGCCCAGGAGCCGACGAGCCGCCGGCCCGGCGTCATCGTCAGGTAGCGCGCCGCCCAGATCGTCGGCGTGCCGACATCGGCGGTGAACACGGCGTCGGGCGCCGCCGCCTCGCTGACCCGCTTGGTCAGGTATTGCGGGTGGACCGGCTTGCGGCCGGGCTTGCCGGTGGCGAGGTCGTCGAGGCCCTCGCGGGCCTTGGCGTAATGCTTCAGGCAGCGATCGAGATGGGCCGAATCGCGGTTGCCCTTCAGCCGCGGCAGCAGGCCGGCGATCGTCACCGCGACGTCGCCGACGAGGCCGAGATCGAGCCGGCAGCGGCGGCCGAGATTCTCCGGCCGGATGTCGACCTGCGCGATCCTCGCCTTCTCGGGATAGAACTGGCGGTAGGGAAAGTCGGTGCCGAGCATGAGCAGGGCGTCGCAGGCCTCCATCGCGGCGTAGCCGGAGGAGAAGCCGATCAGCCCGGTCATGCCGACGTCGTAGGGGTTGTCGCTCTCGACGTGCTCCTTGCCGCCGAGCGCGTGCACCACCGGCGCCTGCAGCGCCTCGGCGAGCTGGATCACCTGGTCGCGCGCCCCGGCGCAGCCGCGGCCGCAGAACAGCGTCACCTTCTGCGATCCGTTGAGGAGGTCGGCGAGCGCATCGAGCTCGCCGGCGAGCGGCAGGACGATCGGCGGCTTCGGAGCCAGCGTCGCGGGCGCGGCGAGCGCCCGCTCCGGCGCCTCCTTCAGGGCGACGTCGCCCGGGATCACCACCACCGACACGCCGCCCTTTCCGATCGCCGTGCGGATCGCGATCTCGAGGACGAACGGCAGCTGGGCCGGATCGGAGACCAGCTCGCAATAATGGCTGCACTCCCGGAACAGCGCCTCCGGATGGGTGGCCTGGAAGTAGTTGGTGCCGATCTCGGCCGAGGGGATGTGGGCGGCGATCGCCAGCACCGGCGTGCGCGAGCGGTGGGCGTCGTAGAGGCCGTTGATGAGGTGGAGGTGGCCGGGGCCGCAGGAGCCGGCGCAGACCGCGAGCCCGCCCGTCCCCTGCGAGTCGGCGGAGGCCGCGAAGGCCGCCACCTCCTCGTGGCGCACATGCACCCAGCGGATGTTTCCCCGCGCCCGGATCGCCTCGGTGAGGCCGTTCAGGCTGTCGCCGACGACGCCGTAGACGCGCTCCACGCCGGCATGTTCCAGGGTCTCGATGCAGAGATCGGCGATGGTACGGCCCGTCATGACAAGCTCCTGCGCGCTGCGCCGCCGCGGCTCGGCCGCGGCGGGAAAGGAAAAGTCTCTCGTCGAGGCGCCCCACCCCGAAGCCGGATCTAGGGCGCGTTCGCCGAAAGGGGACGCGCGGCGGTGGGAGCGGGTCGGGTCCGGGGCGGGCCGGAAGCCGGTCGGTCGAGACGGCCTAAGCCATGTCGCCGAAGCAAAGGCAGGCGTTTCGTCCGGCTTCGTCAAGAGATGACAAAAAGCAAGGGCCCGAAAAGAAAAAAGGCCACTCTTGCGAGCGGCCCGAAGTCTAGGGAGGAAACGCCCAAGAGGGCTGGCAAGTCCGCGACGCCATCGCGTCCTTGCGTGAGTCATGTATCCCATGCTTTTCCGCAGTGCACAATCCGGTGTCTCGCGCGGGGTGCCATGCGTCCGGCGCATGAGGCGCGGTCAGGCCGGGCCGATCTCGAACTCCATCCCGCGCCCGGGCCCCTGATCGGCGTAGTCGACGAGCGTATAGCCGCGCTCCGACAGGGCCGCCTCCAGGTCGTCGCGGTGGCGGCGGAACATCTGCCCGATCGCCAGCGGCGTCAGGCGCGGGCTCGCGCGCCGGAGTTCATCGACGCCGACCTGAACCGGCGCGCCGTCCCGGTCCGCGATCCGGATCAGGATCGCGGCCAGTTCTGCCGCCTTGGTCTCGGCCGCGGATTTCGCCTTGAAGGCCATGGTCCTCTCCTCGTTGCCAAGCAGATTTCGCGAAAGGGGTGCCGGCTTTGCGACGAAAATCTGCTGAAACAAAAGCCTAAGCGGACGAAGCGTTCGCCCGCCAACGCAAGTCTGCTGAGCATCGCCCGACTGTGCTCGCGCGGGTGATGCTCCGGTGATGCCGCGTCGTCTTCGATCGTGCCGCGCCGTCCGCGCGGAAGAGGGCGTCAGCCGCCGCTGATCTGCTCGGCGAAATCCTCGGGATCTCGCCGAAGGTGCCGAGGATCGTCACGCTCTCGAGTTCGCCGGTCTCGTCGTCCGCCACGATCCGCAGGGCCGCCGCCCCCGGCATCCGGCCGGCGATCGCCTCGGCGCGCTTGAGCGCCCCGCTCTCCGTCGGCGCGACGTCCCGCGCGCCCGGCCGCAACCGCTTCCGGTGCACCTCGAACGTCTGCACCATGAAGGTCGTCCGCATCGCCATCCCGTCTCTCCCGTCGCCGTCCCGCGACCCCGAATCCGGCCTCAAGCGCGACCGTAAGCCGCCGGCCCGCCTGTTCTTTTTTCGTTCTAGACCATCGGCCGGCCCGGCTCCACCGCACTCTCGTCGCGGCCGGGGCGGCGCGGATCAAGTCGTCCGGGTATGCAGGATGGACTGGCGCGACCGGAAAATGTTGCCCGAGCGCGGCGATCCCCCGCCCGCGGGCCCGACCGCGCCCGATCCGATTGCCAACTAAAGGTTAGCCTTAACAGATTGTTCAATGCCCCTGCGATAACAAGAGCCGTCGCGCGACCGAGTGGATCCCGGACACGAGCGGGGCCGGGGATCCAGGGTTGCAGACATGCAGCATCGATGTGCAAGGGCTCGTGACGGCTCTGCTTCGCTCTTCTGAGCGCGAAGTCTGATCACCGCACGTTCTGGAGGCTATCTGTCGCCATGTTCAGTGCGTATGGTCGTCCGAGCCCGTTGCTGCGCCGCGAACTTCTGGCGACGACGGCCCTGACGGTCGGTCTCGGCGTCGCTCTTGCGACCGGGGCCCAGGCGCAGACAAGTTCCTACGTCGCGGGCGACAACGCGTCGGCGGGCACCAACAACGCCACGGCGGTCGGCCCGAAAGCGTCGGCCGGCGGCGCCGAGTCCTTCGCGGGCGGGTACAGCGCGAACGCTCCCGGCGGCGGGGCGGTGGCAATCGGCTCCGGGACGAACGCGCAATCGTCGAGCAACGACCAAGGCTACCTCAACTTCCGCGACGCCAACGGCGTCGCCATCCCGGGTGTCGGGAGCGATCCGAACGCCTTCGACTCCATGAGCAACCCGGTCAGTTCGGCGCGAAACGGCATCCTTCCGGGCGATGCGACACCGCCCTCGGGCACCGCGGTCGGAAAGCAGTCGCTGGTCGGCAGGGGTGGCGGAGTCGCAGTCGGCTACAGGAACTCCGCCGGGACCTTCCTGAGTTCGGACGGGGTCCACTACTTCAATTCGACCGCCGTCGGCTCCTACAACGAGGCCGATGGGTCGTACAGCGTCGCGATCGGTTCCAACAACAAGGCCGTGGGCCGCTCGTCCATGGCGCTCGGCACGAACAACCTCACGAAGGGCGACGTCGCGGTCGCTCTGGGCCGGCAATCCTATGCGATCGGCCCCTATTCCTTCGCCCAGGGCTTCGTCGCCAGCGCCTATGGCCCCGACGGAATCGCGATCGGCCGCCTCTCGGCCGCGGGCGAGGCCGGCAACGACGGCTCGGGCACCGGCTCGTCCGCGAGCAACGTCGCGATCGGCGACAATTCCGCCGCGTCCGGCGGCGGCGCGCTGGCGCTCGGCAGCCAGGCGAAGGCGACGAGCGCCAACGCCGTCGCGCTCGGCAGCGGCGCCTCCGCGGCCAACACCCGCTCGGTCGCGATCGGCGCCGGCTCCTCGGCCCTGCGCGGCGCGATCTCGGCGAACGAGGTCTTTTCCGGCGTCGCGCTGGGCGCGGGCAACGCCGAGTTCTCGGTGGGCGCGGCGGGCGCCGAGCGCCAGATCACCAACGTCGCCGGCGCCACGCGGGCGACCGACGCGGTGAATCTGCGCCAGCTGCGCATGGTCGGCGACAGCCTGGCGGGCTCGCTCGGGGGCGGCTTCGATGCCGCGACCGGCGCCTACGCCGCGCCGAGCTTCGGCTATGGCGGCGTCCCCTACGCCAAGGCGACGGAGGCCGTCCAGGCGATCGACACCTTCGCGCTCCGCTACGACCGCGACGGGAGCGGCACCCGGCTGCCCGGCATCGACCTGACCCGCGGCGGCGCGGTCGGCGCCGCCGTGTCGATCACCGGGCTCGCCCCGGCCACGGTCGACAGCGGCGCCGTCGCCCTGTCGCAGATGCCGTTGCGCTATTCCACCGCCGCGAGCCCCACCACCGCCAACCCGGCCGTGCCCTCGAACGACGTCACCCTCGTCGGCGCGACGGGGGCCGCCCGGTCGGGCTGCACAACGTCGCGCCCGGCGACATCACCGCCGCCGCCTCGACCGATGCGGTCAACGGCGGGCAGCTCTACGCGACGAACCAGCGGGTGCAGGGCAACACCGCCGGCCTGTCCAGCCTGACGACCGGCCTTGCCGACGCACGGTCGGCCTGGTGCAGCAGGATCCGACGAGCCGCACCCTCACGGTCGGCAAGTCCACCGACGGCACCCTCGTCGATGTCACCGGTACGCAGGGCGACCGCCGCCTCACCGGCCTCGCCTCCGGCCTCCGCGACAACGACGCGGTGGCCTTCCGGCAGCTGCGCGCCACCGGCACCGCCCTCGGCGGCGGGGCGGCCTACGATCCCGTCACCGGCGCCTTCACGGCGCCGAGCTACGGCGTCGGCGGGCGCAGCTACGGCGATGTGGGTTCGGCCCTCGCGGCGTCCAACAACCTCGCGGTGCAGTACGTGCCGGATGCCGCGGGCAGCCCGACCGGCACCGTCGATCTCGCCAAGGGCGGAACGAGCCCGGTGGCGCTCCGCGGCGTCAGCGCCGGGCGGCTCGCCGCCGGCTCGACCGACGCGGTCAACGGCGGCCAGCTCTATGCGACGAACCAGCAGGTGGCGGGCAACACCGCCGGCCTGTCCAGCCTGAGCACCGGCCTCGCCGACGGGACGGTCGGCCTCGTCCAGCAGGACGCGACGAGCCGCACCCTCACGGTCGGCAAGAGCACCGACGGCACGCTCGTCGACCTCGCCGGCACGCAAGGCACCCGCCGCCTCGCCGGCCTCTCGGCGGGCCTCCTCGACAGCGATGCTGCGACGGTCGGGCAACTGCGCCTCTCCGGCAGCGCCTTCACCACCGGCCTCGGCGGCGGGGCGGCCTACGATCCGGTCACCGGCGCCTTCACGGCGCCGAGCTACAGCGTCGGCGGGCGCAGCTACGCCGATGTCGGCGGCGCGCTCGCGGCGACGAACAATCTGGCGGTGCAGTACGTGGCGGATGCGGCGGGCAACCCGACCGGGACGGTCGATCTCGCCAAGGGCGGAACGAGCCCGGTGGCCCTGCGCGGCGTCGCGGCGGGGCGACTCGCCGCCGGCTCGACCGACGCGATCAACGGCGACCAGCTCTACCAGACCAACCAGCAGGTCGCCGGCAATGCGGCCGGCCTCGCGGCGACTGCCGGCGGTCTCGCCGACCTGCGCCAGGGCGTCGTGACCGGCAGCATCGGCCTCGTCCGGCAGGATCCGGCGAGCCGCGCGCTCACGGTCGGCGCCGGGACCGACGGCGTGCTCGTCGACCTCACGAACGGCGCCGGCGCGGCCCGTACGCTCACCGGCGTCGCCCCCGGCCGGGTCGCATCGGGCTCCCGCGACGCCGTGAACGGCACCCAACTCTACGACCTGAGCCAGCGCGTCGACAGCAATGGCGCGGCCGGCTCCGCCTTCCAGACTGCGGTGGCCGCCGGCACGATCGGCCTCGTCCGGCAGGATCCGGCGAGCGGCGACATCACGGTCGGCGCCGCGACGCCGGGCACCCGCGTCTCCCTGCGCAACGGCGCCGGCGACGTGCGCCTCCTCACCGGGCTCGGGGCCGGCACCCTCGCGGCGACCTCGACCGACGCGGTGACCGGCGCCCAGCTCTACGACACCAACCAGCGCGTCGCCGGCAACACCGCCGCCCTCGCGGCGAATACGGCCGGTCTCGGCGACCTGCGCCAGGGCGTGCAGGCCGGCACGGTCGGCCTCGTCCAGCAGGACGCGGCGAGCCGCACCCTCACGGTGGGAAAAACCACCGACGGCACGCTCGTCGACCTCGCCGGTACCCAAGGCACCCGCCGCCTCGCCGGCCTCTCGGCGGGCCTCCTCGACAGCGACGCCGCGACCCTCGGGCAGCTGCGCCTTTCCGGCAGCGCCCTCACCACCGGCCTCGGCGGCGGGGCGGCCTACGATCCGGTCACCGGCGCCTTCACGGCACCGAGCTACAGCGTCGGCGGGCGCAGCTACGGCAATGTCGGCGGCGCGCTCGCGGCGACGAACAATCTGGCGGTGCAGTACGTGGCGGATGCGGTGGGCAACCCGACCGGCGCGGTCGATCTCGCCAGGGGCGGAACGAGCCCGGTGGCTTTGCGCGGCGTGGCGGCGGGGCGGCTTGCCGCCGGCTCGACCGACGCGGTGAACGGCGACCAGCTGTTCTCGACCAACCAGCAGGTCGCGGGTTTGAGCGGCGGGATCGCCGCCGGCACGATCGGGCTGCTGCGGCAGGATCAGGCGACCGGGGCGCTCAGCATCGCGGCCACGACCGGCGGCACCAGCCTCAGCCTCGTCAACGCCTCGGGCGATGCGCGGACCGTCACCGGCGTCGCCCCCGGGCGGCTGGCGGCGGGCTCGACCGAGGCCGTCAACGGCAGCCAACTCTCCGCCACCAACCAGCAGGTCGCGCGCAACGCGACCGACATCGCGGCCAATGCCAACGGCCTGTCCAGCCTGAGCACCGGCCTCGCCAACGGCGTGGTCGGCCTGGTGCAGCAGGATCCGGCGAGCCGCACCCTCACGGTCGGCAAGTCCACCGACGGCACGCTGGTCGACCTCACCGGCACCCAAGGCACCCGCCGCCTCGCCGGCCTCTCGGCGGGCCTCCTCGACAGCGATGCTGCGACCCTCGGGCAGCTGCGCCTCTCCGGCAGCGCCCTCGCCACGGGCCTCGGCGGTGGCGTAGCCTACGATCCGGTCACCGGCGCCTTCACCGCCCCGAGCTACAGCGTCGGCGGGCGCAGCTACGCCGATGTCGGCGGCGCGCTCGCGGCGACGAACAATCTCGCGGTGCAGTACGTGGCGGATGCGGCGGGCAACCCGACCGGGACGGTCGATCTCGCCAGGGGCGGATCGAGCCCGGTCGCCGTGCGCGGCGTGGCGGCGGGGCGGCTCGCCGCCGGCTCGACCGACGCGGTCAACGGCGGCCAGCTCTCCGCCACCAACCAGCAGGTTGCGTCTTTGAGCGGCGGGATCGCCGCCGGCACGATCGGGCTGCTGCGGCAGGATCAGGCGACCGGGGCCCTCAGCATCGCCGCCATGACCGGCGGCACCAGCCTCAGCCTCGTCAACGTCGCGGGCGACGCACGGACCGTCACCGGCGTCGCCGCCGGCCGCCTTGCTGCCGGCTCGACCGAGGCCGTCAATGGCGGCCAGCTCTACCAGACCAACCAGCAGGTCGCGACGCTCGACACGGCGATCCAGCAGGGCACGCTCGGCCTCGTCCGGCAGGACCCGGCCTCCCGCGGCCTCACCGTCGGCGCCGGCACCGACGGCACCACGGTCGCCTTCGCCGACCGCGCCGGTGCGGCCCGCACGCTCACCGGGATCGGCGCCGGCCGGATCGCCGCCGGCAGCCAGGAGGGCGTCAATGGCGGCCAGATCTACGGCGTCACCGCCTCTCTCGCCACTGCCCTCGGGGGCGGGGCGGGGGTCGCCGCCGACGGACGCTGACCCTGCCGCGCTTCACGGTGCAGGGCGGCACCTACGACTCGGTCGGCGGTGCGCTCGGCAGCCTCGACGCGGCGGTGACCAGCCTCAACACCAGCGGCAGCCGCTACGTCGCGGTCAACAGCACTGGGCCGGCCGCCCAGGCCAAGGGCGCCGACACGGTGGCGATCGGCCCGGGCGCCGTCGCGGGCGCC
This sequence comes from Methylobacterium sp. 17Sr1-1, assembly GCF_003173775.1. Classification (NCBI taxonomy): domain Bacteria; kingdom Pseudomonadati; phylum Pseudomonadota; class Alphaproteobacteria; order Hyphomicrobiales; family Methylobacteriaceae; genus Methylobacterium; species Methylobacterium sp. 17Sr1-1. The sequence goes on along the minus strand of NZ_CP029552.1, from coordinate 3,162,521 downwards.
GGCCGCGGCGTGGCGCTCGGCGCCGGCGCGGTAGCGAGCCGGGCCGGCCTGAACGGCGCCACCGAGGCGTTCTCCGGCGTCGCGGTCGCCTCGAACCAGGGCGCCGTCTCCGTCGGCGATGCCGGCGCCGAGCGGCAGATCACCAACGTCGCCGGCGGCACGCAGGACACCGACGCGGTCAACCTCCGGCAGCTGCGGGCGGTCGGCCGCGGCTTCGCCGGGGCGCTGGGCGGCGGGGCGGGTTATTCCGCCGACGGCACCCTCACGGCGCCGTCCTATGCGATCGGCGGGCAGACCTATGCCAGCGTCGGCGCGGCCCTCGGCGCCGTCGACACCTTCGGCGCGCGCTACGACGTCGATCCGGCGACCGGCGGGCGCGGCCAGTCGATGACGCTGGCGGGCGGCGACCCGAACCAGCCGGTGCTGATCCGCAACGTCGCCGGCGGCCTCCTGCCGAACGACGCGGCGAATCTCGGTCAGGTGACCCAGGCCGCCGCGCAGGCGCGGGCGGACGCCAACGCCTATACCGACCGCAGCGTCGCCGCCGCCTCGGCCGCGGCCAACGCCTATACCGATACCGCGGTGGCGCCGCTCCAGCGCCAGATGACCGCCTTCGGCAGCCAGCTCGCGGACCTGAACCGCCAGGTCGGCGAGGTGCGCGGCGAGGCCCGGCGCGCGGCGGCGATCGGCCTCGCGGCGGCGGCCCTGCGCTTCGACGACCGGCCCGGCAAGCTCAGCGTCGCGGCGGGCGGCGGGGTCTGGCGCGGCGAGGGCGCGGCCTCCTTCGGCCTCGGCTACACCCTGCCGGACGGCTGGGCGCGGGTGAACGCCACGGGCGTGGCTGCCGGCCGCGACTTCGGCGTCGGCGCCGGCGCGAGCTTCACGCTGAACTGAGGCGCGGGAGCTTGCGTCGCGCCGGCACCCGGATCGGACGGAAGCCGGGCCGCTCCAGCGGCCCGGCCGCCCTCGTCGCGGCCCTCCTGCTGCTCGCCCCGGGGCCGGCGGCGGCGCAGCTGCGCGGCAGTCTCGGCGAAAGGCCGGAGGAGGTGCCGGCGGCGACCGGGTCCGTCGCGCCGGCCGAGCGAGCCGTCGAGCAGCCTCCCGCCTTCGCGATCAAGCCGGTCGCCGGTGCGCCGGCCAGGCCCGGGTGCGGCGGGTGATCGAGACCTTCGGCGGCTGGACGCTGATCTGCGACGAGGAGAAGCGGCGGCGCATCTGCAACGCCTCGCAATCGATCGTCACCGCCGCGGGCGGGCTCGCCTTCAGCTGGTCGCTCGCCGCGACGAAGGGCGGCGAGCCGGTGTTCGTCCTGCGCGCCCCGGTCTCCGGCTTTCCGGCCCGCACCGTCACGCTCGACGTCGCCGGCCAGGAGACGGTGATCCGTCTGCCGAACTGCGACGCCGCCCTCTGCGTCGGCTTCCTGCCCCTCGACGCCGCGCTCGTGCGCCAGATCAAGGCCCGCGCCGGGGTGACCATCCGCTACCGCGTGCGGGAGGGGGGCGATCCGGTGGCGATCGCCGCCTCCCTCGACGGGCTCGGGGCGGCCATCGGCAGCATCCGCTGACGCACCCGGTCCCCGGCGCGGCCCCGGCCCGCCGGGGCGCGGGACTCCCACCCTTGCGCCACGGCCCAGGCTGCACCAAAGCGGGTCCGCCGGCGCCTCGCCCGGTTCCGGCGCTTTCCCGATGCAGGCCGTCCTCAACGCCGCCCTCCCCATCTTCGCGCTGATCCTGGCGGGCTTCCTGTCCGGCCGCACCGCCCTGTTCGGGCCGGCCGCCGCCGACAGCCTGAACCGCTTCGCGATCTACCTCGCCCTGCCGGCGCTGATGTTCGGCGCGATGGCGAAGATCACGCCGGACCAGGTCGCCCAGGTCGGGTTCGCGGCGGCCTTCGCGGGCGGCATCGCGGCGGCCTTCGCGGTGGCCTACGGGCTCGGGCGCGGGCGCTCCTTGCGCAGCGCCCAGGCCTGCATCGAGGGGCTGGATGCCGGCTACAGCAATGTCGGCTTCATGGGCATCCCGCTCTGCCTGCTGGTGTTCGGGCCCGCGAGCCTGCCGGCGGCGGTGATCACGACCTTGTTCACCGCCTGCGTGCTGTTCCTGTTCGCGATCGTGCTGATCGAGCTCGACCTCCAGAAGGGGGCGGGATCCGGCACCGCCCGCAAGGTGGCGCTGGCGCTCCTGCGCAACCCGCTTCTGATCGCGCCGCTCGCCGGCCTCACGATCGGGCTCACCGGCCTCTCCGTGCCCGGCCCGGTCGAACGCTTCACCGCGCTCCTCGGCGGCGCGGCCTCGCCCTGCGCCCTCGTCTGCATCGGGCTGTTCCTGGCGCAGGAGCGGGTGGTGCTCTCCGACATCCGGCCGATGGCGGCGCTCGTCGTCCTCAAGCTGGTGCTGCAGCCGGCGGTGACGGCCCTCCTCGTCTACAAGGTCTTCGCGGTGCCCGACCTGTGGGCGCGGGCGGCGGTACTGCTCAGCGCCCTGCCGATCGGTTCCGGGCCGTTCACGCTGGCCAAGCTCTACGGGCTCGAGGCCGGCGTGACCTCGGGGGCGATCCTGCTCTCGCACGTCGCCTCGGTGGTCACCGTGTCGCTGCTCGTCGCCTGGCTCGCCTGATACGGCGCGATCGATGATGGTCGTCAGGTCCGCGCAGGCAAGGCCGCACCATCGAACGGATCGGGATCGCGAACCAATCGCTTGAGCCGGCAGCGCGTCCGCGGGATTGACGCGAGACGGATCGCGCGTTCGTCTCGGACGCGGCGAGATCGAGGCGGCGCCCGCGGTCCGGAATCCGTTCATGCCGCAGCGGAGTCGCCCCGTTGCGCGGAGATGGTTTCGGAATTTACGACGACGATGCTGCGTGGTCGGCGCTTAATCGAATCTTGAATGTTGACCCCGAGTCTAACACAATCGACCCGAGCAGGCAGGGCGGAGCGTACCATGAGAACGGGGGGCTGCCGACTTGGGCTGAGCACGGCCGCTTCGTCCGTCTTCCCGGTCAGGGCTTGGCGCGTCCGGAGCCACGCGTAGGGCATGGCGGTTTCTCGTCTCCGCCGCTTCTTCGCCGCCGGGCCGCCGGCGCGCGACCGGGCGCTCGCGGGCCGGCTGATGCGGGTGATCTTCGGCTGCTACGTCGTGGTGGCGGTCGGCCTCACCGCCCTGCAGATGCTCGTCGCCTACCGGGCCGCCAGCCAGCGCCTGCAGGACGACGTGGCGGCGCTCCAGCGCACCTTCAGTCCCGGCATCGAGGATGCCATGTGGCGCTACAACGGCGAGGTGCTGCGCGGCATCCTGACCGGCATGCGCGAGATCCCGGCCGTCGTCGGGGTCGAGGTACTCGACGAGGCGGGCGGGCGCGTCCAGGCGATCGGCACCGTCACCGATGCGTCCGGGCGGATCTGGCACATCGGCGGCCAGGAGGCGGCGCCATCGGTCGCCCGCAGCTTCGGCACCCCGTTCAGCCGCACCTTCCCGATCGTCCACATCGACGGGAACGGCCGCCGCTATCCGATCGGCTCCTGGACCGTCCATTCCGACGACAGCATCGCGATCGAGCAGGTCAAGAACACGCTCTACGTGATCCTGATCAACTCGGCGATCAAGTCGGTGATGCTGTGGTTCATCTTCTATCTGGTGATCCGCACCATGGTCGGCCGGCCACTGGGGCAGATCCGCGACTACCTCGCCCGGATCGATGCCGACACCCTGGCGGCACCGCCGCTCACGATCGAGGCCGGCGGCCGCAACGAGCTGCACGCCCTGGCCTCCGCCCTTAACACCATGCGCGACCGGCTGCGCTCCTCCTTCGAGGAGAACGCCGCCCTGATGCGCGACCTGCGCGAGATGAACGCGACGTTGCAGGACCGGATCGCCGAGCGCACCCGCGACCTCGAGACCCTGGCCCATACCGACCTGCTCACCGGCCTGTTCAACCGGCGCAAGCTCGACGAGGCCCTGGCCGCGGCGGCGGAGCGGGCGGGCGCGAGCGGCACCCCGCTGGCGCTGATCCTCGGCGACGTCGACAACTTCAAGGCAGTCAACGACCGCTACGGCCACACGATCGGCGACCAGGTGCTGGTCGCCTTCGCGGCGCTCCTGCGCGACGCGGTGCGGCCCAGCGACATCCTCGGCCGCTGGGGCGGCGAGGAATTCATGCTGCTCTGCCCGGCCACCGATCTGACCACCGCCACCGCCATCGCCGAGCGCCTGCGTCTGCGCGTCGAGGCCACGTCCCTGCCGGAGGTCGGCCCCCGCACCTGCTCCTTCGGCGTCGCCGTCCTGGCGCCGGGCGAGAGCACCGACAGCCTCGTCGCCCGCGCCGATGCCGCGCTCTACCGCTGCAAGCGCAACGGGCGGAACCGCGTCGAGGCGAGTGCCGGGCTGCGGCCGGAGGTGGAGGTGCCGGAGCGGGGGGCGGCGTGAGGGACGCCGCTTCGTTCGAGGCCGGCCACGTTTCTGACTCCCACCCCTTTTCCCGGACGACTGCAACGTCAGCGGAAGGAGATCCGGGATCCAGCGCAAGCAGTCGCGAAGCGTCCGCTCCTCTGCAACGGTGCAGCATAAGGAGCCGCTTCGCGGCACGTCTCCCCTGGTTCCCGGATCTCCTTCCGCTGTCGCTTCAGTCGTCCGGAAAGGGGGTTGGTTTTATTCCGGACGTCGTGAAGAATCTTCCCATCACCGCTGCCCGTCCCACTTCGCGATCGCGTCCTTCGCCAGGCCTCCGACCCGGGCATGCGGTCGTCCGCCGGTAGTCATCGCGAGGGCGAACAGGATCTCGTCGGCGCGCGGCCCGTCCGCCACCGCCACCGTGACGCCGTCGAAATGCGAGCGGACATAGGCGGCGTCCTTGTGGTGGATCGGCACGTCGAGGGCGGCGCCCATCGGCCCGACCTTGGTCATCGACGGCACGATGGCGAGCGCCTGGCCGAGCAGCTCGCGCATCGCGTAGCCGCCGGGCACGTGCCACAAAGCCCCGTGCTCCAGTTCGCCGGCGGCCCCCACCAGCGAGCCCTTGCCGTAGGCCTCGATCCGGCCGGGATCGCCGCCGAGCGCGTCGAGGAGCTTGCGGGCGCATTCGACGCCGAGCGGCTTCAACGCGTCCATCATCGGCGTGATCTCGGGCTCGTAGCGCCCTGCGAAGGGGTTCTTCACGAGGCAGGCGACCGAGCCCTTGAGGATCGGGGTCGCGAGCACGGGGCCGCCGTCGTGGCGGACCTCCTCGACGGTGACGACGATCTTGCGGACCTCGATCATGGGCGGATCTCCCGGGTCTTTTCGAAAAGTGACGTGTCTTCGAGAATATGTGTGTCGTCGAGAACGACGGAGCGGCCCTGGAGCATCAGGGCGGCGGAGCGGATCAGGCCGGCGGCGCGCATCGCCGTTGCCCGGCGCCGCCCGGCCTCGAGGGCGGCCTCGATCTCATGGTCCGAGAGAGCCGGCACCGCCACGGTGACGAGGCGCTCGCCGAGGTCGGAATCCGGGTCGAGGTCGGTGGCGGCCACGCGCTCGACGCCCGGATGCCCGGGCAGGTCGACCGCGTTGGCGATCAGCGTCGCGGCGGCGTCGGCCGCGGCGGCGTTCCGCGCGAGCACGGTCACCGAATCGGCCAGCCCGAGGGAGAAGGAGCGGCCCTGCCGCCCCGAGGTGGCGATGCCGCCGATGCCGTCCCGGTGGCGCAGGGTCACCCGGCCGTTCATGGCCGGCACCGGGCCGCGGGAGAAATCCGCCGCGACGCCGACCGACAGGGTCTCGCCCTCGGTCAGGTACAGGGCGATGTCGCCGCCGTCGTTGACGAAGGCCTTGTCGAGGGGGGCGGCCTCGCCCATCGCGTCGAGGATCTCGTCGGCCACCGCGCCCGCCACCGCGGCCATCGGGGTGATGAACGCGCGATGCGGCCGGCACGCCGCCACCATCCGGCGGGCGACCGCGCCCTCCACCCGGGGGCGTTCGCTGATCGGCTTGCGCAGCTCGGGCAGCTCGGCGACGAGTTCCCCGAGAATCGTCGCGAAGCGCGCGAAAGCCGCCCGGTGCGCCTCGTCCACGGCGGCCTCGGCCCCGTAGGCGCGCAACACCAGATCGATCGGCCCGTGCTGCAGATGCAGCCGGCCATCCGCCAGGACCTGGTGCGCCGGGCCGTCCATCCGCGTCAGCCGAGCCGGGCGAGGAGGCGGACGAGCGTGGCCGCCTCCTCGGGCGCGAGGGGTTCGAGGGTGCGAGCGGTCACCTCGGCGCCGCGGCTCTTCATCGCCTCGATCACCGCGATCCCCTCGGCGGTCAGGGTGAGCAGCACCAGCCGGGCATCCGCCTCGTCGGCGGTCGGCCGCACCAGGCCGCGCGTCGTGAGGCGACGGGCGACGCCGAACATCGTCGCGGGATCGACTCCGACGAGGCGTCCGACCTGGTTCTGCGAGGTCGCGCCGAGGTCGTGCAGCTTCGTCATCACGGCGAACTGCACCGGCGTGACGGAGAAATCCCGCATCACCGTCTCGAAGATCGCGGAGGCGCGCTGGTGCGCCCGCCGGATCAGGTAGCCGATCTGCTCCTCGACCCGGTAGGCGCGGACCGCCTCGGCGTCGACCTCGGGCGGCGCCTTGCGCGGGTGGGGTGCGTTCATGCCGACCCTCCTGCGACTTCCCCCGCCGGCCAGGGATGGCCGGGATGCCACGGATCGATCCGGGCGGCGGGCCCGACCTCGCGCAGCACGTCCGTCATCGTCACCACGTCGCCGTCGTGCCCACCGAGGCGCGCGTAGAGGTCCCGCGGCAGGGTGAACTCGATCGGCGCCACGATCGCCGGCGTCGGCACCGAGCCGAAGGCGTTCTTCGGCAGCCGCGTCACGTCGGCCATCACCGTGATGCCGCCGCCGGGCCAGACCGTGACCGGGGCGCCGCCCATCGTGACCTTCGTCTCGCCGGCGGCGACCGAGCGGGTCAGCAGCACCGGGTTCTCGGTGACCCCGGCCCGCAAGGACCCGCCGGCCCCGGCCATGAACAGGACGGTGCAGAGCGAGGGCTCGCAATTCTCGCCGATCCGGTCGACCACCCCGCGCACCGGGGCCGGCATCTCGGCCGGTACGGGCTTCAGATCGTCGTCGAGGACGAGCCAGAGGGCGTGCTCCCCGGTGGTCGAGGTCATGAGGAGGCGCAAGCCCGGCCAGGCGGTGGCGGGGTCGATCGCCTGGATGATGCCGAGCGGGTCGGCGATGTCGGTGCCGCCCCAGCCCACCCCCGGATTGGCGACCTGGAAGTAGCGCCCCGGCGTCGAGCGCCGCCCCTTCACCCGGATCCCGGCGGGGCGCATGCCCAGCACCTTCCCGGCCTGGTGCTCGGTGAGCACCCCGGTGATGTGGTCGTCGACGACGATCACCTCGTCGGCGTGGCCGAGCCATTGCCGGGCGAAGATACCGACGGTCGCCGAGCCGCAGCCGACGCGCATGCGTTGCTCCGGCGTGCCGTCGACGATCGGGGCGTGGCCGGCCTGGACCACGACCTCGTGGCCGCCGTCGATCGTCATGGTGACGGCGTCGCCCGAGCAGAGGCGGAGCAGCGTGTCGCAGGTGACATTGCCCTCCTTCTTCGAGCCGCCGGTGAGGTGGCGCACGCCCCCGACCGACAGCATCTGCGAGCCGTACTCGGCGGTGGTGACGTGGCCGACCTCCTCGCCGTTGACGCGCACGCCTGCGCGCTCCGGGCCGAGATGGCGGTCGGTGTCGATCTTCACCTTCACGCCGCAATAGCTGAAGATGCCCTCGGTCACGACCGTGACGGTCTCGACGCCCTCATGCTCGCTCGCCACGATGAAGGGGGCGGGCTTGTAGTCCGGATAGGTGGTGCCGGCGCCGATGCCGGTGACGAAGGTGCGCGAGGGATCGAGCACCCGCCCGTCCCATTCCGCCGCCCCGAACGGGACGAGCTTCTGGCCGGCCTCCGCCGCGTCGTGCAGCAGCACGACCGGGTCGGTGCGCACCAGGTGCCCGTCCTCGTTGGCGTAGCGCGAGCAGGCGCCGGAGCGGCCGGGCCGGATCCGGCACAGGACCGGGCAGGCATCGCAGCGAACGATGCCGTCGGCCTCGGCCGCCCCGAACTTTTTCGAGCGGGCTTCCGTGGAGAGGCTGTCGGCGCTCATGACTGGCTGCTCCCCCACAGGTCTTTCGTCTCGTCGGCCCGATAGTAGCCCCGGCGCAGGTCGCGGGCGACGAGCGCGGGGTCGCGGCTCGCGGGCGCGCCGTAGCCGCCGCCGCCGGGCGTCATCACCTCGACCCGGTCGCCGGCCTGGATCGCGATGTTCTGGTCCTTCGACAGGTGGAGCGGCGTGATCGTTTCGCCGTTCCGGTGGATCCGCACCACGTTCGGCGCGCCGTCGCCGCCACCCAGAACTCCCGGCGGCCCGAAGCGGCCGTGATCCATGACGAAGGAGGCCCGGGCCTCGCCGCGCAGCAGCTCGACCTCGTAATGGACGCCGAACCCCCCGCGATGCGCGCCGGCGCCGCCCGATCCCTCGCGAAGCGCGAAGCGGCGGAAGAGGACGGGATAGTACTGCTCCATCACCTCGACCGGCGCGGTCTTCGAGATGCCGATGGTCGAGCAGCCGTTGGAGAGCCCGTCATGGGCAATGTTCCCACCGTAGCCGCCGCCGGTGATCTGGTACATCACGTAGGGCGCGTTCTTCGCCGGATCGAAGCCGCCGAGCGCGAAGTTGCCCGAGGTGCCGGCGGGTGCCGCCGTCACCTTGTCGGGGATCGCCTGGACGAGGGCGAGGAACACGGCCTCGGCGATGCGCTGGCTCACCTCCGCGGCGCAGCCCGAGACGGGGCGCGGGTAGCGCGCGTCGAGGAACGTGCCCTCGGGCTTCGTGATCGTCAGCGGCTCGAAGGTGCCGGCATTGATCGGCACGTCCGGGAAGACGTGCTTCACCGCGAGGTAGACCGACGAATAGGTCGTCGCCACCACCGAGTTCATCGGGCCGCGGCAGGGCGGGGACGAGCCCGAGAAGTCGAAGGTGAGGCCGTCGCCGGCCTTGGTCATCGTGAGGGCGATGCGCAGGGGCTCGTTCACCACGCCGTCGGAATCGACGAAGGCCTCCGAGGTGTAGGTGCCGTCCGGGATCCGGCGGATCTCGGCCCGCATCCGCTCGGCCGAGCGGGCGCGGATCTCCTTGATCGCGGCATCCAGGGTGTCGCGCCCGTACTTCGTGAGAAGGTCGGCCAGCCGGCTCTCGCCGACCATCAGGGCGGCGGCTTGCGCCTTGATGTCGCCGATGCGCTGGTCGGCGACGCGGATGTTCGAGGCGATGATGGAAAAGATCTCCGGATCCATCGTGCCGCGCTTGAACAGCTTGACCGGCGGCAGCCGCAGGCCCTCCTGCTCGACCTCCGTCGCGTGGGCCGAGAAGCCGCCCGGCACCATGCCGCCGATATCGGGCCAGTGGCCGGTATTCTGGAGCCAGCAGAAGAGTTGATCCTCGACGAAGACGGGCTTGACGAACCGCACGTCCATCAGGTGCGTGCCGCCGAGATAGGGATCGTTGACGATGTAGATGTCGCCGGGCTCAGGGGCCCCGACCCGACCCTCGCGGATCAGCCGGATCAGCTCGCCGGTCGAGTACTGCATCGTGCCGACGAAGACCGGCAGGCCGTACTCGCCCTGCGAGATCAGCGCGCCGGTGTCGCGGTCGTAGATGCCGTCCGAGCGGTCGTCGGCCTCGGCGATCACCGGCGAGAAGGCCGAGCGCGAGAAGGCGATATCCATCTCGTTGCAGACCTGCTGCAACCCGGCCTGGATCACCGCGAGCGTGAGAGCGTCGAGGGTGCTCATGCGCGAATCCTCAGGTTGCCGATGGCGTCGACCCGCGCCACGGCGCCGGGCTCGACCACCGTGGTCGCGTCCAGCTGCTGGATGACGGCGGGCCCAGAAATCTCGGCGCCGAGCGGCAGCGCCTCGCGGGAATAGATCGCCGCCTCGTGCCAGGCGCCGCCGGCATAGACCGGCCGCGTGCCGAGGCGGGCGCCCGCGAGATCGCTGCGGCCGGCCTCGTCGATCAGCGCCGCGAGCGGGAAGGGCTTGCGCCGCCCGATCACCGAGGTGACGAGGTTGACCACCACCGCCCGGATCTCCGGCAGCCGGACCTGGAAGCGGCGGAAATAGGCCGCCTCGAACAGCTCCTGCAGCGTCGCGCGGTCGATCCCGGGAGAGGGCAGGGCGACGCGGATCAGGTGGGTCTGGCCGCGGAACTGCATGTCGGCGCCGTAGGTGACCGTGGTCTCCTCGATCTCGGCCTGCTCCTCGGCCACCATCGCCAGCGCGTCCGCCGCCTGCTCCTCCAGCACGGTGCGCAGATCCGCCATGTCGAGCCCGTCGAGGGGCCGGTTGAGGGTGCGCACCCGGTCCTGGCGGAGGTCCGCGACGAGGCAGCCGAGCGCGTTGGTGAGGCCGGGGCGGGCCGGCACCAGCACCTCCGGGATGCCGAGCTCGCGGGCGAGCGCCACGGCGTGGAGCGGGCCGGCGCCGCCGAAGGCGAAGAGCACGAAGTCGCGCGGATCGTAGCCGCGCGACAGCGACACCATGCGGATGGCGCCCGTCATGTGGATGGTGCCGAGCCGGATCACCGCCTCGGCGGCCTCCTCGACGCTCATGCCGAGCGGCTCGGCGAGGTCGCGGGCGAAGGCCGCCCGAATCGTGTCGAGCGAGACGCCCGCCCGCACGGCGGTGAGCCGGGCCGGATCGAGCCGGCCGAGCACCAGGTTGGCGTCGGTGATGGTCGGGCGCGTGCCGCCGCGGCCGTAGCCGATCGGGCCGGGCTCGGAGCCGGCGCTCTCGGGCCCGACCTGGAGCATCCCGGCGCGGTTGACGGAGGCGATCGAGCCGCCGCCGGCGCCCACCGTGTGCACGTCGACCATCGGCAGGTGGATCGGCAACCCGTAATCGATCGTCAGTTCCGCCGAGACCTCAGGCACGCCGCCGGCGATCAGCGCCACGTCGGTCGAGGTGCCGCCCATGTCGTAGGTGATGGCGTTGGCGAGCCCAGACTGGGCGAGGGTGGCGGCGGCCGCCATCACGCCCGAGGCCGGGCCCGACATCACGGTCTTGGCCGCCGCCTCGACGACGAGCCCGGCCGGCACGGTGCCGCCGTTGCCGTTCATCACCAGCAGGTCGCGGGCAAAGCCCTTGGCGCGCAGGTCGTCCTGGAGGCGACGGACATAGCGGTCGAGGATCGGCTGCACGGCCGCGTTGACCGAGGCGGTGGTGCCGCGCTCGTACTCGCGGAACTCGGAGAGAAGGGCGTGGCCGAGGGTGACGTAGGCGTTGGGCCAGATTTCGCGGGCGATGGCGCCGGCGCGCAGCTCGTGCTCCGGGTTGGCGTAGGCGTGCAGGAAGTGGATCACCAGGGCCTCGCAGCCCTCCGCCAGCAGGGCGCGCACGGCTTCCGCTACCGCCGCCTCGTCGAGGGGCGTGCGCACCGCGCCATCGGCCATGACGCGCTCCGGCACCTCGCGGCGCCATTCGCGCGGGATCAACGGCTCGAAGGTGCCGAACAGGCCGTAGGGCTTGGGCCGCGTGCGCCGCCCCAGTTCGAGGACGTCGCGAAACCCTTGCGTGGTGATGAGCCCGACCTTGGCGGTCTTGCGCTCCAGCACCGCGTTGGTGGTGGCGGTGGTGCCGTGGATGACGAGGTCGAGGTCGGCCGGCGCCACCTCCGCGGCGGCAATCGCCGCCAGCACGCCCTCGGCCTGGTTGCGGACGGTCGTCGGTACCTTGGCGAGGCGCACGCGCACGCCCGATTGATCCGCCTCCGTCAGGAGAAGGTCGGTGAAGGTGCCGCCGACATCGATGCCTGCCACGCGTCTCACGTCACACCTCGATCATTCGCCTACGAACAGTTGGATGGGGCCAGGGTCCCATGGTCGGCTTGTCTTGGCTCCCCCTTTCCCGGACGACTGAAGCGTCAGCGGAAGGAGATGCGGGATCCAGCACGAAAAGTCGCGAAGCGTCCTTGTGCCTGCAACGTTGCAAATTCAGAGCCGCTTCGCGGCACTCTTCCCCTGGTCCGGATCTCCTTCCGCTTCGCTTCGGTCGTCCGGGAAAGGGGTGAGTGGGATGAAGGCCTGCGCCCTCACACCGTCAGGTACGCCTCTCGCACCGCCTCGTCCGCCTCGAGCGCCGCCATCGTGCCCTCGAAGTGGATCGCCCCCTTCTCGATCACGTAGGCCCGGTCCGAGACCGCGCCGGCGAAGCTCAGGTTCTGCTCGGAGAGCAGGACAGCGATGCCCTCGCGCTTCATCCTGAGCACCGCATCCGCCATCTGCTCGACGATCACGGGGGCCAGGCCCTCGGAGGGCTCGTCGAGCAGCACCGCGTGGGGATTGCCCATCAGGGTGCGGGCGATCGTGAGCATCTGCTGCTCGCCGCCCGACATCGCGGCGGCACGGCGGGTGCGCATCTCGGCGAGGTTGGGAAGATCGAGAAGAGTTTGTCCGGCGTCCAGGCGGCGCGCCCGTCGGCCGGGACCTTCCGGCCGACCTCCAGGTTCTCCATCACGGTCAGGTCGGTGAAGATGCGCCGCTCCTCCGGCACGTAGCCGAGGCCGCGGCGGGCGACGCGAAACGGCTCCCAGCCGGTGACCGCCTGGCCCTCGAACCAGACCGTGCCGCCGGTCGGCGGCAGCACGCCCATGATGGCTTTCAGCGTCGTCGACTTGCCGGCGCCGTTGCGGCCCATCAGCGCCACCACTTCGCCGGGCCGCAGCCGCAGGGTGACGCCGAACAGCACCTGCGCCCGGCCATAGGAAGCCGTGAGACCGGAAACGTCGAGAAGCGCGTTCATGCCACCGCCTTCCGGCGGGCGCGCATCGCCGCCTCGGTGCCGGCTTCGCCGAGATAGACCTGCTTCACCCGCGGGTTGGCCCGGATCTCCTCCGGCGTGCCGGCGGCGATGATCTCGCCGCGCACCAGCACCAGCACCCGGTCGGCATGGGCGAAGACCGCTTCCATGTCGTGCTCGGTGTACAGGACCCCGATGCCGTTCGTCCGCGCCACCTCGGCGGTGAGCGCCATGAGGCCCGAGCGCTCCCGCGGCGCCATGCCGGCGGTGGGCTCGTCCATCAGCAGGAGTTTCGGGCGTGAGGCGAGGGCCACGGCCAGCTCAACCCGCTTCACGTCGCCGTAGGCGAGTTCCGAGACCGGCCGGTCGGCATCACTGCGCATACCGACCCCGGCAAGCAGCGACAGAGCCTCGTCGCGGTAGAGGGCGCGGGCGTCCCGGAACAGGCTGCGGGTCCGCCCGTGATGCGAGAGCAGCGCCATCTGGACGTTCTCGGCGACCGTCATCGACACGAAGGTCTGGGCGACCTGGAAGGTGCGCCCGACGCCGGCCTTCCAGATCGACCGGGCCGGCAGGCCGGCGATCGAGCGGCCGTCGAGCATGATGGTGCCGGAATCGGGCTTCAACTGCCCGCCGACCATGTTGAAGGTGGTGGACTTGCCGGCGCCGTTCGGCCCGATGATCGCCAGCATCTCGCCGGCGTCGAGCGTGAACGACACGTCCTTGGCGGCGGCGACGCCGCCGAAGCGCTTGGTCAGGCCCTCGACGAGGAGCAGGGTCATGCCTGGGCCTCCACCGGCTTAGGGCTCGGCTTGCGCTGTCTCAGGGCCTCGGCGGCGCCGGCGAGGCCGCGCGGGAAGGCTAGCACCGTGGCGATGATCGCGAGGCCGAGCAGCAGGCGCCAGAACTCGGTCAGCGGCATCACCGCGTCCTTCAGCGCGTGGAAGAAGGCGGCCCCGACGAGCGGGCCCATCACGGTCTGGATGCCGCCGACCAGCACCATCACCAGGAAGTCGATCGAGAGCGGGATGCCGGTCAGCGTCGGGTCGATCGAGCCCTTCATGAAGGCGTAGAGCCCGCCGGCGAGCCCGGCCGCGGCGCCCGCCAGAGTGAAGGCGAGCCAGCGATGGGTGCGGACGTCGAGGCCGATCGCCTCGGCGCGGGTGGCGGAATCGCGTGCCGCCCGCAAGCTGTAGCCGAAGGGGGCGTAGATCACCCGGCGCAAGAGCACGATTGCCGTGAGCGACAGGGCGGCGACGAGGTAGAAGTAGGTGGTGCGGCCAGACGCCCAGGACGAGGGCCAGACCCCGACGACGCCGTTGTCGCCTCCCGTCACCTCGACCCACTGGAAGCAGATCGCGTAGACGATCTGCCCGAAGGCCAGCGTCAGCATCGCGAGGTAGATGCCCGACAGCCGCACAATGAAGAAGCCGAACAAGGCGGCGCCCAAGCCCGCGGCAAGGGGGGCTGCGAGAAGCGCCAGCTCCATCGGCGCCTTGAACGGGCCGGTGACGAGAAGGCCGGCCGCGTAGGCGCCGAGGCCGAAATACGCCGCGTGCCCGAACGAGACGAGGCCGCCGACCCCGACGAGAAACTGCAGCGAGAAGGCGGCGAGCGCGAAGATCAGGATCTCGGTCGCGACCTTGACCTTGTAGGCGTCGCCGACGAGCGGCACCGCCAGCAGGGCGACGATGGCGAGCCCCGCGAGCGCGACTTCCGCCGGGCGGAAGCGGCGCAATCCCGGGATGCCCTCCGGCGGCATCACCCGGCCGGACGCGGCTTCCGGCCGGCCGAACAGGCCCCAGGGCTTGACCACCAGCACCACCGCCATCAGGGCGAAGACCAGGACCAGGGTCACCTTCGGGAAGATCAGGATGCCGAAGGCCTGGAGCTGGCCGATGATCAACGCCGCCACGAAGGCGCCCGGCACCGAGCCCATGCCGCCGATCACCGTGACGACGAAGGCGTCGGTGATGACCGAGAGGTCCATGTGGGCGTTCGCCGGGATGCGCGGAATTTGAAGAGCGCCACCCAACCCCGCGAGGCTCGCGCCGAGGAACAGCGTCAGGGTGAAGAGCCGCGCCTGGTTGACGCCGAGCGCGCCCACCATCTCGCGATCCTGGGTCGCGGCCCGGATCAGCACGCCGAAGCGGGTGCGGTGCATGAGAAGCCAGAGCAGGCCCAGGACCAGGGGACCGACCGCGATCAGCACCAGCTCGTAGGCGGGGAAGCGCTGCCCTAAGATCTCGACGCCGTGGCGGAGGGAGGGCGCGCGGGGGCCGGCGATGTCGACCGGGCCCCAGACCTTGAGCACCAGGTCCTCGACGATCAGCACCACGCCGAAGGTGGCGAGCAGCTGGAAGAGTTCGGGCACCCGGTAGATGCGGCGCAGCAGCAGGACCTCGACCGCGACGCCGATGACTCCGACGAGGAGGGCGGAGAGCAGCACGCCGAGGAAGAACGCGGCGGGGGAATAGGAGAAATCGATGAGCCGCGGCACGATCGTGACCGCGATGTAGGCCCCCAGCATGTAGAAGGAGCCGTGGGCGAAGTTCACGATCCGGGTGACGCCGAACACGATCGTCAGCCCGGAGGCGATCACGAACAGCGACGAGGCGCTGGCGAGCCCTGACAAGGCCTGGAGGACGAGGAAGGACGGGTCCATGGGGCCTCCGCTCCGGATCGTCGAGGGGTCAGGCCTTGCGGGCCGCCTTCACCTCGGCCTCGGGGAACATGTAGTCGGCCCCGTCGGCGTAGCGGACCTTCTTCATCGTGCCCTGGCGCCCGTTGAGCGCGGTCTCGCCGATCCAGGCGCCGAGCGTCGACTGGTGGTCGAGCGCCCGCATCGTCACCGGGCCGGCGATGGTCTGGGAGGTCAGGCCTTCGAGGGCCGCGATCATCGCCTCGGTCTCGGTGGATTTCGCCTTCTCCAGCATGTCGCGGATCATGCCGACGACGACGTAGCCGAGGAGCGAGCCGAGGCGCGGCGTGTCGTTGAACCGGGCCCGGTAGGCGGCCACGAACTCCTTGTGGCCGTGGGTGTCGATCGTCTCCCACGGGTAGCCGGTGGTGACCCAGCCCTCCGGCGTCTCGTCGCCGAGCGGGATCATGTATTCGGGCTCGCCGGTGAGCAGGCTCGCGACCTTGCGCTTCTCGAACAGCCCGCGGGTGTTGCCCTCGCGCACGAAGGCGGTGAGGTCGGCGCCGAACAGCACGTTGAACAGGCCGTCGGCCTTCATCTGCGACAGGGCACCGACGGTTGCGCCGGCATCGACCTTGCCCAGAGCCGGGAACTGCTCGCCCACCACCTCGAAGCCCGGCACGGCGGCCGCCATCAGGCGCTTGAAGTTGGCGGCGGCCGACTGGCCGTACTCGTAGTTCGGCGCCACGATCGCCCAGCGCTTGACGCCGCTGTCCTTGACCGCGTCGACCAGCATCCGGGTCTGCATGTAGGTGTTGGGCCGCACCCGGAAGGTATAGCGGTTGCCGCTGCCCATGGTGAGCGCGTCGGTCAGCGGCTCGGTGGCGAGGAACAGGGCCTTGCGCTGGTTGGCGAAGTCCGCGACGGCCAGGCCGACGTTGGACAGGAAGGTGCCGCACAGGAAGGCGACGTTCTCGCGCGTCAGCAGCTCCTCGGCCACGCGCGTGGCGTCGCCCGGGGTCGAGCCGTCGTCGCGAAACACGATCTCGATCGGGCGGCCGCCGAGCGCCTTGATGCCGCCGGCCTTGTTGACGGCGTCCTGCGCGAGCTGCATGGCATTGCGGTAGGGCACCGCGAAGGCCGCCATGCGGCCGTAGGAGTTCAGCTCGCCGATCCGGATCGGCCCCGATCCTTGCGCGATCGCCCGGGAGGCTGAAAAGCCCAACGGGGCCGCGGCGAGTCCGCCGAGGAGCGTACGGCGGGACAGGGGACGAAACGTCTCGTCGCGGGTCGACATGGCGCGAACCTCCGGCCCATCCCGGAGCGACTTGTCGTCACCAGGATGCAAACTCGTTCGTAGGCGAACGATACTTGGCCTGGGCCGGGACGCAAGAGCCTGATCTGCGGAAAATCAGGGCGGCATCCGCCGCGCAAATGCGCAGGGGCGTCGTTGTCAGAAGCCCGCCTCGCGCGCGAGCCAGGCGTCGAGGGCGCGCTCGCGCTCCGCCTCGATCATCGCAGCGGTCCAGGCCGCCTGCTCGATGCGCGCGGTCTCGCCCGGATCCTCGTCGCGCTCCGGTGCCTGCTGCATCGCCGCTCTCCCGTGTTCCATCCAGTGATGAGAACAAAATAGGAACGGAAATCGGAAGCGGCAAGTCTTTCGCGCTGTGGATTCCGGTGGAGCTTGGCCGGGCCGTCGCGCGTTGCCGCCCCACGATCCCTCGGAGAAGGAACACCCCATGCGCACGACCCTGCTCGCGCTCGCCGCCACCCTCGCCCTCACCGGCGCCGCCGCGGCGCAGACCGGCATGCCCGGCTCGGCCGAGCGCACCGTGAACGCTCCCGGCAGCGTGCGGGGCAACGCCGAGACGCGCATGCCCGAGCGCGACCTGACCACCGGCACCGTGACGGCGCCGGGCGCCGCCGCCCGCACCGACGACCTGCCGAGCCACAGCGGCGGCAACGCCGCGGCGACGAGCCCGGCCAACCGGGCCCGCTGACGAAGACGGGGGTGGGCGGCGAGGCGCCGCCCGTCCTCGGGAGAGAGACCGATGAACCTCCAGCCGCGCGGCATCGTCCGCGCGGCTCTTTCAACGATGGGACAGTCAGAACTTCGCCACCGCGAGCGTTCCGTCGTCGAGGGTGACGAACCGGATCCCGCCCGCCCGCAGGGCCGCGACGGCCTTGTGGCGGGAACGGGCGCCCTGGGCCTCGGCATTGGCCTCGAGGCGCTGCACGGTCGAGAGCGACAGGCCGCTCGCCTCGGCGAGCTGCATCATCGACCAGTCGAGCAGCCCGCGCGCCGCCCGCAAGTGATGACCCCGCACCGCCTGCTCGAGGGCGTGCGTGAGCCGGAGATCGCGCGGCGCGGCCGCGCCGCGGACCGGCGCGCCGGAATCGTGGATCGGGTACTTCACCCCGGCCCGGCCGAGATAGCGCCCGGTCTCGTCCCAGAGCGGGACGCCGACGATGCGGAACTGCCACAGCTCGCCGTTGGCCAGACGCTCGTGCGCCGTACCCTGGAAGTGCAGCCGGCGATCGTGCAGGTCGTAGGCCCGATCGCGGAAGGTCTCGCGCTCCTCGGGTACGATCATGACGAACGGGTCGACGCTGATCTCGTGCAGGGACGGCCCGTGGACCCGCGCCACTTCCGCGGGGAACTGGTGCAGGTCGTCGGTGTCCACGCCGTAGGTCGTGGCATAGGTGGTGAGGTAGAGCGCCTGGCGCCGGCGCTGCTCGGTGGCGTGGATCTGCCTCAGCCGCTCGCGGTCGGTGACGTCGAGGGCGACCCCGCTCAGGGCGAGCGGCCGTCCCTCCGGCGAGACCCGGATCTCCGACAGGACCGACAGGACGCGCAGCTCGCCGCTCGGCCGGATCAGCCGCAGGAGCGCCGTCGGGGCGACGTGGCCCTGCAGGGCGTCGCCCGGGGTGGCGAGCCGCGACCGGTCCTCGGGATGCACGAGGTCGAGGAAGAGGTCGTAGCTCGCGGCGATGGCGGCGGGATCGAGCCCGAGCAGCCGGAAGAAGCCCGGAGACCAGCGTTGCTCGCCCGTGGCGAAGACCCAGTGCCAGCCCCCCGCGAAGCCGGATTCCTCGATGATGTGCAGGAAGACGTCGGACGAGGACCTGAGATCGGCGGCGTCCATGCGGGGTGCGGTCGAGACGGGGGACCGCAGACATAGGGGACCCGGCGGCGGACCTGAAGCCGGTCCGCCGCAATGTCACGGTTAAGCAGGCCGGCTCAGCTCGCCGAGCGCCGGGCCCGGGCGACGACCTCGTGCGGCGCCGGCGGGTTGGCCGGATGGTGGCTGAGGCAGAGCGGCGTGCGCAGCTTGGCCGGCTTCCCCGAGCCCTCGGTGGCGAAGTAGAACTCGCCCGCCCCGAGCCGGCCGAGGTCGGGCGCCGCCCCGCCGCTCGCCGCCATGATCTCCTGGGCGGCCGCGATGGTCGCCGGCGCGCTCTGGCGGCCGAAGAACTGCGTCGTGCAGTTCGACACGACCTGGTTGTGGATGCCCTTGGGCACTTGCGTCGCCACGATCATCCCGAGGCCGTACTTGCGCCCCTGCGCCACCAGCTTGATGCCGCTGCCGAGGCTCGGCGGCGTGCGGCCCGAGGGCAGGAAGGTCTGCGCCTCGTCGACCACGTAGAGCAGGCCGCGCGGCGACGGGTTCTGCTTGATCCAGCCGAACAGCGCCATCTGCAGCCGGTTGACGAAATCCTCCCGCGCCGCGTCCGAGGCGAGGCCCGACAGGTTGACGACCGAGATCCGGGTGCGACGGCGATCCGGGCCGAAGAACAGCCGGGCGGGGTCGAGCACCACGCCCTCGACCCGCAGGAGCGGGTTGGTGGCGACGGCGGCCAGCAGCTGGTCCGCCATGGCGGCGGCGAGGGTCTGCGCCTTGCCGATCTGGCTGGTACCGTCCGGCAGGTCGGCGAGCAGGCCGGTGAAGGCGGCGAGGGTGCCGCCGCCGCGGGCGGCGAAAGCCCGGAGCGCGTCGGCGAGCACGCCGCGCTGGAGAGTCCTGGTGGCGCCGGCCAGCGGCCCCAGGGTCTCGGTCGCCATCTCGATCGCCTGGGCGCGCTCGTCGCGGTCGTCGCTCGCGGCGAGATCCGGCATCACCGAGAGGAAGAGCGGGTTGCCCGCATGGACTCCGGGCGTCCACACCACCACCTCGACCCGCTCGGCGTAAAGGGCGGCCTTGCGGTCGTCCTCGGGCGTGAACTTCTCCGGCCGCTCCGGCCACGGGTCGCCGAGGCGCGACAGGTCGTTGTTGGGATCGACCACGATCGCCGGGATGCCGGCGAGCGCCGCCTCCTCGACCAGGCGCCGCAGCAGCACCGTCTTGCCCGAGCCGGACCCCGCGATGATCGCGGTGTGGCGCGGCAGGAGCCGCAGCGGCAGCGCGACGGGCGGCGCGTCGGGGGTGAGGCGGTGGCCGACCGGGATGGCGTCGGGCACGGGTTCGGGGGCTTGCGCCTCGGGGAATGGCGGCTCGGGGACTGGCCGCTCGGGGACTTGGGCCTGCGGGGAAACGGCGCGCCGGGGCGCGGGCCCGGCGGGCGGCGTATCGGCGATCCGCGTCACCGTCTCGATGGCGTGGGCGGGCACGGCGCGGCGCGCCCGCGCGGCCTCGACGCTCATGGCTTCGACGTGCATGGCCTCGACCCGCATGGCCGGCTCCGTGCCGGCCGGCCGATGCGGCGGACTCGAGGGCTCGGCCTGGGCCGACGCCGCCTCCGGTTCCCCGGTCGGCGGATCGATCTCCCGCCGGGGCTGGCGGGGCGGCAGGGGCGGCAGGGGGGCGCGACCACGCCTCGCCGGTTCCGTGCCGTCGCCCGACAAGCCGATCTGGCGGAAGAACCCGGTCCCGCGCACCGGCAGCGTCGTGCGCATCCAGCTCTCGAACCGGTCGGCCTGCCCGTCCCGCACCGCCGCGTCGCGCAAGGTGCGCAGGGCCACGAAGATGCGCAGGTCGTCATCCGACGGATCGATCAGCTTGCCGCCCGCGGCGACGAAGCGGCTGACCAGGGTGCCGGTCTTGGTGCCGGCCGGCACCGGGCCGCGGCGCACCACCAGCAATTCGCGGCCCGGGATCTTCGCCGAGATGCCCGAGGCGGTGAGCGCGGCGCGCAACCGCGCCTGGAACGCGATCGGATGGGGCTGCAGCAGGGCGCGGTAGCAGACGTGGCGCTCGCGGTCGTTCTCATCGCGGTGGAGGAAGGTGAGGCGGCCGTGCAGCGGCGGCAGGCGCTGCTCCGGCTCGCCCTTGCTCACCACGTCGACCGCGTCGTGGGGATCGTCCTCCAGGGCGTAGAGGTCGAAGGCCGTGCGCAAAAGCTCGCCGAGCCCCGCATCCTCGTCGTCGAGGATGCCGGTGATGTCGGCGTTGCGGCGGGCCTCTTCGAGGTCGAAGGGATCGGTGACGACCGTCGGACCGCTGCCGCTGTTTGATTCGATGAGGTTGTCGCAGACCGCGACGGTCCCCTCCGCCAGGCAATCGCGGCGGAAGGCGTCGCAGCGCATCAGCAGCGTGCGCGGTCGCATCGCGTTTCGGGCCGCGGCCGCGATCGCCGCCTCGCTGAACGGCCAGGTCGGGGAGGGCGGGGTGAAGCCGGCTTCCGCGTAGGCGGGCGCGAGGCGGCCGCGGATGAGCGCGGCCGCGGCGGCGGGCTTGTTCATCCCGGTGAGCAGCACCGGCGGCTCGAACCGGTCCATGGCCGATTTCAGCCCGCGCTCCTCCAGCCGCCGCCAGGAATCGGTCAGGCAGGTGACGAGCGTCATGCCGCGGCCGCCGCCGTCATGCAATTCCATCAGGCCGGCGGCCAGCATCTCGGCGAGGCCGGGGCCGGGCTCGAAATCGTCGTCGAGGGTCAGGCGGCTCGCATCGACCACGCCGTCGATCTGGTCGAGGGCGACGAGGGTCGGGCCGCTGAGGCCCATGATCCAGGCCATGCCGCGCACCAGCTCGATCGGCGGGGGCGGGGGCATGGTGAAGCCGAGGGCGGTGCGGGCGGCCGCGTCGGCGTCGTAGCCCTGCAGCCAGGCATGGGCGAGGCCGACCGCTGCGAGGTCCTGCGAGCGCAGGAGGCAGAGGGCGCGAAACACGTCCTGGTGCTTGAGCGCCCGCACGGTGTCGACGTGCATCAGCGCCCGCACGAGCAAGTCGACGATCTTGCGGGTGTCGATGTTGGGCGTGTTGAACGCCTGCTCGACCTGCTCCTCGACCTTGAAGCGGCGGGCGACGCCGGCCAGCACCGCGTCGGACTGGCGCCGGCCGTCCGGCATCGGCTGCATCAGGGCGGTGAGATAGCTCAACGCCGCGCTGCGCCAGAAATCGGTGAGGCCGAGCACGTCGAGGAGCACGAACCAGCCCTGCGAACGCCAGACCTCGCGCCGGATCTGGCCGACGAGGTGGGTCTTGCCGATGCCCGGCTCGCCGACGAGCACCCGGCCGCGCGGGCGGCTGCCGGCCGTCTGCGCGTGGAGCGCCTCGATGACCCCCGGGATCAGGGCCTCGTTGGGCGCGCCGGTCGGCTCGGCGTCGAGCCAGACGCTGTCCAGGGTGCGCACCCAGTCGAAATTGACGCGGCGCAGGGCGTCGAGGGCGTCGCTCATGCGTTGATCCAGATCTCGTGGAAGGGCTCGCCCGCCGGTGCGAAGGCTGCCGCGCGCTCGGCCGCGTCGAGGGCCTTGGGGTCGCTGATCCGGGTGAGCCGGATGGTCTCGTCGCCGGCGAGGATCGCCGCCAGCCCGGCATCGACGGCGGCGCGGTCGAGATCGGCGAGCGCCGCCCGCAGGGCGCTGAGGCGTACCGGCGCGGCCTTCCGGCCGCCGGTGCAGGCGAGGTAGGCTTCTTCGATCCGCGCGCGGAGCCGGTTCGGGGCGGAGTGCGCTTCCGGTGGCGCAGCGGCTATCGTGTTCGCGGTTGTCTCGGTTTTAGGAGCCGGCTTAGCCTTCGGGGCAGCCTTCTTCCGGACTTTTGGCGCCTTCGGCTCCGGCGCCACTCGTTCCGGGGCCGGGCCGACGAAATCGGCGAGCGCCGCGCCCGTCGCATCGAGGTGGTGGTGGAGGCGCGTGAGCCAGTCCTGGAGCACCCGCATGGCCGGCGGCAGGGGATCGCGCAGGTGCTCGCCGGCCCAACGCCATCCGCCGTCGGTCACGGTCAGCCGCGAGGAGCGGCCCTCCTTCTCGACCGTGATCAGCCCGGCTCTCACCAGGGCGTCGCGCTCGGGCTTCTTCGGCAGGATCTCGCTGTTCAGGGCGGTGCCCTGCCGGCCGAGCAGGCGCCAGAGGATCATCGCCTGAGCCGGCGTCGGCGTCTCGCTCATCGGGTCGTGTCTCCGGGAGAGGGAAGGGTGCGGCGCAGCCGGACGACGGCGCGGATCTTCTCGACCGCGAATTGCAGGTCCTCGGCGACCTGATCGTTGGTGAGGCGCAGCACGAGGTAGCCGGCGACCATGAGTTCGTAGTCGCGGTGGCGGTCCTGGCCGAATTTCGGGCTGGCCTGGTGCTCCGGCCCGTCGATCTCGACGACGACGCGGTGCTCGCGGCAGACCAGGTCGACCCGCGGCTGCCGGCCGTGACCGGCCACGCGCACGACATTGTTGCCGGCAAACAGCCCGGCGAGCTCCGGATCCTTCGCCAGGGCCGCCTCGATCCGCCGCTCGGCCTCGCTGGCGTGGTGGGCCTGCGAGCGCGCAGGGATGAAGCGCTTCTCCACCGGCTCGGGCGCGCGGCCGATCATGCAGGCGCCGTAGAGGATGCGCTCGTAGGGCGGGGCGTCCGGCGGCTCGGCGGGCAGGGCGAAGACGCAGGCCGCGCCGTGGCCGGCGCACCATTCCAGCGCCTCGATCACCGGGGCGGCGCGGGCCGGCGCGACCGGGTCGACCTCCGCCACCAGGATCACGCTGCCCGGATCGACCGCCTGCAGCAGCTGCGCGAATTCGAGCGCCGGCGCCACCCGCCGGAACCGCGGCGGCCGCCCGGCCGCCGCGAAGGTCGCGGCCGCCTTCAGCCAGGGGCCCGAGACGGCGGGTGCCGATCCGTCCCGCCCCGGCCAGTCCGGCCAGCGGGCGAGCGCCAGGTCGGCGAGATCGTCGAGCAGGCGGTCGATCACCGCGCGGGCGGTCCGCAGCTCCTCGGCGGCGACCAGCAGCACCGCGCGGCCGATCTCGCGCGTCGCCAGCACGGCGCCGACGCCGTCGCGGGTCAGGCCGACGACCGCGAGACGCTCGCCCTCCCTAAGGCCGGCGACGCGCTCCGCGAGTCGATCGGGCGTCAGGCGCGACCGGGCCGTGGCTGTGCTCTCTCCGGACTTGCGCACGACGAGACCGCGTCCCCCCCGATCGGCCGGCGACGCCTGGCGCGCTTCACGGCTGTCCTGAGGGAATATGCAGCACAGGTTGCCGGCCATTGCCAGGGGGTTGTGCGGCGGCGGGCGGTGGAACGGTGTTTTCCGTCACGCGGTTTTCGAAAAGCCCGGACGGAACCCTCCCGCTCCTCGGGACAGGGCCATCGCAGATGACGTGTCTGCGCTTCGATCTGCGCCGAGGACGAGTTCGAAGAGCGGCCTCTCCGACCAGGAGGCTGCTGCGAGCCCTTAGATCGCTGGGCCGGCTTGGGATTTCGGTTCAGCGATCGAGCTGGTGCGCCACCACGCCCACCCCGGCGACCGCCAGCGCCAGCGCCGCCCCGATCACCGGCAGGTGGCCGTAGGGCACGCCGACCGTGATGGCGACGCCGCCGAGCCAGGCGCCGAGCGCGTTGCCGAGGTTGAACGCGCCCTGGTTCACCGTCGAGGCGAGGTTGCGGGCGCCGTCGGCGGCCGTGAGCACCCGCAGCTGCAACGGCGCCACCAGCGCGAAGGCGAGGACGCCCCACAGGCCGATGAGCGCGGTGGCGGGCATCAGGGCGGCGCTCGCCGGGACCAGCGCCAGGAGCACGAGGGCCAGCGCGACACCTAAGCCGATCACCGAGGGCATCTGCCGCCAGTCGCCGAGGCGGCCGCCCAGCACGTTGCCGAGCGTCAGCCCAACGCCGAACAGCAGCAGCACGCCGGTGATCGCCGACGGGGTCGCGCCGGCGGTGGCGGCGAGCAGCGGCGCGACGTAGGTGAAGACGCTGAACAGGCTGGCCGACGCGAGCACGCTGAGCAGCATCGCCAGCACCACCTGCGTCCGGCGCAGGACCCGCATCTCGGACAGGAGGCTGCCGGTTTCGTGGGCGAGGTGCCGCGGCAGCCAGGCGAGGAGGGCGGCCGCCGCCACGAAGCCGATGCCGACCACGGCCCAGAACGTCGCCCGCCAGCCGAGAGCGTGGCCGAGCGCCGTGCCGAAGGGCACGCCGAGCACGTTGGCGAGGGTGAGCCCGGTGAACATGATCGCGATGGCGCTGGCCTTGCGATGCGCCGGCACGAGATCGGCCGCCACCACCGAGCCGAGGCCGAAGAAGGCGCCGTGGCACAGAGCCGTGACGATGCGAGCGAGCATCAGGAGACGGTAATCGGGAGCGAGCGCGCAGAGCGCGTTGCCGAGGATGAACAGGCCGACCAGCACCAGCAGCGCCCGCCGCCGGTCGAGGCGCGACAAGGCCACTGCGACGAGCGGCGAGCCGAAGGTGACGCTGAGCGCGTAGCCCGAGACCAGCAGGCCCGCCCTCGGGATGCTCACGCCGAGATCGGCCGCCATCTCGGGCAGGAGCCCCATGATGACGAATTCGGTGGTGCCGATGCCGAAGGAGGCGGCGGCGAGCGCCAGGAGGGCCAGGGCCGCGGACCGCCCGGTCGCGGCGGCACCGGCGGTGTCGTCGAGTGTGTGCTGCATCGCCGTCCTCGCTGTTGCGTTGCAGCATAGGCCGGAAGGCCCGCCCGGCTTAAGCCCACCGGCCGCATGGCAGGTTTGCGGCGCCTCGGCTTGGTCGACGAGCCCGAATGGCTCCGGCTGGACTGGTCTGCTCGACGGATTCTTACGGCAGCGCGGCCCGCGGCCCGGTCCCCGTCGGCAGGGCCGCCAGCGCGTCGCGCACCGTCGCCTCGGTGAGGATCTGCGGCAGCACCGCGACGCCGCCGCGGCCGTCATAGAGCAGGTAGAGCGGCACGCCCGAGCGGCCGTTCGCCTCCAGCACCCGGGTGATCTCCGGGTTCTGGTTGGTCCAGTCGCCCTTGAGCTGGGCGACGTCGTGGGCCTTGAAGGCCTCGCGCACGGCGGCCGCCCTCAAGGTCGCGCGGTCGTTGACCTGGCAGGTGATGCACCACGCCGCCGTCATGTTGACGAAGACCGGGCGGCGCTCGGCGAGGAGCGCGTCGAGCCGGGCTTGGCTGAACGGCTCGATCCCGTCGGCGCTCGCGACCGCCACCGGGCCGGCGCGGTCCCGGTCGAGCGCCACCAGCAGCCCCGCGAGGCCGAGGAGGCCGAGCATCAGCGCCGCGAGGCCCGCCCGCCGGGCGAAGCCGTCCGCCGTCGCGGTGCGAGCCGCGAGCCAGGCGCAGAACGCCACCAGCACCAGGCCGGTGAGCCCGGCCATCAGCCCGGTCGGCCCGACCTGCTGGCTCAGCACCCAGGTGAGCCACGCCACCGTGAGGTAGAGCGGGAAGGCCAAAAGGCCCTTGAGGGTCTCCATCCAGGCGCCGGGCCGCGGCAGGCGGCGCAAGGCGGCCGGCCAGGCCGCCAGCAGGGCGAAGGGGAGGGCAAGGCCGAGGCCGAGCGCCGCGAAGACGGTGAGCGCCACCGCCGCTCCCTGCGTCAGGCCGTAGCCGACCGCCGCGCCCATGAACGGCGCGGTGCAGGGCGTGGCGACCACCGTCGCCAGCACGCCGGTGAAGAACGAGCCCTCGAGCCCGGCGCGCCGGGTCAGGCCGTCGCCCAGGGCCGCCGCCCGGCCGCCGAGATGCCAGACCCCCGACAGGCTGAGGCCCATGGCGAACAGCCCGTAGGCGAGGCCGGCCACCACCAGGGGCGATTGCAGCTGGAAACCCCAGCCGATCTGCGCGCCGCCGGCCCGCAGCGCGATCAGCAGGCCCGCAAGCCCCAGGAAGGTCGCCAGCACGCCCGTCGCGTAAGCGAGGCCGTGCAGCCGCACCCGGCCCGGGCTCTCGCCCGAATGGCGCACCAGGCTCAGCACCTTGATCGACAGGACCGGGAAGACGCAGGGCATCAGGTTGAGCAGGAGCCCGCCCAGGAAGGCGAGGAGGGCCGCCTGCCACAGGCCCTCGGCCTCGGCCGGCGCGGTGGCGGCGACCGGGGTGGGGGCGACGGGCGCGGCGGGGGCGGCGCTCGCCGGCGCGGACGCCGCGTCGCCGAGCGCGTAGGCGCGGCGGACCGAGCCGGATCCGGTGTCCTCGGTGAAGGTCAGAACCCCGTCGGCCCGGGGCGCCGGTGCGTCGGCGGCGGCCTGGCTGCTGCGCTGGAGCCGCAGGCGCAGGCCCGTTGCGTCGCCCGTCGCGACCTGCTCCGCGGCGTGCTCCAGGGCGGTCTCGGAATAGGGGAAGAACGCGACGTCGCGCGCCTTGAGATCGGGCGCGTCGACAGTCAGGACCGGCGTCGCGCCGTCCTGGACCATCCGGACCGGCCAGGGCGCCGGGACCGGCAGCCGCTCGCGCCCTTGCGCGAACAGGGCGGCGTGGCGGGGATCGGGCCGCGGGCTGGTCCCGGCGGGCGCCACCGGCAGGCTCGTCGAGAGGCTGGCCTCGCCCGGCACGCATTCGCGCTCGCAGACGAGGTAGGAGACCTTGGCCCGGAGCGGGACCGGTCCGGGCCCGAGGGTCTCGGGCGCCGTCACCGGTACCGTCAGCAGCACCTCGCCCTCGTAGCCGAAATTCATCAGGTCGCCGACCGGGATCCGCTCCGGCGCCGGCCACGCGATCGCGCCCGCGGAAAACCCCGCCGGCAGCGTCCAGGCGATCTCCGGCGGCAGGCCGGAATCGCCGGGATTGCGCCAGTAGACGTGCCAGCCCGGCTTCATCGTCAGCCGCAGGCCGGCGGTGAGCGTGGCGCCCGGCGCGACGGCGCTCTCCTGCGTCACCAGCTCGGCCCGGACGAGATCGGCGTATTTCGAGGGCTTCAGGCCCTGCGCCTCGGCGGCGAGGGCCAGGCCGGAAAGGAGAAGGGCGAGGAGGGGCGCGAGGCGGGACATGGGTCCCGGGTTACCCGGACTCTGGGGCGCTGGCGAGGCCGGCCGGATCGCGTTCGCGTGAGGCGGCGCTCAGGCCCGCCAGGGCGGGGGATCGAGGGCGGCGGCGAGCGCGTCGAGGAAGCGGCGGGTGCGGGCGGCGCGGGCGCGCCGGGGCGCGCCGAGAAGCGCCGTCACGGGAGCGTCGGGCAGGGCGTGAGCGGGCAGCAGCCGGACGAGACGCCCCGCCCGCAGGTCGTCGGCGACGTCCCATTCCGAGCGCAGGATGATCCCGCGCCCGGCGAGCGCCCAGCCGCGCACCACCTCGCCGTCGTTGCTGGACAGGCGCGGCTCGATCCGGACCCGCTCGTCCCCGCCGTCGCGGTGGAAGCGCCACAGGGTGACGTCCTCGTCGTTCTCGCGCAACGCGATGCAGGCATGGGCGCGCAGGTCGGCCGGGCCGGCCGGCGTGCCGCGGGCGGCGAGATAGGCGGGCGCGGCGCAGACGACGCGGTCGTTGGGGGCGAGGCGCCGGGCGATCAGGCCGGGCGCGGCTTGCGCGATCCCGCCGACATGGATCGCGAGGTCGAAGGTGCCGGCCGGCACGCCGCCGAGGCGGTCGGAGAGCGTCAGATCGAGGGCGACCTCCGGGTGCGCCGCCTGAAATGCTGCGGCAACCGGGGCGACGTGGCGGCGGCCGAAGCCGAGCGGCGCCACGATCCGCAGGTGACCGACCACCTGCCCGCGACGGGCGGCCAGGGCCTCGTCGAGCTCGGCCAGCGACGCGAGGATCTCGCGGCCGCGCTCGGCGAGCAATTCGCCCTCGTCGGTCAGCGCGAGGTGGCGCCCGGCCCGGTCGACGAGATGCATGCCGAGCCGCTCCTCGAGGGCGCGCAGGCGCTGCGTGACCGCCGGCGGCGACACGTCGAGGGCCCGCGACGCGGCGGCGAGGGAGGGCGCCTCGGCCACGGCGAGGAAGAAGCGGACGTCGTCGGTCGCAAGCATTAAGGATGACCTTAATGCAGAAGGCAGGCAGCGTTAATGGCGCCGCCCATCGTTCCATGGTCTTCAGGGAGACACGACGCGATCACGACGAGCGTACCACCATGCCCGAGACGAGCCGGACCCCCTTGGACCGCCTGGAGACTCCCTGTCTCCTCCTCGATGAGGCGCGCCTGCGCGCCAACGTCGCGCGGATGCGCGCGCATCTCGATCGTCTCGGCGTCGCGCTCCGGCCGCACCTGAAGACCGCCAAGTCCCTCGACGTCGCCCGCATCGCGATGGCCTCGCCCGAGGGCCCGGCGACGGTCTCGACCTTGCGCGAGGCAGAGTACTTCGCGGCCGGCGGGGTGCGCGACATGATCTACGCCGTCGGCATCAGCCCGGCGAAGCTGCCCCGGGTCGCAGCGATCCGGGCCGGCGGCGCCGACCTCGCGATCATCCTCGACAGCACCGAGCAGGCCGAGGCCGTGGCCGAGCACGCCCGCGCCCGCGGCGACGCCGTGCCGGTGCTGATCGAGGTCGATGCCGACGGCCACCGCTCCGGCGTCGCGCCGGGCGACCGCGACACCCTGGTGGCGATCGGCCGGCGGCTGACCGCCGGCGGCGCGGCCCTGCGCGGCGTCCTGCTGCATGCCGGCGACAGCTACGCCTTGAGCGATCCCGCCGCGCTCGCGGCGGCGGCGGAGGCCGAGCGGGTCGCAGCGGTGACGGCGGCCGAGTCTCTCCGGGCGGCTGGGCTGCCCTGCCCGGTGGTCAGCGTCGGCTCGACCCCGACCGCGCGCTTCGCCCGCGACCTCACCGGAATCACCGAGGTCCGCGCCGGCGTGTTCATGCTCGGCGACCTGTTTCAGGCCGGTGTCGGTTCGGTCGCGGTCGAGGACATCGCCCTCTCGGTGCTCGCCACGGTGATCGGCCACCAGCGGGCGAAGGGCTGGATCGTCGTCGATGCCGGCTGGATGGCACTGTCGCGCGACCGCGGCACGGCGCGCCAGGCGGTCGACCAGGGCTACGGCGTGGTCTGCGACGCGGCCGGGCGGCCCTATCCCGACCTGATCGTCCGCGACGCCAACCAGGAGCACGGCATCCTGGCCCTGCGGCCGGGCTCGGGCGCCGCGCTGCCGGACCTGTCCATCGGCGCACCGGTCCGCATCCTGCCCAACCACGCCTGCGCGACGGGGGCGCAGCACGACCGCTACCACGTCCTCGACGGGGCGGGCCGCGTCGCGGCGGAATGGCCCCGCATCAACGGCTGGTAGGAGACGAGCCATGACCGAGTCGATCACCCGCATCGCCACCGCCGCCGCGCCGCAGCCGGCCGGGCATTATGCGCAAGGCACCGCCTGGCGCGACCTCGTCTTCGTCTCGGGCCAGCTCGCCGCCCGGCCCGACGGCAGCCACACCGCCGACCAGCTCTTCGCCACGCAGGTGCGCCAGGCGCTGGCGAGCTTGCTCGCCATCCTGGCGGAGGCGGGCAGCGGGCCGGAGCATGTCTTGCGGGTGACCGCCTACATCGTCGGCGTCGAGAACTGGCCGGAATTCAACCGGGTCTACACCGAGATGCTGGGGGAAGCGCGGCCGGCCCGCACGGTGGTGCCGGTGCCGGAGCTGCACCACGGCTACCTGGTGGAGGTCGAGGCGATCGCGGTGCGGGGCGGGTGAAACGGCCGGCCTCTCGGCACGGCCAACCGGCGTCCCATTTCACAGGGTCATCCCGGGGCGCGGCGAAGCCGAGAACCCGGGATCCCTAAACGCTGACGCTCCAGGAGGCCGACGGCGTTCCGCCAAGGCCTGCACCGTCAGTGGTTATGGATCCCGGGTTCCGCCGTCGCGGTCCCGGGAGGACGCGGAGGGTGGAAGGCCATAGCGGGAACCGAACACTCCCGCGGGTACGAGGTGCCGCCTCAGCCGGCATCCTCCGGCTCCGGGCCGCGGGTCAGATCGAGGGCCTTGCCCGACGGATTCTTGGCCTCTCCCTTGCCGTCATCCTTGCCCACGATTCGCTCCGGCGGCTTCAGCGCCACGGTGGTGCCGGTGCGGGCGGCCTCGTAGATCGCCTCCATCAGGATCTGGTCCTGCAGGCCCTCCTCGCCGGGCGTGCGCGGCGTGCGGTTCTCGAGGAGACAGGTCGCGAAATGGTCGATCTCGAGGGCGAACTGGTTCTTCGCGCCCAGCACCCGCTCCTCCTTCGCCTCGGCCTTGCCCTCGCGGTGGTTCAGGAACAGGCGCTGGCCCTCATACGCGAAGGCGTTCTGGAGCTGGATCGCGCCGCCCTCGGCCTGGACGGTCAGCGAGCGGGTCTCGTGCGCGCCGTAGCTGGTGGAGCAGAGCGCCAGCGCGCCGGAGGGGAAGCGCAGGGTGAAGGCGACCGTCTCCTCGACCTCGCGGTAGAGCGGGTCGTCCGGTGAATGAATCTGCGCCTGGACCGAGACCGGCTCCTCGCCCATCAGCGCCCGCACGCCGTTGAGGCAGTAGAGCCCGATATCCGGCAGCGCGCCGCCGCCGGCGAGCGCCTTCTTCATCCGCCACTGCTCGGGCAGGCTCATGGTCTGGGTGTTGGTCGCCTCGATCAGCTTGACCTTGCCGTACTTGGCGCTGCGCACCAGCCGCACGACCTCGCGGTTGTAGGGCTCGTACTGGCAGCGATAGGCGATCATCAGCTTCACGTTCGCCTTGGCGCAGGCATCGATCATCGCCCGCGCCTCGGCGGCCGAGGCCGCCATCGGCTTCTCGCACAGCACGTGCTTGCCGGCGCCGGCCGCGGCGATGACCTGGTCGCGGTGGAGCGCGTTCGGGGTGACGATATAGACTGCCTTCACCTGCGGGTTGCGGGCGAGCGCGTCCCAGCCGTCGTAGCCGTAGACCGCCTCGGGCCCGATCCCGTGTTGCGCCGCCACCGCCTTGGCCTTCTCGGGCGAGCCCGACATCAGGGCGACGAGCTTCGCCTTGCGGCACTCGCCGAAGGCGGGAAGGATCTCCTCCAGCGACAGCCGGCCCAGGCCGACGACCGCGAAGCCGATCCGCTCCCCCGGCGGCAGCGGGGCCGGCGGTGGGGCGGAAGGCCGGTCGGACGGGCCACGCCAGTTCGGGAACGTCACCTTGCCGTTCTCGACCTTGCCGGTATCGACCGGCCGCTCGGGACCGGGCACCCCCGATCCGGACGCCCCTTGCGCCGCCGCGCTGCCGAGCCCGACCAGGGTGGCGCCGCCGGCCATCATCAGGCTCCGGCGCGAGAGGGCGGTGACATCGTCCGTCATCGGGCAACCATCCGTCGAGGGCAGAGAGCCTGCGCAACGTGTTGGGGGTGGTGGGGTTCCGCTGCCGCTGCGCCCAGCTCGACCACGCGACGGCAGCTCTGGCGATGCCTCTCGAGGCCTCTGTCATGCAGAAAGGCCGGCCCTCCCGGACCGGCCTTCCCAAAAACTCCGATCCGACGATCGCTCACTCGCCCGCCATCATCTCCGGCGAGAAGTGCCCGCACCAGTCCTGGGCCGAGACCACCGGCCACAGGCCGTGGCCCTGCGGCTCCGGCTGGCTCACCGGCGGGTTGAAGCGGCACAGACCTTCCTCGCCCTGGGCGGCGGCGCCATTCAGCTTGTGGTCGTCGAAGTAGCGGCAGCTGCGGCAGTTCGCGGACGGATTCGTCGCCATGAGGCGTCTCCTTGCGAATTAGACAATTTCCAATCGGGCAGACAACGGGAGGGGCGGCCGGCGGGTTCCCGAGCGGTCCGATGCGGCTTTCGACCACGGGCCATCCGCCGCTTCGGCCTTGAACAAATCAGGAACGAGAGCCAGGTTGCGGGCATGGACGATGCCCTCAAGAAGAAGCTCACGGTTCTCGCCGACGCGGCGAAGTACGATGCCTCCTGCGCCTCTTCGGGAGCGCCGAAGCGCAAGGCGGAGGCCGGCGGCCTCGGCTCCACCACCGGGGCCGGCATCTGCCACGCCTACACGCCGGACGGGCGCTGCGTCTCGCTCCTGAAGATCCTGCTCACCAACTATTGCCTGTTCGACTGCGCCTACTGCGTCAACCGCCGCTCCTCGAACGTCCGGCGGGCCAAGTTCTCGGTCGAGGAGGTCGTGACGCTGACGGTCGAGTTCTACAAGCGCAACTACATCGAGGGGCTGTTTCTCTCCTCCGGGATCATCCGCTCGCCCGACCACACGATGGAGCAGCTGATCCGGGTGGCCAAGACCCTGCGCCAGCGGCACGGCTTTCGCGGCTACATCCACCTGAAGACCATCCCGGAGGCGAGCCCATGGCTGATCGAGCAGGCCGGTCTCTACGCCGACCGGCTCTCGATCAACCTGGAACTGCCGACCGAGGCGAGCCTGGAGCGGCTGGCGCCGGAGAAGGACGGCGCCGCGATCCAGACCGCGATGGGCCAGATGGGCGAGCGCATCCTGCAGGCCAAAGAGGAGAAGCGCCGCTTCGCCCCCGCCGGCCAGTCGACGCAGGTGATCGTCGGGGCCGATGCCAGCACCGACGAATCGCTGATCCGCACCAGCGCCCGCCTCTACGACCATTACGGCCTGAAGCGGATCTACTACTCGGCCTTCAGCCCGATCCCCGACGCCGCCTCGATCCTGCCGAGCAAATCCCCGCCGCTCCAGCGCGAGCACCGGCTCTACCAGGCCGACTGGCTGATGCGGTACTACGCCTTCTCGCCCGACGACGTGGCGGGGGCGACCGAATCCGGCATGCTCGCCCTCGACGTCGATCCCAAGCTCGCCTGGGCGCTGAAGAACCGAGAGCGCTTCCCCGTCGACGTCAACCGGGCCGACCGGGAGATGCTCCTGCGGGTGCCGGGCCTCGGCGTGCGGGCGGTCGACAAGATCGTGGCGGCGCGCCGGCACGCCACGTTGCGCCTCGACGACGTCGCCCGCCTGACCTCGGGCCTGAAGCGCGCCCGGCCGTTCCTGGTCGCGGCCGATTACGCGCCGACCCGCCTCACCGATCGGCTCGACCTGCGCGCCCGCCTCGTCGAGCCCCCGCGCCAGCTGAGCCTGTTCTAGATGCGCGCCCGCACGATCCGCCTGGCGCCCGGCGCCGACCTCGACGGGTTTCGCGCGGCGATCCGGCACCTCGTCCCGGCGGGGGTGGCGCCGGAGTCGGTGACCTGGGTCGAGGGCGAGGCGGCCTCGCTGTTTCCCGAGGACGATGCGGGCGAGCCCGGCCCGGCGCTCGCCCTGCCGCGGGCGGTGGCGGCCCTTGTGGCGCCGGTCGTCATGCACCGCGATCCCGAACGCTACGGCCTGCTCCACCGGCTGATCTGGCGGGTGGCGGAAGGAGAGCGGCACCTCGCCGAGGTGGCGAGCGACCCGCTGGTCCATCGCCTGAACCTCATGCGCAAGGCGGTGGCGCGCGACCTG
The DNA here is from genome assembly GCF_003173775.1 of Methylobacterium sp. 17Sr1-1. NCBI lineage: Bacteria > Pseudomonadati > Pseudomonadota > Alphaproteobacteria > Hyphomicrobiales > Methylobacteriaceae > Methylobacterium > Methylobacterium sp. 17Sr1-1. The sequence continues at coordinate 3,128,588 of NZ_CP029552.1, read as the reverse complement.
CACAAGATGCACGCCTTCCTGCGCTTTCGCCGCGCCGGGGCGGGGGAGGGCGGGCGCGAGCGGTTCGCCGCCTGGTTCGAGCCCGAGCACCACATCCTGGCGGAGGCGGCGCCGTTCTTCTCCGCGCGCTTCCCCTCCTTCGACTGGTCGATCCTGACCCCGGACGGCTCGGCCCACTGGGACGGCTGCGCCTTGAGCTTCGGGCCGCCGGGGCGGCGCGAGGATGTGCCGGAGCAGGACGCGTTTGAGGCCGGCTGGACCGATTATTATGCTAGCACCTTCAACCCCGCCCGCACCAACCTGGCGGCGATGCGGGCCGAGATGCCGAAGAAGTACTGGCACAACATGCCCGAGACGGCGGCGATCCCCGGCCTGGTGCGGGAGGCCGGCCGGCGGGTCGGAGAGATGATCGCCCGGGCCCCCGAGGCGCCGGTCAAGCGTGTGCCGGCCCGGGCGCTCGCCGCGATGGCGGCGCAGGAGCCCGCCTCCCTCGCCGCGCTGAACGCGGTGATCCGCGCCTCCGAACCGCTGGTGCCGGGCGCGACGCAGGCCGTCCTCGGCGAGGGGCCGCTCGGCGCGGCGATCGCCTTCGTGGGCGAGCAGCCGGGCGACCAGGAGGACCTCCAGGGCCGGCCCTTCGTCGGCCCGGCGGGCCAGCTCCTGGCGCGGGCGCTGGAAGAGGCGGGAATCGACCGCGACCGCGCCTATCTCACCAATGCGGTCAAGCACTTCAAGTTCGAGCAGCGGGGCAAGCGGCGCATCCACCAGAAGCCGAGTGCCGGCGAGGTCGCGCATTACCGCTGGTGGCTCGACCGCGAGCTCGCCTTCGTGGCGCCGCGTCTGGTGGTGGCGCTCGGCGCCACCGCCGTGCTGGCGCTCACCGGCCGGCCGGTGCCGGTCACCCGCGCCCGCGGGCCTGCGACGTTCGGCGACAAGCCCTATGCGGGCTTCGTCACCGTCCATCCCTCCTACCTGCTGCGTCTGCCCGACGAGGCGCGGGGGAGGCCTATGCGGGTTTCGTCGCGGACCTGCGGCGGGCCTCCGCGCTGTCGGCGGATCCGGCGCCCCGCCTCGGTTTGCTCGGTTAACGCGAGGGGTGCTTTGCGGCAACCAACCGCGTGCTGCCGAGTTTGTCGCCAGACCAAACCGGGAAACGAGGACCATGAGGCTGATCGTGTCCGCCCTCGCGGCGGGAGCTTGTCTGGCGGGCGCCGTGGCGCCGGCCATCGCCCGAACCAGCGCCAAGGCGCCGGACCGCTTCGACGGCACCTGGAGCGTCGAGGTCATCACCGAGAGCGGGGCTTGCGACCGGGCCTACCGCTACGGCGTCATCATCCAGAACGGCCAGGCCCGCTATGCCGGCGGCGGCGACTTCACCGTCTCGGGTCGCGTGCAGCCGAGCGGCGCCGTGCGGGCGACGATCAGCCGGGGCGATGCCGCGGCCCAGGTCGTCGGCCGCCTCGGCGGCGAAGGCGCCGGCAACGGCACCTGGACCACCTCCGGCTCCACCTCCTGCAAGGGCCGCTGGAACGCCGAGCGCCGCGGCTGATGGGGAATGCGCCGCGGCTGACCGAGAGGACGCTGCCCCCCACCGGGTAAAATTTGCCGCTCAGCTTCGGGGCAGCGGCCGCCCCGTCCGAAAACCTGCATTTTCTCCGGGTTTCGCCCAAGATCCGCCCATGATCGGCACGAGGCTTGCCGGGTGAGTGGCGGTTGATTCGGCCGAGGCCCGGATATGAGAGTTCTGCTGTACGGCGCGATCTGCACCCTGGCGGCGATGGAGATCGCCGCCGCGGCCCATCCGGCCGTGGCGGCCCCGAGCCCCCGCGCCGAGCACCGGCGCGCGGTGCTCGGCCCCCTCGAACAGGCTGCGACGGAGTGCTTCGCCGAGACCATCGGCAACAACCCGGCGGCGCTCGCCCATGCCCGGGCCGGCCGCTGGTACGAGGCGGCCGGCGTGATTGGCTTCCTGTGCCGGCCCGAGGTCGATGCGATGACCAAGGCCCGCGACCACCTCGAGGGCCGCGGCGCCGGCGGGCGTTACTTCACCGGGCAATATACCCGCCATCTCGGCCAGGAGCTGGCCCGGCGCCTCGAGCCGCTGCTCACCACCAAGGCCGTCGCCACCGCCGAGCCGAGAGCCGACAGCGAAGCGCCGGCGGCGCCGGCCGGGGAGCCGTGAGGACGGCTGCCAAGTCCGACCGCTGAAGGCGAGAGCAAGGCTTCGATCGTCCGTCTTTGGCATGACGACGATGAGATACAGGTTGTGTACGGTACCAAGAGAGCGTGTCCGAGTTGCCCGCCGATATCGGCACTCTCCGCGTCTATTCCGGGGTCGCGCAGCGGGGCCCGGAATCCAGAAGCTCGGGTGTTTCCGACGAAGGCGGAACGATCTCCGCTTGATCCTGAACCATCCGCGGTTCTGGATGCCAGGCTCCGCTGTCCGTCCCCGGAATGACGTGGAAAATGTCGGCTCCGTGGAAGGCAAGCAAGTCGGCTCCGACATCGTCGCGGGACACCCGCGCCGCCGCCGCGGATGCCAAGAGAAAATTCTTACAATTGTCGAGAGCGCCGATACGGCGTCTTAAGATAAGATTGACAGGCCCGGCCGGCGTTAAGATTGAGGTAGGACCCATCACGGCTAGCTGATCGGGAACGGATCGCCCGAAAGGATTTCGCCGTGATCGAGACCACCACCATCGCCGCGGCGCTTCCGCCGGCCGCGATCGAGCCCGTCGTCCGGACCAGTCCCGCGCGCACGCCCGAGCCCGACCCGCCCCTCGACCCGGCGGTGACCCTCGACCTGAGCCCGGACGCCCGTCGGACCATCGCGCGCGACTCCGCCGCGTCGACCGGCGAAACCCCCGAGGGCAAGGCCGACCGTGCCCATTACCGGCGCGATCCCGACAGCAAGCAGATCGTGTTCCAGGTCGTCGGCTCGGACGGGTCCGTCGTCGAGCAGCTGCCGTCGGAAGCGGTCATGCGGGCACGGACCTATGCCCGCGAGGCGGAGGCCGCCCGGTCGGCGGAGATCGGGACCTCGGTGGCGCGGTCGGCCTGAGGGCCGCGATGGCGGCTTCGGTCCGGCCCGGCACCGCGTTTCAGGATCGACCGGCCCGATGGTCGAGCATCGCGACCGCCCCATATGGTAGCCTCGTGGTCCGCGAGCCGACGCGCCCGGGCGACGAGGCGCATTTGGAGCCGGACGCCATGGCGACGACGCCCCCCTCCCTCGATGCCGCGACCTATGCCGACCTGCGCCAGGCGGTCGGCGACCAGGCGATGCCGGTGCTGCTCGGACGCTTCCAGGCCCAGCTGCGCGACTGGACGGTGCGAGGCGAGCCGGCGGCGCTCGGCGCCGCGGCGCACGGGGTGATCGCCTCCTCGGGCCTGATCGGCTTCACCCGGCTGTCGCGGCTCTGCGCCGCGCTCGAGATCGCCTGCCAGGGCGACGATTTCGAGGCGATCCGTGCGCTCTCCGCCGATGTCGCCGCCGAGAAGGCCTTCGCCGAGGCCGAGGTCGCCCGGCTGATCGCGGCCGGCTGACGAATCACGCCACCCGCCGCGTATCGGTCCAGGTCGCCCCGTCGGCGAGGCGGTAATCGACGGCCTCCGAGAGCCGGCCGGTCGGCACCACCCGGACCGCCTCCGGCCGGGACAGCTCGTCGCAGCGCGCCAGCGCCTCGTCGATGTCGAGGGGAGGGGGCATCTCGCCGCCCAGGCGGCGCCACCACTGCACCGCCTTCTCGCGGGCGAACCCGGTCGCTTCGAGGTCGAGGCGCACCGTCATCGCGTCCTCGTCGCCCTCCAGCGCCACCGCCAGCACGTCGGGGCCGCGGTGGCGCGTCTCGCGCCGGAAGCGCCAGCCGGCCACCGGCCACCACCGCGCATGGGCCTCCCGCACCACCGCGACGGTGTCGGCGGAGAGGACTGCGGTCTCGTCGTCGGCCACCGCTTCGTGCGGCATCTCGGCCTCGTCCCCCTCCTCCTCCTCCGGCTCGACCCAGCAGCCCTCGCAGGTGCTGGCATTGAGCGCGATCAGCGCGCCGCAGCCCGGGCAGGGCTTGGCCCGGGGCGCGCCGGTCTCGCCCAAGAGCCGCGCCCGGGCGACGGCATTGGCCGAGAGCACGTCGATCGGCCCGTGGCGGCGCACGAGGCCGGCGTAATCGAGGACCAGGGCGTCGGTCTTGCCGGGCGCCCGGCGCAAGGCCCGGCCGACCTGCTGGACGTAGAGGCCGGTGCTCTGGGTCGGGCGCAGCAGCGCGATCAGGTCGACCTCCGGCACGTTGAAGCCGGTCGCCAGCACGCCCACCGAGGTGAGGCAGCGCAGGCGCCCGGCCCGGAAGTCGCGCACGATGCGGTCGCGCTCGCGCTTGCCCGTCTCGCCCGAGATCGACTCGCAGGAGAACCCCTCCGCCCGGATCGCGTCGCGCACCGCGTCGGCGTGCTTCACCCCGGCACAGAAGGCGAGCCAGGCCCGGCGCTCGGCGCCGTAGGCGACCATCTCGGCGACGGCCGCCTTGGTGATGACGTCGCGGTTCACCGCCGCCTCCAGCGCGCCGGGCACGTAGTCGCCGGCGCGCAGCGGCACGCCGCTGACGTCGAGGATCGTGGCGGTGGCCTTCGAGACCAGGAGCGCGAGGTAGCCCTCACGGATCAGGTCGCCGACCTGCGCCTCGTAGACGAGCCGATCGAAGACGCGGCCCTGGCCCTCGTCGAGGCGGCCGCTGTCGAGGCGGTAGGGGGTGGCGGTGAGGCCGACGAGGCGCATGTCGGGCGAGCGCGCCCGCACCGCGTCGAGGAAGCGGCCGTAGCGGGTCTCGGCATCGCGGGGAATCAGGTGGGCCTCGTCGACGATCACCAGGTCGAACCCGCCCGTCGCCTCGACCCGGTTCCACACCGACTGGATGCCGCAGAACAGGATTGCCTTCGTCTCCTCGCGCCGCCCGAGCCCGGCCGAGACGATGCCGGCCGGCGCCTCCGGCCAGAGGGCGAGGAGTTCGGCGTGGTTCTGGGCGATCAACTCGCGGGTATGGGTGACGACGGCGATCCGCGCGCCCGGATCCCGGGCCATCGTCTCGCGCACCAGGGTGGCGATGACGAGGCTCTTGCCGGCCCCGGTCGGCAGCACGATCAGGCCGTTGCGGCCACCGCGCGCCCAATCGGCCTGGAGCGCATCGAGGCTCGCGCGCTGGTAGGGACGAAGCAGCATCGCGCCGCCATAGCCGGAGAATGGCGGCGCATCCAGGCTTGACAGCGGGGGGAGGTGGGTAGGCGGGTCATCAGGGCTGCCGGCGAATCAAAGAGCCGAACAGCACACAGGATGGCGCGGGATCCCCTCTCCCGTTTGGGAAAGGGGCAGGGGCGACCGGAGATCGCGCAGGGTGACCCGTTTCAGTGTAGAGCGTCGAGTGTGGTGCTGGCAGTTCCACGGTTCAGGATTATTGCGGGAGCCGAGCCACCCTCACGCGGGATCTTCGATCCCCCCGGCCCCTCTCCCTCACCTTGCAGCGATACCGGGCAAGGATCTCTGGCAAGCCCGGTATCGCCTGGAGAGGGGAGAAGCGCTCAATCGTCGACCAATCGAATATCGAATCCGGCGGACGGCGTCCTACTCCGCGGCCTGCAGCCACTCCGTCGGCTGCACCGCCTGCGGCTCCTCGCCCACCACCTCGTCGGTATGGACCTCGAACTTGGCGAGCCAGGCCGGGCCGAAGCTCGTGGAGATCGCCACGTCGGTGGCATCGCGGCCGCGCGCCATCACGATGCGGCCGATCCGCGGCTTGTTGTGGCGCGCGTCGAACGTGTACCAGCGCCCGCCGAGATACACCTCGAACCAGGCGGAAAAATCCATCGGATCGGGCACCGCCGGCACGCCGATATCGCCGAGATAGCCGGTGCAGTAGCGCGCCGGGATGTTCATGCAGCGGCAGAAGGTGACGGCGAGGTGAGCGAAGTCGCGGCAGACGCCCTCGCGCTGGTTGAAGCCGTCGAGGGCCGAGCGGGTCGAATCGGCGCGCTGGTAGTCGAAGCGGATGTGGTTGTGGACGTAGTCGACGATGGCCTGCACCCGGGCCCAGCCCTCCGGCGTATTCCCGAACAGCTGCCAGGCGGTGTTCGACAGCTTGTCGGTGTCGCAGTAGCGGCTGGCGAGGAGGAAGGGCAGCACGTCGTCGGGCAGGTCCTGCACCGGATGCTGCACCGCGTCCGGCGCGTAATCGTCGACCTCACCGCTGTCCTGGACCAGGAAGTCGGCCGAGAAGGTGATGCGGCCGCCCGGGGCGGTGACGCGGGTGCAGAGATTGCCGAAGGAATCGACGAACTGGTGCGCGGGGACCGGCGGGTCGATGGTCATGGTGTCGGGCGTGATCAGGTCGCCGGCGCGGTCGGGATGCACGTTCAGCATCAGGACCATCGGGGTCGGGCCGGGCGTGTCGAAGGCGATCGAGTAGCCGGTGCGGATCTTCATCGTGGCGTCCACGCAAGTCGAAAAACGTGGTGCATAAAGTCCGAATCCGCGCCGTTGTTCCGAGTTCTCGCCCAGTTCGCCCCGCCGGTTTCGCCCAAATGTTGTGCAGGCGCCGCACCTCTGCGCTTGCGTCTGCTTCCGGACTCTCACCGTTCCCGGCGTCAACCGCCCCCGAGAGTCGAGGCGAGGAGCTTCAGGTTCAGGATCACGATCACCGCGGCGATGGCCCAGGACAGGATCTTGAGCCAGGCCGGGATGACGAAGACGCCCATCTTGTTCTTGTCGGAGACGAAGCGGACCAGCGGGATCACCGCGAAGGGCAGCTGCATCGACAGAACGACCTGGCTCAACACCAGCAACCGGGCGGTGCCCTCGTCGCCGTAGAGCCCGGTGACGATCACCACCGGCACGATGGCGATGCCGCGGGTGACGAGGCGGCGCGCCCAGTCGGGCAGGCGCAACCGCAGGAACCCCTCCATCACGATCTGGCCGGCGAGGGTCGCGGTGACGGTGGAATTGAGGCCGGAGGCCAGGAGCGCGAGGGCGAACAGGGTCGAGGCGAGGCCGACGCCGAGCAGCGGCGAGAGCAGGGCGTGCGCCTCCTCGATCTCCTGCACGCCGGTATGGCCGGAGCCGTGGAAGACCTTGGCCGCCATGATCAGGATCGCCGCGTTGACGAAGAGCGCAAGGGTGAGCGCGATCGTCGAATCCGCCACCGCGAAGCGCAGCGCGCTGCGCCGGCCGGCCTCGTCGCGCGGATAGGCGCGGGTCTGCACGATCGAGGAGTGCAGGTAGAGGTTGTGCGGCATCACCGTGGCGCCGAGGATGCCGATGGCGAGGTAGAGCGCCGCCGGATCGGTGACGATTGGAGCGGACGGCACGAAGCCGCCGAGCACCTCCCGCACGGGCGGCGCCGCCATGGCGATCTGGATCGCGAAACAGGCGAAGATGATCGTCAAGAGCGCGATCACGAAGGCTTCGAGCGCGCGAAAGCCCCGGCGCATCAGGAGCAGGATCAAGAGGACGTCGAGGCCGGTCAGGATCGCGCCGGCGATGAGCGGCAGGCCGAACAGCAGCTTCAAGGCGATGGCGGTGCCGATCACCTCGGCGAGGTCGCAGGCGATAATCGCCGCCTCGCAGGCGAGCCAGAGCGCGATGCCCACGGGACGCGAATAGGCGTCGCGGCAGGCCTGCGCCAGGTCGCGGCCGGTGGCGATGCCGAGCCGCGCGGCGAGCGCCTGGAGCACCACCGCCATCAGGTTCGAGAGCAGGATGACGGCGAGCAGCGTGTAGCCGAACTGCGCCCCGCCGGCGATGTCGGTGGCCCAGTTGCCCGGGTCCATGTAGCCGACCGAGACCATGTAGCCGGGGCCGAGGAAGGCGAGCAGCCGCCGCGGCCAGGAGCCGGTGGCCCGCACCGGCACGCTCGCGTTCATCGCCCCGAGGCTCGGCTCCGCCGCCTCGCTGCCGGCGCGCCACGCCCATCCGTCCCGCATCGACTCAGCTCTCCATCGCTCCAGCCACGCTCATATAGCCACTGCTATATTGATTTGAGAAGGCTGAATTCGAGGGGGCGATCGGGTCCGATCGCCGCGTCAGGGCCGCCGGTCGCGAAAGAAGTCGCGCAGGAGCGCGGCGGCCTCGCTCTCGCGAAAGCCGCCATAGACCTCCGGGGCGTGGTGGCAGGTCGGCTGGTTGAAGAAGCGCGGGCCGTTCTCGACGGCACCGCCCTTCGGGTCGGCGGCGGCGAAGTAGAGCCGGCGGATGCGCGCGGAGCTGATGGCGCCAGCGCACATCGCGCAGGGCTCGAGGGTCACGTAGAGGTCGCAGCCGGTCAGGCGCTCGTCGTCGAGCGCCGCGCAGGCGGCGCGGATCGCCAGGATCTCGGCGTGGGCGGTCGGGTCGCGGTCGGCCCGGGGGCGATTGCCTGCCACTGACAGCACGATCCCGTCGCGCACCACGACGGCGCCCACCGGCACCTCGCCGCGGGCCGCCGCCGCGCGCGCCGCGTCGAAGGCGAGGCCGAGGGGATCCGGACGCGCGGCCCCGCTCTTGATCGAGGCCGCCCTTGCAAAATCGCGCATCGGTTCCACTCGCGTCGCCCCACCCCGTCTGGTATCAGGCGCGCATGAACGACATCAACGACGACGAGACCGGGGCGCCGCAGCGGCGTCGCGGACGGGACGAGGCATCCGCGGGCTCCCCGGAGGGGCAGGCTTCCAACAAGCGTGGGACGGCCCAGGGGGCTGCCAAGGCCGCGGCGCCGGCCGAGCCGGAGCCGGAGCGCATCGCCAAGGCGATCGCCCGGGCGGGCGTGGCCTCGCGCCGCGACGCCGAGGCGATGATCGCCGAGGGCCGCGTGACGCTGAACGGCGTGCGCCTCGACTCGCCGGCCGTGAACGTGACACCCAGCGACCGCATCACCGTCGACGGCGAGCCGCTGCCGACCCGCGAGCGCACCCGGCTGTGGCTGTTCCACAAGCCCCGCGGCGTCGTCACCACTGCGCGCGACCCCGAGGGGCGCCAGACGGTGTTCGAGGCGCTGCCCGAGGACATGCCCCGGGTGGTGGCCATCGGCCGGCTCGACATCAACACCGAGGGCCTGCTGCTCCTCACCAATGACGGCGGGCTCGCCAAGGTCATCGCCCATCCGGAGACCGGCTGGCTGCGCCGCTACCGCGTGCGCGCCTTCGGCGACGTCGACCAGGCGATGCTGGACGGCCTGCGCAAGGGCGTGACCATCGACGGGATGGAGTACGGCCCGGTCGAGGCGACCATCGACCGGGCGCAGGGCGACAACGTCTGGCTGACGCTCGGCCTGCGCGAGGGCAAGAACCGCGAGGTCAAGCGCATCCTCGAGCATCTCGGCCTGTCGGTGAACCGGCTGATCCGGCTCTCCTTCGGGCCGTTCCAGCTCGGCGAGCTCGAGGTTGGGCTGGTGGAGGAGATCCGCACCCGGGTGCTGAAGGACCAGCTCGGCACCGCGCTCGCCGAGCAGGCCGGCGTCGACTTCACGAGCCCGGTGCGCGAGCCGATCGCGCCGTTCGGCTCGCCGAAGGCCGCCGCCCGGGCCGCGCAGGAAGGCGCGCCCCGCGGGCGCGACCCGGCCCGGCCGCAATTCGGCAAGCCGCCGGCCGCGCCGGCCGGCCGCCGGGCGCCGGTGCGCACGGTGTGGCGCGACCAGGAGGCCGAGGCCGCCGGCGACCTGCCGAATCGCGGACGGGTTCACCGGCGCGGCGACAGCCCGCAGGAGATCCGCGCCGCCACCGCGGACGCGCCGCGCAAGCGCGTCGGCGCCATCGCGAGCGGCGACCGCCGGGTGCTGGTCGAGCGCCTGGTGGCCCAGCCGCAGGAGGAGGCGGCGCCGCACCGCCGCACCCGATTCCGCGGCGACGACGCTCCCAACCGGGAGCCGGGCGGCGACGACCGTCCGATGCGCCGCGACCGCGACGGCGGTTTTTCGCGGGGCGGCGCCAAGGCCGGCCTCGCCGAGGATGGCGGCCGCGGGCGCGGCTTCGGCCGCTCCGGCGGACGCCCGGAGGGCGCCGAGGGCCGCGGCTTCGGCGGCAAGAGTGTTGGGGGCAAGAGCTTCGGGGGCCGTGGCGGCGAAGGCCGGTCGTTCGAGGGCCGCTCCGGCGGCGAGGGCCGCGGCCCCGCTGGCGGCGGTCGCTCGTTCGAGGGACGTTCGGGCGGTGAAGGCCGGTCGTTCGGCGGCGGGAATCGCGGCTTCGGCGGCAAGGGCGAGGGCCGTCCCGGTGGCGGTGGCCGGTCCTTCGAGGGCCGTTCGGGCGGCGGCGAAGGCCGCGGCTTCGGCGGCGGTCGCTCGTTCGAAGGGCGCTCCGGCGGCGGCGAGGGGCGCTCCTTCGGCGGAAAGCCCGGCGGCGGCAAATCCTTCGGGGCTAAGCCGGGCGGGGCCAAGTCGTTCGGCGGTAAGCCCGGAGCGGGCAAGTCCTTCGGCGGCAAGGGCGAGGGCCGTCCCGGCGGTGGCGGCGGTCGGCCGGGGGGTAAGCCGTTCGGGGCCAAGCCCGGCGGCGGCTTCCGCTCCGGCGGCGCCGGCGGTGGCGGAAAGCCCGGCGGGCGCGGCGCGCGTCCCGGCGGTGGCCGGCCGCCGCGCGGCTAGGCCCGGCCGATGCGGATCGTCGGAGGAGACCTGCGCGGCCGCGGCCTCGCCGGGCCGCGCAGCGACGCGATCCGGCCGACCTCGGACCGGCTGCGCGAGGCTTTGTTCAACGTGCTCGCGCACGCCTACGACGATCCGGTCCCGGGCGCCCGCGTCCTCGACCTGTTCGCCGGCACCGGGGCGCTCGCCTGCGAGGCGATCTCCCGCGGCGCGGCCTTCGCGCTCCTCGTCGACGACGGGGCGGAGGCCCGCGGCGTGATCCGCCACAACCTCGACACCCTCGGGCTCGGCGGCAGGACGCGGCTGTTTCGCCGCGACGCCACCCGCCTCGGCGCGGCCCCGCCCGGCGAGCCGTTCGGCCTCGTCTTCTGCGACCCGCCCTACGGCCGCGACCTCGCCCCGAAGGCATTGGGCGCGGCGCGCGAGGGTGGCTGGCTCGGGCCGGACGCCCTCGCGGTGGTGGAGGAGGCGGCCTCCGCCGCCCTCGCCGTCCCCGACGGCTTCTCGGAGCTGGAGCGCCGGACCTACGGCGACACCCAGGTGGCGTTCTGGCGTCTCACTTCCTGACCATCTCGTCGAGGGCGCCGGCGAAGCTGCCGGCGGCGACCCCGACGCCGCTCGCCGAGCGATAGGCGCTGCCGACGCGGGTTCCCCCGGTCACCGCGGTGTGGATCCCGACCAGGGCCGCGCCGCCATCCGCGTCGAGCAGCAGCACCGGCGCGCCGGACTCCCCCGACATCGACTCGCACAGGTCGCTCAGCAGGCCGGCGGCCGGCGCGTCGATCCGGGCCGCGCAGCCGCGATGGATCACCGGCAGGAAGGGCCGGTCGGCGGCGTAGCCGGCAAGCGCCACCACCGCACCGGGCCGGCTCCCCGGCAGGTCGGCATTCGGCAGCACGCGCCACGGCACCGGTCTCACGCCGAGGGGCTGGCGCAGGGTGAGGATCACCCAGTCCCGCCCGATCATCGCCGGTGCGATCGATCCGTGAGCCGGTCGCGCCGCCGCCCGCAGGTCGATGCCGGGCGCGAGCCGGAACGCCTCGACCTCGGCGGTGCCGGTATTCAGGTCGCGGGCCTGGCCGGCGACGAAGTGGATCTGGTGCGGCTTGACCCAGCTATCGAGGCGCACGTCGAACAGGCAATGGGCGGCGGTCAGGACGTGGCGCGGTCCGACGAGGGTGCCGGTGCAGTGGCTGCGATGGGCCGGCCCCTGCACCACGTTCACCCGCCCGATCGCCGTGAACGGCCAGGCCGTCGGCTCCATCGGCACGCGCTTGTCCGCGGGAGGGGCGGGGACCTGTGCGGCAGCCGGGGTGGCCCATCCGAGCGCCAGGGCGAGGACGAAGGCCGGACGCGCCCGGCGTCCAGGCGCCGGCATCGTCGTCGATCTGCTGAGCATCATCGATTCTGTGCGCCTCGCGCCGGTTCGAAGTCAGTGTTCGAGAGTCGATATCCAAGACGAGGGCCGAAGATGGCAAGGTGTCGAGCTGCCGCCCGGCCACGGCCCGTCCCCGCCTCATCCGATCGGGGAGGGGACCGGGCGGCGCGATCATAAATTGTTCATCTTTGGCCGAAAGCCCGGAACTGTCAGGCTGCCGTCGAGGTTAATCCGCCGCGTACCAGTACAGATTTCTCAAGTCCGCTGCCACACTCACTGGAGGGGCTCGATGCCGCTGCACCAGACCATGCCGGCTGCCCGGCTGCGCGCCCTGCTCCTGGCGATGACGTCGGGATGCCTGCTGATCGCCTCGAGCGCCGGGGCCCGGGCCGAGAATGACGGCCTGGATTTCCTCCGCCAGATCTTCGGGGGGCCGTCCTCCTCCGCCCCGGCGCCGGTGGCGCAGCCCTACGCGGTCCAGCCCTACGACGCGCCGATCCGCCAGCGGGCGAGCCGGCGCAACCGTCTCGCGGTCCAGGCCAAGGCGTTGCGCGGTCGCACCCGCTACGTCGCCCTGCCGAAAGCCGAGGTGAAGCCGCAGAAAGAGGTGAAGCCGCTACAGATCGCGGTGTCGCCGCTCAAGTCGCTCGATGCCCGCACCGCGCTCCTGCGCGACCCGACCCTGCGCCCCGGCGACATCGTCATCATGCCCGAGGGTCCGCGGGTGTTCCGCGGCGAGGCCGAGTCCGACAAGCACAAGATGAGCGACTTCCAGGACGTGAACCGTCCCGGGGTCGTGGCGGCCAAGACCCGCAAGGAACTCCTGGCGATGACGGCGCCGATCGGCGCGCTGCCGGCCGACGCCGCCCGCCGGATGATGGCGCAGTACCAGAAGGCCTCCGCCCCGGCGGTGTCGACGCCGCGCGTCGAGGCGGCGCTCGCCCGGGTGGTCTACCCGGCGCGCTGACTTCCTCAGGCCCGCGCTCGCGGGGCCTGCGGCAACGTAGGTGTGACTCGGTGCATGCGGCGCGGGGCGGAAGCCCGCCCCGCTTGCTAGGATGCGGCGGGCCGCAGGCAGGCGGCCTCCCGCGTCGAGTTGTGTCCGCATGTCGATTCCGAGCAGGGTTCCGAGCCGTCCGGCCAGGTTCCCGAACCGCGCGCCGTCCTCCGGCGAGATCCTGCGGCTCCCCCACCTCCTTCGCTCCTTGGCTCTGGTGGCTGTGCTGGCGGCCGGAACGTTCCCCGCGCCGGCGCATGCCGCCGAGGGCGCCGTGCTGGTGGCGCAATGCAAGAGCCTGCTGCGCGGGGCCAAGGTGCGGGGGGGCGAGGTCGAGTTCCGCCAGGATCCGGAGACCGTCGGCTGCTGGGCCTTCATGGGCGCGGTGCAGGATCTCGCCGGCGTCGCCGATTCGGCCAACCAGCCGCCGATCCTCGGCGCCTGCCTGCCGCCGGACGGCAACCGGCTCCAGCTCGTCCGGGCGGTGGTGGCCTACGGTGCCGCCCACCCGCCGGCCCTGCGCGAGAACGCAGGCGTCCTGGCGCTGCTCGCCCTGCGCGACGCGTTCCCGTGCCGGAAAGACTAGGATTGCCCGGCTCTCACGGTCCGGCGACGGTTTCGCGGCCGTGAGCAGGATCGCATTGTTGCCGGTGACGCCCAGCCGGCGGCGATCGATCCGCCGATATTATTCTCCGCGCCGAAAGGTTCCCGGCGATATTTGCTGCGGCTCCGCTTGCTCCCGCCGATGCGCTTCATACTCTTACCGAGTAGACGGGACGAGGCGCGGCCGATGGCCGGTCTCCGCTCCCGCGACCCGCTCGATCGGAGGATGAACATGGCCAAGGCCGACAGGCACAACATGGGTCCCGGGGCGCAGGGCAAGGGCTCCGGCACCGGCGCCATGACCGAACTGCCCGAGGGCATCCTCGAGGAGAACATGGTGCTGAGCAACCGCGACAAGGCCCAGCACGGGGCGGCGCGCGGCCTCGACAGCAAGCACGTCCAGACCGAGCAGTACCACGACCACGCATCCAACCGGCGCAACTTCGACCAGACGATGCCCGACGGGGGAGAGCAGAACACCAGCGGCCTGGAAGCCCCGATGACGACGGTGTCGGGCGACGACAGCGCGCTGGCGCGGCGCCAGCCGAAGTAGGGCGGCGGGGTCGTCCGCGTCCGATCGAGCCCTCGTCCCACAACGGGGCGGGGGCTTCTTCGTGAGCCGACGCAGGCCCCCATCCCATCCACGACCGCAGATGAGGGTGTGAGTGGGATAAGGTCAAACAGGTTTCGACATCTTCCAAGTCATTCCGGGGCCGCAAGGCGAGCCCGGAAAAACCTGGAGGATCGATAGATCCCTGGGCAGTTCACTCTGCCAGCCTCACCCGGACGGCGATCAGGGATTGCCGCGCAAACCACTCGCCAACTCGCGATTGATGTTGATCAGGGCCGTCAGCTTGTCGGCGCTGGGATCGATCATCGCGTCGAGGGTGCGGGTGAACACGAAGGCGCCGAGGCGGGCCATCGCGGATTTCAGCTCCTCCGGCAGCGGCGCGTCCGGCTCCGTCGCCGCGGAGGAGAGCAGCGTCCAGACCTTGCGGTTGAAGCCGAGCGCGTCGTTCAGCGTCGTCTGCTGGACGTCCCAATTGTCCTGGATCATCTGCAGGCGGGCCGCCGCCTTGATCAGGACCGCGGCCTCTGCCTCGCGGGGTGTCAGCGCCACCTGGGCCGTTCGCGCGTAGGCGTTCGCCGCGTAGCTCATCGTCTGCCTCTCCGGCTGGCCGCTGAAGCGGGCCCGGAGGCAGGTCTGCCATCGATTTGTTAAGCTAGGGTTGTGAAACAAGGCGGACGTTGCGGCACCCGGAATGCTCCACAGGCCGGTGATTCGCCCTCAAACCGCTACGATGTCGGCGCAAGGACCGGCCGCTATGCTGAATTTTCTCCTCGGCGCCGTCGCGGGCGCATTGATGGCCGCCGTCGCGACGGTGGCGGCCCTGCGCAATCCGGACGTTCAGGTGAGGATGGGCCTCGTGCGGCCGGAGCCGGTCACGATCCAGACGCGGCGTCCGGATCCGGTCTGCCCACCGCCGCCGGTGCAGACCCACGTCCAGGCCGGGAGCCCGCAGGTCGGCCAGCCGGACATGCTGTTCGCCCGGCGCCGGTTCTGGTCGGTGGCGCCGTAAGGGCCGGTAGCCCGACGATCGACCGTCGTCGGTGGATGAGCGCCTTCGAGAAAGGCCTCCCGGCCCGCCTCAGACGCTGCTGAGCAGCAGCATCACCACCGTCGTGGCCGCGGTCGAGCCGAGGAAGCCGCAGAGCGCCGCGGTGAAGGAGTGCGCACCGGCGGTCGGGGCGGAGAGGCGGGACTCGGACGAGGTCTGGCTGGCGCTGGTCATGGCGAGGATTCCGATCCGGCGCGCCGACATCGCGGCAGCGCCTGGTGAGAGTGATGGGTTAATCGCGGGTGAAAAGGTGTGCGCTACGGCACGCGCTCAATCGCAGCGGAAGAACCGCTTCTCCTGGCGCACCGAGCGCAGCGCGCTCTTGAGATCGACCGAGGCGACACCGAGGCCACACTCGTCGAGACGGTCGCGGGCGTCCTCGTAGCGATCCTCGGCATCGCCGAGGTTGTCGCAGACCCGGTCGCGGTCGCCGATCCGGGCATCCTGCCGGGCCTGGAACCGCAGGGCGCCGGCCTCGTCGATCTTGCGCTGGGCACCGATGCAGGCCGGCTGGGCGAGCGCCGGGCCGGCGAGCAGGAGGAGAGCGGCGGCGAGCGGCCAGCCGAGCGGGAGACGACGCGGTGTGGTCATCGCTGAACTCACGAACGATGTGGGATCCGCAGCTGCGGCGATCTGCCTCATGGTGAGGCGTGATGCCAAGCTTGCTTTATTGTGACCGAGGAACGTCGAGGGCGCCCGCGGGGTTCCGCGCAAAACTGCTCAGATGGGTCGCACGGGGCGCGTCGGGCCCGAGATGGCGAGATCGGGGCGAGCCGCGTCAGGTCGTCGTGCGCCCTCGCCGCGTCGCGCGGATCGTCTCCAGCGTCACCGGCCGGAACTCCCAGGCATCGACGCCGACGTCGTATTGCCGGGTCGCGGGTTTGAGCTTGCCGTGCGAGTGGCCGTGCAGGTTCACGACGCCCCGGCCCATCCGGTTCCAGGTCCGGAAGGCATAGTGGCACAGGACGAGGTGCTGCCCGTCGACGTCGATCTCGGCGTAATGCGCGGTGCTGAGCCACCCGCGCGCGGCGAGCGTCGACGGGCCGTCGTTGTTGCCGACGATCAGGTGCTTCTGCCCGTTGAGGCCTGAGAGCAGGGCCTGGACCCGCTCCCGCGGCGGTCCGAGCGCGAAGTCGCCGAGATGCCAGACCGTGTCGTCCGGTTCCACCACGGCGTTCCAGTTCTCGACCAGAGCCGCGTCGTGGGTCGCGAGATCGGGAAAAGGCCGCCGGTCGATGCGCAGCACCCGCGGGTCGCCGAAATGGGTGTCGCTGGTGAAGTAAGTCGTCATGGGAGCGGGTCGTCGTGCGGGGCGGGGCTGCCCTCCGGAAAGCGCGGCGGGCGGCGGGGTTCCGGCCTAAGCGGATTTCGCAAGAGGGGTCGCCGGTTTTACGACAAAAATCTGCGAAACGACAAAAGCCTAAGGTCAAAACCCGATCAGCTTGGCCGCATGAGGGGCCGCTGAGGGTGGTTAGCTGTCTGTCCAACTCGGGCGCATTTTCGGCGGGTAGTCCAGAAATCTGTCCTTGGGCTCCCAATTTTCTCGCCATTCGGTTTGGCAAGTTGAGGAAAAGCCCTCTTTCCAGGACACTCGGTTTAGCGGAAGCTCGTATATCTTGAAGCCTTCCGGGTATTCGCAAAAGCCAGGCTGGTTTATCAATGTAGCAATTGCTTGCTCGGCTTTCTCCCTTGTTGAAAACGTGCCGATGGAAAGCTCGGTATCCTCGCGGTCGGGATACTCGCGCTCATACCAGAGTGGATAAACTATTGTCGTCATAATACCCCCGTAGATAGTCCGCTTGATCGTGCCGAAAGGTGGAAGCGTCTGCAATGAGTCGGAAGCAGCCCCTCACACGGTCAGGCTGATTGGGTTTTGACCCTAAGCGGACGAAGCGTTGGCCTGCCAACGCAAGCCGGCTTCGCCGTTGCACGGCCGCGCGTCCCGCGTATCGTGGCCGCGTCCTGCCGGACGGCGGGCCTTCGAACCCTTCCCACCTTCAAGGCGGTGAGCTTGCGCAGCGCGATCGTTCTGGGCGCCGGCATGGTCGGCATCGGCACCGCCCTCCACCTGCAGCAGCGCGGCTGGTCGGTCGCCCTCGTCGACCGCGGCGCGCCGGGGCGGGAGACGAGCTTCGGCAATGCCGGGATCATCCAGAGCGAGGCGGTCGAGCCCTACGCCATGCCGCGCGATCCTGCGACGCTGTGGGCGATCGCCACCGGCCGCAGCAACGACGTCCATTACGAGATCCGCTCCCTCCACCGGCACGCCGGGCCGCTCCTGCGCTACTGGTGGCACTCCAGCCCCCGCCGCCACGCCGCCGCCGCACGGGCCTATGCGAGCCTCGTCGCGCATGCCGTCCCAGAGCACGCGGCGCTGATCGAAGCGGCGGGGGCCGCCGACCTCGTCCGCCGGGGCGGCTTTCGCATGCTCCTGCGCGAGCGCCGCGCGATGGACGAGGCCGTGGCGGAGGCCGAGCGCCTGCGGGCGCGCTACGGAATCCGCGCGCGGGCGCTGTCGCCGAGCGACCTCGCCGCGGCCGAGCCGGCCTTGAAACAGACGGGGGCGGGGGCGATCCACTGGGAGGATCCGTGGTCGGTCCGGGATCCGGGCGCGCTCGTCTCGGCCTACGCCGCCCTGTTCGCCCGGCGCGGCGGGACGCTGCTGCGGGCCGAGGCGGACAGCCTCGCGCCGGCCGGGCGGGGCTGGAGCGTGCGGAGTCCGGACGGGACGCACGAGGCCGAGGCCGCGGTGGTGGCGCTCGGGCCGTGGTCACCTGATCTCCTGCGCCGCTTCGGCTATCGGATCGCGATGGTGCGCAAGCGCGGCTATCACCGCCACTGGCGCCCCGCCCGCACCCTGGAGCTGCCGCTGCTCGACGCGCAGAACGGCTACGTCCTCGCCCCGATGGCGGCGGGCCTGCGCCTCACAACCGGAGCCGAGCTGGGGGGGCCGCAGCCTGCGACCGGCCCGGTCCAGCTCGCCCGGGCCGAGGCCGCCGCGGGCGGCCTCCTCGATCTCGGCGCGCCGCGCGAGAATGCGCCCTGGTCGGGCATCCGCCCCTGCATGCCCGACATGCTGCCGGTCGCCGGAGCGGCACCGCGCCACCCGGGCCTGTGGTTCCATTTCGGTCACGGCCACCAGGGCTTCACCCTCGGCCCGGCTTCCGGCCGCCTCCTGGCCGAGGCGATGTCGGGCGAGACGCCGATGGTGGAGGCGACGCCGTTCAGGCCGGGGCGTCGCTGACGGGCAAGGCACGGACGGCGCTGACCCCTCGGCCATAGTATGGGTTTCGCCGAAAAGCCTATCAGGGCTGGTCCGATCGGCGTCGTACGAAGGCTTTTCGGCGGCGAGGCCGGGCCTCCGGCCGGGATCCCCGCCCAGGACCGGCAGCGCCCGGGCTGGACAGGACGCGGCTGTCGTCGTTTCCTGGCATCCGAAGAAACCGTCGGGGGGACGTCATGCGCAGGGCCACGATCCAGGGGGCGGCGATTCTCGGCCTGCTGCTGCCGGCAGCCGCGACGGCGCAGACCGCCACGAACCTCGTCGCCCTCCAGGGGCTCGCCCCGGTGAGCGCCCTGCAGCAGACGCCGGAGGGGAAGGCGGCGCTCGCCGCCAACCTGCAGGTGACCGGCGACATCCAGTTCGGCAGCCACCCGCAGCCGCATCTCCTGCCGCTCGACCAGCAGCGCCAGCTGGCGCTCCGCGACTGCTTCATCACCGACGGCAACGCCACCGAGCTCGCCGACGGGCTCGGCAGCCGGCTCGGGGCGATCTACCAGGACAAGGCGCGCTACGCCGACTACAAGACGTTCAGCAACGTGACCCAGTCGGTCGCCGACCTGCTCGGCTACACCAACAACATCACGAAATCCGATTCGAATTCCGGAAAATACTTCTTCGCCAACGGCACCACCGACGGCAAGAAGCCCGTCTCGGAGGCGGCCGCCGGCATCTTCGCTGGCCGGGGCGGCGTGCCGGACGTGTTCGGCAAGGCCTATGGCCGCCCGGCCGGCAGCACGGGGGCGGACGCTTATGGCAATTCCCGGCCGTTCCAGACCCTGCCGCAGCTCTACGCCTATCGCGGCGACGACTACTTCACGCGCACCTCGCACAGCCTGGACTGGCTGCACGGGCCGAGTCAGAACCTGACCGACAGCCCGTCCTATCCGAGCGGCCACACCACCTTCGGCTACACCGAGTCGCTCGTCCTCGCGCTGCTGGTGCCCGAGCGCTACCAGCAGATGATCGTGCGGGCGGCCGAGTACGGCAACAACCGCATCGTCGTCGGCGCGCATTACGCCATGGACGTGCTCGGCGGGCGTGCGGTGGCTTTGCACGCCGTCGCGCACCTCCTCGCCAACGATCCGGCCTATGTCGGCCAGATCCGCAAGAACCCGGCGGTGCCCGTCGAGATGAGCCCGCAGACCAAGGACACGGTCGCCATCACCGATTACCGCGCGGCCCTGGAGGCGGCGCGCAACGACCTCGGCCTGGTCCTGAAGGACGCTTGCGGCGACGCAGTGGCGGCTTGTGCGGCCACCGATACCGGGCGGTTCAGGGATGCCGCGGCGAACGAGGCCTTCTACAACACCACGCAGACCTACGGCCTGCCGGTCGTCCACCCGACTACGGCGAACACCGTCGAGGACGTCGGCAAGCTCGCTCCCGAAGCCGGTCACCTGCTGACCGCGGCCTTCCCTGCCTTGAGCCTCGCGGAGGCGAACGCGATCCTGACCGAGACGCAGGGGCCGGGCGGCGGCTTCCTCGACGACGGCTCGGCCTTCGGGGTCTATTCGCGCCTGAACCTCTACGCCGCCGCCGGCAAGGCGGCGTCGCTCGCCGCTTCGAAGCGCCCGCAGCAGCAGACGACCCGCTGACCTCCTCATCCTCGACCTGCGCAGCGGAGTGAACGATGCCCAGCCTCCTCGACCCGATCCGCCTCGGCGCGCTCCACGCGCGCAACCGGGTGCTCATGGCGCCGCTCACCCGGGCGCGCTCCACCCGCGACCACGTGCCGACCGCGATGATGGTCGATTACTACGCCCAGCGCGCCTCGGCCGGCCTCATCATCTCCGAGGCGACCGGGATCAGCGCGCAAGGGCTCGGCTGGCCCTACGCGCCCGGGATCTGGAACCTTGAGCAAGTCGAGGCCTGGCGGCCGGTCACCGCCGCCGTGCATGCGGGCGGCGGATTGATCGCGTGTCAGCTCTGGCACATGGGGCGGGTGGTCCATCCGAGCCTGCCCGGGCGTGGCCAGCCGGTCTCGTCCTCGGCGACCACGATGCCGGGCATGGCGCGCACCTACGAGGGCAAGGCGCCCCATGTGGAGGCGCGCGCGATGACCGAGGAGGACATCCGGGCGGTCCTCGACGACTACCGCAAGGCGGCCCGCAACGCGCTGGAGGCCGGCTTCGACGGCGTGCAGATCCACGCCGCGAACGGCTACCTGATCGACCAGTTCCTGCGCGACAACGCCAATTTCCGCACCGACCGCTACGGCGGTTCGATCGAGAACCGGATCCGGCTCCTGCGCGAGGTCGTGGCGGCGGTGGCCGAGATCGTCGGCCCCGAGCGCACCGGCGTGCGCCTGTCGCCGAACGAGGAGCGCCAGGGGGTGAACGACAGCAACCCCGAGCCGCTGTTCGAGGCGGCGTCGGCGGCGCTCTCCGAGCTCGGCATCGCCTTCCTGGAGGTGCGCGAGCCCGATTACGACGGCACCAACGGCAAGGCCGAGCGCCCGCCGGTGGCGCCGCGGATGCGGGCAGCGTTCCGGGGCGCCTTCGTGCTCAATTCCGACTATGACGGCACCCGCGGCCAAGCCGCCCTCGATGCCGGCGCGGCCGACGCGATCGCGTTCGGGCGTCCCTTCATCGCCAACCCCGACCTGCCGCGGCGGATCGCGGACGGTCTGCCGCTGTCGGCCGACGATACCGAGACCTGGTACACCGGCGGGGCCAAGGGCTACGTGGATTACCCGCCGGCGGCGTGATGGAAGATACGCCTCCACAGATGTCCGGCAAAAGGAAGAGGCGCGATTTCTCCTCTCCCCGCGGGCGGCGAGAGGGCCGAACCCTCGTCTAGAGGTTCGGCGAGCCCGCAGGGCAAGGGTGAGGGGGGCCGGAGGAGCCTCATCCGTCATCGCCGCCGCCTGCGGCGGCGTCGTCGGCCTGCGCGACATCTCGTTCGACGTGGCGATGCCGGGCCCGTGGTCGCGCACGGTCAGGGACAGCATCATGTCGGCTGCCGTGCCGCCGGCGCAGGTGAAGCGGTTGCGGTCGATCTCGAGCAGGTCGGAGCCGATCCCCAGCCCGTCATGCTCGGAGGCGAGGCTCGCCTGGTTCTCCCAGTGGATCGTCGCCCGGTCGCCGTCGAGGAGCCCCGCCTTGGCGAGCCCGTAGGTGCCGGTGCAGACCGCCCCGAGCGCCGCGCCGCGGATCGCGCTGCGGCGCAAGGCCGCCTGGAGCGCCCGGTGGGCGCGGCGGTGGATGTCGATGCCGCCGCAGGCGGCAGACGATCGCCATGGCGAGGGGAGGCGCCTCGCCGAGGCTCCCCGCGACCCGCACCTCGACGCCGTTCGAGGCGGTGCAGCTCTGCCCGGTCTCCGACCACAGCGAGTAGCGGTAGAGTTCGCGCCGCGCCGCCCGGTTGGCGAGGCGCAGCGACTCGATCGCCGACGAGGCGGCGATCATCGAGGACTGCTCGACCAGCATGAAGCCGACCGTCGTCACGTCCTCGGCGACGCCGCCGTCCTTCGCCATGATGTCGGCTTGCCCGACCGCCATCGTCCACATCCGTCGAAACTTGAATCGAGGGCTTGCAGCGCCGCCTTGAGACTGGCTCCAGGCTGGCGCGCGGGGCAAGCAGGAAGGATGTCCCGGGAGGATGGACCATCGCCCTTCGTGTGAAGTCGCAAATCCCAAACCCGCGGTCGCCGTCGCGCAAGCCGCAGGCCGGCGCCGCTCCGATGATCCGGCAACACAGGAAGGCCGAAAGATGCGCCGATTCTCCCTCTCGTCGCTGCTCTCCGAATCCCTCAAGGGGCACCGGGGCTGGGGCCGCCAGTGGCGGGACCCGCAGCCGAAGCCGGCCTACGACGTCGTCATCGTCGGCGGAGGCGGACATGGCCTCGCGACCGCCTACTACCTCGCGACGGTCCACGGCATCACCAACGTGGCGGTGGTGGAGAAGGGTTGGATCGGCGGCGGCAATACCGGCCGCAACACCACGATCATCCGCTCGAACTACCTCTACGACGAGAGCGCCGCGCTCTACGAGCACGCGCTGAAGCTCTGGGAGGGCCTGTCCCAGGAGTTGAACTACAACGTGATGTTCTCGCAGCGCGGCGTCCTGATGCTTGCGCACACCCAGCACGACGTGCAGTCCTTCAAGCGCCACATCTACGCCAACCGCCTCAACGGCATCGACAACGAGTGGCTGTCGAAGGAGCAGTGCAAGGAGTTCTGTCCGCCGCTCGATATCGGCGAAAGCCTGCGCTACCCGGTCCTCGGTGGCGCGCTCCAGCGCCGGGCCGGCACGGCGCGCCACGACGCGGTCGCCTGGGGCTACGCCCGCGGGGCGGATGCGCGCGGCGTCGACATCATCCAGAACTGCGCCGTCACCGGCATCCGCCGCGACGCGTCAGGGGCGGCGATCGGCGTCGAGACGACGCGCGGCTTCATCAAGGCCGGGCGGATCGGGGTGGTGGCCGCCGGCCACACCTCGACCGTGATGGCCATGGCCGACGTGCGCATGCCGCTCGAGAGCTACCCGCTCCAGGCGCTGGTGTCGGAGCCGGTCAAGCCCGTCTTCCCCTGCGTGGTGATGTCGAACGCGGTGCACGCCTACATCTCGCAGTCGGACAAGGGCGAGCTGGTGATCGGGGCGGGCACCGACCAGTACACGTCGTACAGCCAGCAGGGCGGGCTGCACATCACCACCCACACCCTCGACGCGATCTGCGAGCTGTTTCCGCAATTCACCCGGATGCGGATGCTGCGCTCCTGGGGCGGCATCGTCGACGTGACGCCGGACCGCTCGCCGATCATCGGCAGGACCCCGGTCGACAACCTGTTCGTCAATTGCGGCTGGGGCACCGGCGGCTTCAAGGCGACGCCGGGCTCGGGCCACGTCTTCGCCCACACCCTCGCGACCGGCGAGCCGCACCCGATCAACGCGCCCTTCACCCTCGACCGGTTCCGCACCGGGCGCCTCATCGACGAGGCCGCCGCCGCGGCCGTCGCGCACTGATTCCTGGAACGAGGCGCCCGATGCTGCTGATCGCCTGCCCCCATTGCGGCAACCGACCCGAGACCGAGTTCCGCTGCGGCGGACAGGCCCACATCGCCCGGCCCGCCGACCCGGCGGCGCTGACCGACGCGCAATGGGCCGAGCACCTGTTCGTGCGCGCCAATCCGCGTGGCGTCCATGCCGAGCGCTGGTGCCACGCCCATGGCTGCGGGCGCTGGTTCAACGCGCTCCGCGACACCGTGAGCGACCGCTTCCTCGAGACCTACCCGGCGGGCGGACAGCCCAGGACCATCGGCGAGACCACCAGCGAGGCGAGGGCGTGATGGTACAGCCGTTCAGAGTGTCCCGGGGCGGCCGCATCGACCGCGCCCGCCCGGTCCGCTTCACCTTCAACGGCCGCACCGTCGTGGGCTTCCACGGCGACAGCGTCGCCTCGGCGCTGCTCGCCAACGGCATCCACCTCGTCGGGCGCTCGTTCAAGTATCACCGCCCGCGCGGCATCCTGAGCCACGGCTCGGACGAGCCGAGCGCGCTGCTCTCGGTCGATCGCGGGCCCGGCCGGATCGACCCGAACAACCGCGCCTCGGTGGTGGAGGCGAGAGACGGGCTGAAGACCCTGTCCCAGAACCACTGGCCCTCGCTCGAACACGATATCGGCGCGGTCAACGACCTGCTCTCGCCGGTCTTCGTCGCGGGGTTCTACTACAAGACCTTCATGTGGCCCAAGAAATTCTGGGACAAGGTCTACGAGCCGGTGATCCGCGCGGCGGCCGGCCTCGGCACGGCGCCGGCCGTGCCCGATCCGGACCGCTACGCCAACCGCCACGCCCATTGCGACGTGCTGGTGGTCGGGGCGGGACCCGCCGGCCTCGCGGCGGCGCTCGCCGCCGCCCGCACCGGCAAGCGGGTCATCCTCGCCGACGAGGGGCCCGAGCCCGGCGGCGCGCTGCTGCACGACGTCGATGCCGAGATCGACGGCCGGCCGGCGGCGGAGTGGCTGGAGGCGGCGCTGGCCGAGCTCGATTCGCGCGAGACCGTCATCCTGCTCTCCCGCACCACCGCCTTCGGCTACTACAACCACAACCACGTCGCGCTCGCCGAGCGGATCACCGACCATCTGCCCGACCCCGGCAGCGCCCCGCGCGAGCGGCTGTGGCAGGTGCGGGCCGGCGAGGTGGTGCTGGCGACCGGCGCCCACGAGCGTCCGCTGGTCTTCGCCGACAACGATCGCCCCGGCATCCTGCTCGCCGAGAGCGTGCGGGTCTTCCTCAACCGCTACGGCGTGGCGCCCGGCCGGCGGCTCGTCGTCGCGACGAGCGGCGCCTCGGCCTACGCGACCGCCGTTGAGGCCAAGGCGGCGGGCCTCGCCGTCACCGTGGTCGATCTGCGCACCGAGGAGGAATGCGGCCCGGAACTGGCGCGTGCGCGCGGCGCCGGTATCGAGGTCCTCACCGGCCACACGGTGATCGGTGCCAAGGGGGGCAAGCGCGTCACCGGCCTCGTCGTCGCACCGGCCGACCGGGCCGGGCGTTGCGGGGCGCATCGCCTGCTGCCGTGCGACTGCGTCGGCATGTCGGGCGGCTGGACGCCGGCGGTGCACCTGTTCTCCCAATCCCGCGGCAAGCTCGCATTCGACGCCGCCATCGACGCCTTCGTGCCCGGCACCTCGGTGCAGGCCGAGCGCTCGGCCGGTGCCGCCAAGGGCGTGTACGACCTCGCCGGATGCCTCGCCCAGGGTGACGCGGCCGGCGCCGCGGCGGCCGGGTCCGAGGAGCGGCGCCGCTTCACCGCGAGCCCGACCCCCACCGGCTTCCGGCCGGTCCGCGCGATGCCGACCGATGCCGATCCGGCCAAGGTCCGGGCCTTCGTCGATTTCCAGAACGACGTCACCGCCAAGGATATCGGCCTCGCGGTGCGCGAGGGTTTTCGGTCGGTCGAGCACGTCAAGCGCTACACCACGACCGGCATGGCGACCGATCAGGGCAAGACGTCCAACATGAACGCCCTCGGCCTCGTCGCCGGGCACCTCGATACCACCCTGCCGAGCGTCGGCACCACGACCTTCCGGCCGCCCTACACGCCGGTCACCTTCGGCACCCTCGTGGGACCTGCGCGCCACGCCCTGTTCGATCCGATCCGCACCACGCCGATCCACGACTGGGCGGAGGCGCGCGGCGCCAAGTTCGAGAACGTCGCCCTGTGGCGCCGCGCCTGGTACTTCCCGAAACCCGGCGAGACGATGCACGATGCGGTCGCCCGCGAGTGCCGGGCGGTGCGGCAGAGTGTGGGGATCTTCGACGCCTCGACGCTCGGCAAGATCGAGGTGGTGGGACCCGGCGCGGCCGAGTTCATGAACCGGCTCTACGTCAATCCCTGGCTGAAGCTCGAGGTCGGGCGCTGCCGCTACGGGCTGATGCTGAAGGAGGACGGCTACATCCTCGACGACGGCGTGATCGCCCGGGTCGCGCCCGATTGCTTCCACGTCACCACGACGACCGGGGGGGCCGCCCGGGTGCTCGCCCATATGGAGGATTACCTCCAGACCGAGTGGCCGGATCTCAAGGTCTTCCTCACCTCGACCACCGAGCAATGGGCGGTGATCGCCCTCCAGGGGCCGAAGGCGCGGGCGGTGATCGCGCCGCTGGTCGAGGGGATCGACCTGTCGCCGGAGGCCTTTCCCCACATGGCGATGCGCTCCGGCACGATCTGCGGCGTGCCGACCCGGCTGTTTCGCGTCTCGTTCACCGGCGAGCTCGGCTTCGAGATCAACGTGCCGTCCGACCATGCCCTGACGGTCTGGGAGGCCGTCTGCGCCGCCGGCGAGGCCCACGGCATCACTCCCTACGGCACCGAGACGATGCACGTGCTGCGGGCCGAGAAGGGCTACATCATCGTCGGCCAGGAGACCGACGGCACGGTGACGCCGGACGATGTCGGCCTGTCGGGCATGATCGCCAAGGCGAAGAAGGACTTCGTCGGCAAGCGCTCGCTCGCCCGGCCCGACGTGGTGGCGAGCGGCCGCAAGCAGCTCGTCGGCCTCGTCACCGACGATTCCAGGCTCGTCCTCGACGAGGGCGCGCAGCTCGTCGCCGATCCGGGCCAGTCGATCCCGATGCGGATGCTCGGCCACGTCACGTCGAGCTATGCCAGCCCGACTTGCGGGCGCTCGATCGCGCTCGCCCTGGTGGCGGACGGGCGCGCGCGGCTGGGTGGCCACCTCCACGCTACGACGCCGGAGGGCTTTGCCCGCGTCACGGTCGTCGATCCGGTCTTCCTCGATCCCACAGGCGAGCGCATCCATGCTTGAGGCCCTCTACCGCACCGCCCGCGCGCGCCCCCTCGGCCGTTCCCCGGCCGCCGACCCGGCCGGGTCCGGCATCGTGATCCGGCCCGCCGGGCCCGAGGCGCGGTTCTCGTTGCGCGTCCGCGGCCCCGCCGCCTCGGCGGCGGGCCTTCCCCTCGACCGGCCGATCAACACGGTGAGCGGCGACGCGCGGCGCTGGATCGCCCGGCTCGGCCCCGACGAGTGGCTGATCGGCACCGACGAATCCGAGGCCGACACCCTGCCGGGGGCGCTCG
Source organism: Methylobacterium sp. 17Sr1-1 (assembly GCF_003173775.1). Lineage (NCBI taxonomy): Bacteria > Pseudomonadati > Pseudomonadota > Alphaproteobacteria > Hyphomicrobiales > Methylobacteriaceae > Methylobacterium > Methylobacterium sp. 17Sr1-1. The sequence continues at coordinate 3,101,575 of NZ_CP029552.1, read as the reverse complement.
GCGCGGATCTCGGCGAACGGTTCCACGCGATCGTCGACATCTCCCACCGCAATGTCGGCATCGATGTCGGTGGCGCGCGGGCCGCTTTGGCGCTCAATGCCGGCTGCCCCCTCGATCTCGGCGAGACCGCCTTCCCGGCGGGCTCCGCGACCCGCACGCTGCTCGGCAAGGCGGAGATCGTGCTGATCCGGCACCACGGCCCAGGGCTCCCGTATCGCGTCGAATGCTGGCGCTCGTTCTCGGCCTACGTCCACGGCTTCCTGGTCGAGGCGGCGCAGTCGGCGGGTTGAGCGCTTGTTCGGTCGTGTGGTTCTGTCGATCTGACGCACACATCGACCCACGCTCCACGTCATCCCGGGGCTCGACGAAGTCGAGAACCCGGGATCCATAGCCGCTGAGGTGGCCTGACGAGGCGGGCAGCGTTCCGCTTCACCCTGGACCGTCGCGGTTGCGGATCCCGGGTTCCGCTGCGCGGCCCCGGGATGACATGCAGGGTGTCAGGTCGGTCCGCTCCATCATCCAGGCTCCGAGGCGACCCCTGATCAGTGCCTTCGACCTGTTCAAGATCGGCATCGGCCCGTCGAGCTCGCACACGATCGACCCGATGGTGGCCGCGCGTCGCTTCCGCGCGGATCGCCTCCAAGACGGATGTGGCGCGGATGAGCGTCGAGCTGTTCGGGCAGACCGGGCACGACATGCAGGCGAAGTACAAGGGGACGTCGCTGGGCGGACTGGCGGCCAATGTGGCGGCGTGTTGACGTCCACCGATCCGCTACTGTCGAAACAGCCTCCGGAACAAGATATGGCGCGAGATCCCCTCTCCCACACGGGAGAGGGGAGACCTGCGCTTTATCTTCCAAGATCTCTCAAGAGGCCTTGCTCGCGCCGGAAAAAGGGTTGCGCCGCCGATCGACCCTTACACCACCCGCAGCAGCACGTGCTTCTTGCGCCCGAAGGACAGCTTCACCACGCCCTCCGGGGTGACGTCGCCGGCACCGATCACCGCGCGCTCGTCGGTGACGGGCGCGTCGTTGACCTTGAGCCCGCCGCTCTTCACCTGCCGCCGCGCCTCGCTGGTCGAGGGCACCAGCGCCGCGTGATCCGGCCCGAAGGCCGAGAGCACGCCCAGCCCCGCCTCGATCGCCGCGCGGGAGACCTCGACGGTGGGCAGGCTTTGCGCCAGCGCGCCCTCCTCGAAGGTGCGCCGCGCCGTCTCGGCGGCGCCGTCCGCCGCCTCGCGGCCGTGCAGCAGGGCGGTCGCCTCGGTGGCGAGAACCTTCTTGGCCTCGTTGATCTCCTGGCCGCCCAGGGCCTCGAGCCTCGCCACCTCGTCGAGCGGCATCAAGGTGAACAGGCGCAGGAAGCGGCCGACATCGGCGTCCTCGGTGTTGCGCCAGAACTGCCAGTAATCGTACGGGCTCAGCATGTCCGGGTTGAGCCAGACCGCGCCGGACGCCGTCTTTCCCATCTTGGCGCCGGACGCCGTCGTCATCAGCGGGCAGGTCAGGGCGTGGAGCTGCGGCGTGCCGAGGCGCCGGCCGAGATCGATGCCGGTGACGATGTTGCCCCACTGGTCCGAGCCGCCCATCTGCAGCGTCACGCCGTAGCGGCGGTTCAGCTCGACGAAGTCGTAGGCCTGCAGGATCATGTAGTTGAATTCCAGGAACGACAGCTCCTGGTCACGCTCCAGCCGCAGCCGCACGCTGTCCATCGACAGCATCCGGTTGACCGAGAAGTGCCGGCCGATCTCGCGCAGCATCTCGATGTAGTTGAGCGTGGTCAGCCACTCGGCGTTGTCGGCCATCAGCGCGGCGTTGGAGCCCGCTCCGAAATCGAGGAAGCGCGAGAAGGTCTTGCCGATCTCGGTCTTGTTGGCCTCGATCTGATCGAGCGTCAGGATCTTGCGGCTCTCGTCGCGGCCCGACGGGTCGCCGACGCGCGTGGTGCCGCCACCCATCAGCGCCACCGGCTTGCCGCCGGTCGCCTGGAGCCAGTGCAGCATCATGATCGAGAGCAGGTGGCCGATATGCAGCGACGGCGCCGTGCAATCGTAGCCGACATAGGCCGTCAGCCGGCCCTCGCGGGCCGCCTCGTCCACGCCCGAAAAGTCGGAGCATTGGTGGACGTAGCCGCGCTCCAGGAGAACGCGGAGGAAGTCGGAACGCGGCGCGAAGTCGGTGGGCGCGGCCATGGTACTCTCGATCGGTCTCGTGGAAGGCAATCTGCCGTGGGCTCGGCGACAGCGCGGCGCCGCCATGCTAGCTCCGTCGGATTCGGAACGGGTCGGTGCATAGCAAAGCCGGCCCCGAAAGGCACGGGGGCGATTCGGAATGGCGATGCGGCGCGCGATCGGGCTGATGAGCGGCACCTCCCTCGACGGCGTCGACGTCGCGCTGATCGAGACCGACGGCGAGACCATCCGGGTCGCGCGCAGCCACAACGGATACCTCGAGCCCCTCGGGCCCACCGGCTATCGTGCCTATTCCGACGACGACCGGGCGCTCCTGCGCCAGGCCCTGATCGATGCGGAAGCCGTCACCGAGCGCAGCGAGCGCCCGGGCTGCTTGTCCCAAGCCGAGGATCTGGTGACCCGCCTCCACGCCGAGGCGGTTGAGAATTTCCTCTCCGAGAACGGATTGAGCGCCGCCGACATCGACGTGATCGGCTTCCACGGCCAGACCGTGGTGCACCGGCCCGACCAGAAGATGAGCGTGCAGATCGGCGACGGCCAGGCGTTGAGCCGCCGTCTCGGCATCAAGGTCGTGTCGGACCTGCGCAACGCCGACATCGAGGCGGGTGGGCAGGGGGCGCCGCTGGTGCCGGTCTTTCACCGGGCGCTCGCCCAGGCCTCGGGCTTCACCGACAGCCTCGGCATCCTGAATATCGGGGGCGTGGCCAACGCGACGCTGATCGCCCGGGACGGCAAGATCCTCGCCTTCGATACCGGCCCGGGCAACGCCCTGATCGACGACTGGATGCGCGAGCGCACCGGCCACGCCCTCGACGACAACGGCCGCACGGCGGCTCGCGGCCGGCCCGACGAGCCGCTGCTCGCCTGGCTCCTGATCCACCCGTTCTTCTCGCGCCGGCCGCCGAAGTCGCTCGACCGGAACTGGTTCTCGCACAAGCTCGCCGGCCAGCTCTCGACCGAGGACGGCGCCGCCACGCTCACCGCCTTCACCGCCCGGGCGGTCGCCCGCGCCCTCGACCACGCCTCCGACCCGCCGACCCGCTGGATCGTCGCCGGCGGCGGAGCCCGCAACGGCGAGCTGCTGCGCCAGCTCAACTACTACCTGCGCGCCGAGATCACGACGGCGGACGCGATCGGCTGGTCCTCCGCCTTCCTGGAGGCCCAGGCCTTCGCCTATCTCGCGGTGCGCTCGGTGGAGGGCCTGCCGATCACCTTCCCGTCGACGACCGGCGTGAGCCAGGCGATCACCGGCGGGGTGCTGGCGCGGCCGGAGGGGTAGGGGAGCCTGCCTTCACCGCGACGGCACCCATTGCCGCGACAGCGCGTAGAGCCGGTGCCCGAACGACCACGTGCGCAGGAAGCGCCGGGCGTAGCGCAGAGGATCGTCGGCGAGGCGGCAATGGCGCCGTAAGGTGTCGCGCGCGGCGTCCGCGTCGCCGCTGTCGAGGAGCTGGCGGGCGTATTCGAGCATCAGGAAGTTGCGGTAGCGCCCGGCGGAGCGCACGAGGTGGCGCGGCACCGTGCCGTGGCGCAGGAGCGCGGTGAGCGTCCGGTCGAAGGGCGGCGGCAGCGGGCGGCGGCGCATCTGGCCGGCGAGCGCGCTGGTCGGATGGCCGTCGCGGTACACCGCCGTGGGCTCGGCGACGTAGCGGAACGGACCCTCGAGGGCGAGACGGCACCAGGTGTCGGTGTCCTCCCCCATCACGGCCCCGACCGGAAACAGGCCGGCCCGGATCAGCGCGGCCCGCTCCACCAGGAGGCTGCTCGGATGCACCGCGTAGGGGTAGGTCGCGAGCACGAAGGCGAAGGGATCGTCGACGCGCTGGTCGGGCACGTCGGCCTTCATCACCGGCGCGGAGCGGCTGGCCAGCAGGTGGTTGGCGAAGACCGCGACCGCATCCCCCCGGGAGGCCGCCGCCATCAGGTTCTCGAGGTGCCGGCCGGCCCACAGGTCGTCGGCGTCGAGGAAGGCGATCCAGTCGCCCCGCGCCGCGGCGACGCCCCGGTTGCGCGCTGCCGACGCGCCGGCATTGGCCTGGCGGATCAGGCGGATCCTGCGGTCCGTGAACGCCGCGACGACGTCGCCGCCGCCATCGGTCGAGCCGTCGTCGACCACGATCACCTCGAACAGCGGATAGGTCTGCCGGAGCACCGCCTCGATCGTCTCGCCGATCACGTCCGCCTTCTGGAACAGCGGGATCACCACGGAGACGGCGGGGAGGGGGTAGGAGGCCATGGCGGGAGTCCCGGCTAGGGCGCGGGAGGCCGCGCCGTGTCCGGATCCTGATTAGCAGGCGGGCCTTGGGCCGAGAGCCGCGCCTTCCGGCCACCGGCCACCGGCCGTCAGGGGGAAAGGAGCTACGGCGAAGGGTGGAGGCGGCATCGGCCGCGGCTCGCCCGGCGATTCCCACCACGGTGCGCGGCCGGTCGACGTCGGGCCGCCGCGCCGGCCTTCAAGATCGATGGCCGCGCGTTGGGATTCTGGTGCAAGAGATTGGGACGCCGAGGCGTTTCCCGGGTCCGGCATCCATGTTTGAACTAACGCCGTCGCCCACCCAGCAACGGCACACGGATTATGTCGAAGAGAAGCGTCTCCCCGATCCCGGCCTGGCTGCGCCGTCGCGGCTATTCCCCGCGCGCGAAGCTGGCGATCGCCTCCGCGGTCGAGCGCTCGGCCCGCCGGCGCGACGCCGCCGCGGAGCCGGGGAGCCGCTGCCAGATCATTCCCTTCCCCGTGCGCACGCTGCCGCCGGTCCAGCGCGACGCGCTCGGCGCTGCGTGAAGCTGACGGATAGGGACTTTTTGCGCGCGAGATCCCTCGCAAGTGCTGCCGGCGCTTGAATCCCTCCGCGTCATTCCGGGGCCGCGCAGCGGAGCCCGGAATCCGGAATCTCAGGTGTTCCAGAAGAAGGCGGAGCGATCTCCGCCCTGTCCTGAACGCTCAGCGGTTCTGGGCGTGCCCGCGGCACTCCGGGCTCCGCTGCGCGGCCCCGGAATGACCCTGTGGGTGTGAGATCGGTGAGAATCATCAAGCCGGCTTCAGAAATCCGGCGGTGCCGATTCCAGGCTCCGCTTCCACGGCTGCGGAACGGCGCCGCGGACGGGACCGTCCAGAGGGCCATCCCCCGCGCCCGTCCTACACCGCGTCCGGGCGCTCGATCGGGGCGACGAAGCGGCCGAGCGACAGGCCGAGCCGCTTCGTGACGACCGGGCGCACGGCCTGCCAGGCGCGCGGGCCCATCGCCAGCTTGGCGGCCTGCAGCCACCACAGCCGCGTGCGGCGCACCGCCGGGCTGAGGCCGGCGGCATGCGCCATCATGTGGCGGGCGCCCGCGGCGTCGCCCCGGTCGAAGGGCTGGCTGGCGTGGCGCACCGCCGCCATGGCGAGCCCGAGGCGCATCGGCGCCTCCATGTCGGCGACCGGCGCGGCCTCGGGGTAGCCGAAGACGGTGTCGAACATCAGCTTGCGCTGGTCGATGTCGCGCAGCATCTGCTCGTAGTAGAACGACGACATGTTGCTGCCGTGCTGGCGCCAGACGCCCTGCGGCCGGTCGATCCGGGCGACCGATCCGTGCAGGGCGAGCCGCAGCCACATCTCCTGGTCGCCCGAATGGGTCAGCTCCGCCTTGTAGCCGCCGACCCGGTGCTGGATCGCGGTGCGCACCACGGCGGTCGACGTGTGGATCGGGTTGATGAAGCGGTTGAGCGCGAAGAACTGCCGCGTGTCGTAGACCGTGTGGCCGGCCTCGCGATCGGCCGGCGGCATCTCCGGGCGGGGCTTGCCCTCCTCGACGCTGAGATACGGACCGTAGACCAGGCTCAGCTCCGGCCGCGCCTGCATCAGGTGCGCCGCCCGGGACAAGGCCCCGGGCGTGACGAAATCGTCCGCCGAGAGCAGGAGCAGGCATTCCGCCCGCGCCCAGGCCAAGCCCTCGTTGTAGGTGGCGATGTGGCCGTGGTTGGTCGCGTGCCGGACGTACTCCACCCGGGAATCGGCCCGGCACAGGGCTCCCGCCACCTCCGGCGTGTGGTCGGGCGAGGCGTCGTCGAGGATCAGGACCCGGACGTCGCAATCCTCGGTCGCGAGGACGCTGCCGACGCTCTCGGCGAGGAAATCCGCGTAGCGATAGCAGGGAATGATGACGTCGACGCTCGGCATGTCCGACCCTTCGGCATGGCCGACCCTGGCTGGCCGGTCCCGGTTGCACGTCTCGGCTGCGCGCGTGTCGCGGGAGGTCAGCCGGCGCGAGACGACCGCACCCCGCGGTCCTCCACGCTTCAGTGTCTCTCGCGACACTCCCGGTCACCGGCGTCGCGCGCTGGGGCGGCGCCAGTGCGGCGGGAGTGTCGTGAGGTGCACTGGGCCGCGATCAGACCATGGGTCGGGGGCGGAGCAACCTTGTCGAGTCGGAGGAGCCGGACCGCATTTCGGGGGCGGCGCTTACGCCGATCGGCGGGTTCGGCTGGGCCGTCATCCGCGCCGGGATGCCCGCACGGGCGCGGAACGGGCGGGGACGAGACCGGCCTCGCCCCCGCGCCCTCATGCGATTTCCGATTGCTTCAGGCGATCCCGTCGGATCGCTGACGCAATGCAGAAATCGTGTCACTGGCCCGGATGCACGAACAGGTCGTCGAACTCGCCGGGCTGGTAGTGGCGGCCGGTGATGTCGGTGATCACGATCCACTCGTGGCCGTCCGCCGCGAGTTCGTCCGCCTTCTCCAAAGCCGCCTCCGGTGAGGAGCGCTGGTACGAAAGGTGCCCGTCCGGGGTGTGGGCCGTCACGACGAGATGCATGGCTCTCCTTGCTTGCGCGAACAGCCATACTACAGGAACATGCCTCGCGGGGCGAGTCGGGTCGTCCGCGCGCGTGGGGCAGGCCGGCCGGGCCGCGTGAGGCCGCCGCGTCGCCCGGGCCGATCGGGTCGCGGCCGAGCATCCTGCCCCACCGTCACGGAGCGGCCTCACTCCGGCGCTAGCACGGCCGAGCCGTCGCCGCTCCCCTGGAGGCCCAAAGATGCCCGTCCTGTTCGCCGCAGCCTCGTGCCTCGCCCTCGGGATCGCCCTGGTCGTGCTCCTCGGGCTCAGCGCCTGAGCGACGCCGGCGCCCGACCTCAGAGCAGCGCCCGCGCCGCCTGCGACACCTTGCGGATCGAACTGTCGACGTCGTCCGCCGAGCCGGTGATCCGCTCCATGTTCCGGCGTACCGAGGCGACGCTGCGGGCGGCGTTCTGCATGTTGGCCGACATGTCGCGGGTCACCGCGGCCTGCTGGGTGATGGCGGTCGAGACCCCGACCGAGATCTCGCTGACGGTGCCGATCGCCGTGACGATCCCCGCGATCGCCGCGACCGCCTCGGAGGTCGCGCCCTGCACGGCGTCGATCTGCGTGCCGATCTCCTGCGTCGCCCGGGCCGACTGGCCGGCGAGCGCCTTGACCTCGGCGGCGACCACCGCGAAGCCGCGGCCGGCCTGACCGGCCCGGGCCGCCTCGATGGTGGCGTTGAGCGCGAGCAGGTTGGTCTGATCGGCGATGGAGCGGATCAGCGACACCGCCTCGCCGATCCGGTCGGCGGCCTGGGTCAGGCTCGCCACGATGCCGCCGGCATCCTGGGCCTTCTGCACCGCCGCGTCGGAGGCGGCGCGGGCATCCTCGGCATGGCGGCCGAGCTCGGCGATCGAGGCGGCGAATTCCTCGGTGCCGGCGGCCACCGCCTCGACGTTGCCGGAGGTCTGGGCCGTCTGCTCGCTGGTGGTGCGGGCCTGGGCCGAGACCTCCGAGACCGCGACCGTGATCGCCGCGATGTCCGCCTCGATCGTCCGCTGGCCCACGCTGCGGCGCTGGCGGTCGAGCACCTGCTGGGTGATGTCGGTGGCGAACTTCACCACCGCGCAGGGCTTGCCGTCGAGGTCGAGCACCGGGTGGTAGGCGCCGAAGATCCACACGTCGCGGCCGCCCTTGGCGACGCGGTGGAACTCGCCGGCCTGGTGGCGCCCGGCGGCCAGGCCCTGCCAGAATGCGGCGTAAGCAGCGCTCGTCCGCTCGGCCTCGGCGACGAACAGGCCGTGGTGGCGCCCCACCACCTCGTCGCGGGCATATCCCATCGCGTCGAGGAAGATGGCGTTGGCCTCGGTGATGATCCCGTCGGGCGTGAAGTGGATCACCGCCTGCGAGCGGTCGAGGGCGGCGATCTGGCCGGCCAGATAGGCGTCGTGCTCCTTGCGGGCGGTGATGTCGGAGGCGAGCTTCACGATCCGCACCACACGGCCGCGCCGGTCGAGCACCGGATTGTAGGAGGCCTGGATCCAGATCGAGCGCCCGTCCTTGGCGATCCGGCGGAACTCCCGGGTCTCGAACCGGCCCTCCCGCAGACCCTGCCAGAACGCCGCGTAGTCCGGGCCGTCGCGTTCGCCCGGCGGCATCAGCAGGCTGTGATGCCGGCCCCGGAGTTCGGCCAGGGTGTAGCCGGTCAGGCCCAGGAAGCAGGCATTCGCGTCCAGGATCATCCCGGCCGGGTCGAACTCGATCCGGCCTTGCGACCGGTCGACGGCCGCGAGCAGGGCGGCATGGCTCGATTGGAGGAAGGACAAGGGGTTGGTCTCTCGCAGCACGTACCGGAGACCGTGCTCCCGAATTCTTATTGAAGGATGAAGGAAATCATACTTATGATCAAAGATTGGCTATGAAAATATACCTATTACCCAACGAGATTTCTTGTCAGATCAAATACTGACGCAGCAAAAGAGCCGTGCATCTCGGAGTATTGCCATAGGATCCGATCGACGGCGCGCGATGCTCCGGCGCGGACCTCGCGTACCGGCGAAAGATAGAGCGGCAGCGTCGCCGGCCAAGCGTGATGTGGAGGCCCTGTCACGATTTGCCGCGCCGCCTCGGATGTGCCGCCCGGGCAGGCGCAAATCATGGAGCAAGCCAATGATTGGGGCGCAATATTGTGGAAGGCAGTCGACCGGCCGCGGACCGGGTGCCCGGGGCTCCGCTCGGTGGGTGCGGCGCCGGGCCGACCGCCCTCCCGCCAGGGGAGGGCCCCCGGTCGTCAGCCCTTGCGCTGCGCCTTCATGTAGCTGCTGATCGCGGCCTGGCAGTCCGGCGACAGCTTGGACTTGTTGTGGCGGAAGCAGGCCTGCACCTCGGGCCCGTCCGGCGAGAGGTTGCCGCAATAGGTCAGATAATCGCCGGTGCAGTACTGCTTGAGCACCGCGCGATCGACCATCGCCGATTGGGCGAGGGCGGGCTGGGCGAGGGCGGCGCCGGTGGTCAGGACGAGGATGAGGGTGGAACGCAGGAGCACGATGTCTCTCCGGGAGGGTGGGGGAAGGCCGGGGGCGGGCGAAGGCGGGAGCCTGCCCGACGATCCCGGCCGCAATAGGGTACCTTGGCCGTACGCGCCCGCCTCGCGGCCGAACAAGGCCGCGCAGACGCGTCCGCTGCGGTAGGATCCAAGACTTGATCATCGGCGAAAGCCGCGGCCGGCGCCGGAACGCCCCTCTCGACTGCCGCACGAACCGATCGACCCGTCCCGGACCGCACCGCTTTCAAGACGAGGCGGCGTCGGGACTGGACGGATCGGATATCGTCTTCGCCGTAGATGATTTCCAGAAGATTTCTTCCGGAGGCTGAATCGCACCGGATGGCGGCGCAGGATCGCGAGAAGTCGGGCCCCCCCTACGCCGCGACGTCTCTTGGTGCGACGTCTCTCGGCGCAACGTCTCTTGGCGCGAGAGCGGGAGCGCCGCTCAGAGGCGGCTGAGGCGCACGCGGGCGACGCCCGCGATGCCGATCGCCCGGGCGGAGGCCTGGGACAGGTCGATCACCCGGCCGCCGACGAAGGGGCCGCGATCGTTGATGCGCACCACGACCGAGCGGCCGTTCGACGTGTTGGTGACCCGAACCCGGGTGCCGAAGGGGAGGCGGCGATGAGCCGCCGTGAAGGCGTGCGTGTTGAAGCGCTCACCGTTCGCAGTGCGCCGGCCCTGAAATCCGGGGCCGTACCAGGAGGCACGACCGGACTGGGCTTCGGCGGGCGTGCTGGCTTGTAACGTCACTCCGACGGCGCCCGCTGCTGCGAGACCGAGGATCGCCAGCTTTGCCTTCGAAACCATTTCGCATTCCCGTTTTTGTTGCTTGACGCGGCGCAACATAAAACTGAAGAAGGCGACATTATGGAACAGTGTAAATAATGATATTCTAGCGTATACTCGAAGATGTTTGTTTCGTCTCCTGGTATGGTTTACATCGGTTAACTGTCTTCGCAAGGAAGACCCGCGCCAAGCGGTGCGGCGCGGCGCGCCATCGTACGGCCAAGGTTCGGGCAAGGTCAGGGGAAGCCGGCCTGCGGGAATCAGGGGTTCCGCCCCGCCTCGCGCAGGGCGATGCGGATCAGGTCGGCGAGGGTGCGGGCGCCGAGCTTGCGGCGCAGCTGCGTGCAGGCATTGGCGATGGTCTTGTAGCTGAGCCCCAGTTCCTCGGCGATCGCCCCGTGCGAGCGCCCGGCGCCGAGGCGGGCCAGGATTTGCCGCTCGCGCGGGGTGAGGGGAGGGGCGGCCGGCGCCTCGCGCCGCAGGCGGTCGACCTCGGCGGCAAGCGACGGCGCGACGTAGGTGCCGCCGTCCCGCACGCGCTCGAAGGCGAGGTGCAGCTCCGACGAGGCGGTGTCCTTCAGCACGTAGCCGGCCGCCCCGCTCTCCAGGGCGCGGACCGCGATCTCCGGGTCGTCGTGCATGCTGAAGACCAGGATGCGGGTGTCAGGAGCCACCGCCCGGATCCGGCGGATCAGCGCCAGGCCGCTGAGCGAGGCGCCCTGGAAGGTCAGGTCGGCGACCACGAGGTCGGGCCGGTGCCGGCGAAAGCGGCGGTAGCCCGCGGCGATGCCGGTGGCCTCGTGCACGGTCCCGACACCGGCATCCTCCAGCACCCGGCGGCAGCCCTGCAGCACGATCGGGTGGTCGTCGACGACGAGCACGTCCATGGCTCTGCCCTCCGGACGGGCCCGCGGGACGCAGCCCGCGGGCCGTCGCGCCTCAGTTGGTCGGCTGGCCGGCCGCCACCTTGGCGGTCCAGTCGTCGAAGGCCACGACGGTCTGGCGCTGCTCGCCCAGGGACTCGATCCCGAGGGTGACGACGTCGCCGGACTTCAGGAAGCGGGCCGGCTTCATGCCCATGCCGACGCCGGGCGGCGTGCCGGTGGTGATGACGTCGCCGGGCTCGAGCAGCATGAAGTGCGACAGGTAGGAGACGATCTGCCGGCAGTCGAAGATCATCGTGCGGGTCGAGCCGGTCTGCATCCGCTCGCCGTTCACGTCGAGCCACATCCCGAGATTCTGCACGTCGGCGATCTCGTCCGGGGTGACGAGCCACGGGCCGAGGGGACCGAAGGTCGGGCAGCCCTTGCCCTTGGTCCAGGTGCCGCCGCGCTCGAGCTGGAACTCGCGCTCGGACACGTCGTGGCAGACGCAGTAGCCCGCGACGTAGTCCAGCGCCTCGTTGGCGTGGACATAGGACGCGCGCTTGCCGATCACGATGGCGAGCTCGACCTCCCAGTCGGTCTTGGCCGAGCTCTTGGGCAGGATCACGTCGTCGTTCGGGCCGACGATGCAGGACGGCGCCTTGTTGAACAGGATCGGCTCGGCGGGGATCGGCGAACCGGTCTCGGCGGCATGGTCGGCGTAGTTGAGGCCGATGGCGATGAAGTTGCGCACATGGCCGACGCACGGCCCCAGCCGCGTGCCGGCCGGCACCTCGGGCAGGGTCGCAGGGTCGATGCCGCGCAGGGTCTGGAGGGTGTCGGCGGCGAGGAACGGGCCGGCGATGTCGCGGATCACCCCGGACAGGTCGCGGATCGCGCCGCTCCCGTCGACGAGGCCCGGCTTCTCCGCCCCGTTCTCGCCCCAGCGCACAAGCTTCATTGGTCGTCTCCCCAAAGCATTTTCCGACGAAGTGGAAACCGGTTCGTCGCAGAAAATGCGACAAAATCAAAGAGCTGGAGCAGTGCCCGATCGCAACGCGATCGGGCACTGCTCCAGATCCACGCGGGCCAGGACATTGGCGCCGGCGCCGGGCCGCCGCAAGCCGGCGAGCCCGTCCGAGGGCGGCTTCGCCCGTTGCAGTTTCGTCACATCTGGGGCGAAACCGTGTCGGCGCGGCGGGCGGGGCCGGCCGGCTCCATCTTTGCCTCTACAGGAGAGGGCCTGATATGCAGACCGGATTCCTAATCTCGACTGAGATGATGCGATCTTGAGCAGAAATTGCACGCCTTTACTTAAGTCGGCCTGATAGATCCTGGGCACGTCCCCGGGATTGCCTGAAAGCTGCCTGCTGCCGCATCATCCCGCTCAAGCTGTGGGCGTCCGTAGAGCCGCGCGGCACGGAATTCTTGGGGTCTGGGGTAACGTCATGACGGGTTCGAGGAGGGTGGCGCTGCTCGCCGGTGCATCGCTGATGCTGCTGGCGGGGGCCAATGGTGCGGCGCAGGCGGCGGCGTTCGGGTTGCGCGAGCAGAGCGCCCAGGCGATGGGCCTCGCCTTCGCGGGCGCGGCGGCCGGCTCCGGCGGCCTGTCGTCGATGTTCTGGAACCCGGCCGTCGTGACGATGAAGCCGGGCTGGAACTCGGACTTCAACGCCACCCTGGTCGCGCCCTCGGCGACCATCACCCCCACGACCGGCACCTTCCCGCCGCTGATCGGGCTCGGCAATTCCGGCGATATCGGCCAGGCGGCGGTGCTGCCGGCGACCTACACGAACTACCAGCTCAGCGACCGGCTGTTCATCGGCCTGTCCGGCGCCGCGCCGTTCGGCCTGATCACCAAGCCGAACCCGGTCTGGGCCGGCCAGACCTACAGCCGGTCGTCGAAAATCTTCTCGCTCAACTTCAACCCGGTGATCGGCTACAAGGTCAACGATTGGCTGTCGGTCGCGGCCGGGCCGGTGCTCGAATACTTCAAGCTGACGCTCCGCCAGGCCACCGGCATCACCCCGGGCGCCCAGACGGCGTTCCTCAAGGGCGACGATTGGGGCTGGGGCTTTACGGCGGGCGTGGTGGCGCGCCTCTCGGAGGGCACCACGGTCGGCGTCGGCTACCGCTCCTCGATCAACCACCAGATCGAGGGCTCGGCCTACGGCATCGGCCAGGTCCGCGCCTCGCTCAACACTCCCGAGAAGGTCTCGGTCGGCCTGACCCAGGCGATCACCCAGGACTTCCGCCTGAACTTCGGCTTCGAGTGGGACAACTGGACCCGGATCGGCTCGCCGGCGATCGTCTCGCTGGCGCTCGGCCGGCCGGTGACGGCTCTGCCGCTGAACTACAAGAACGGGTTCTACTACTCGGTCGGCGCCGAGTACGACTTCACCCCGCAATGGACCGGCCGCCTCGGCTTCGCCTACGAGCAGTCGCCGATCGACCTCTCGAACCGCTCGACCCGCCTGCCCGACGGCGACCGCTACTTCGCCTCGGTCGGCGCCAGCTACCGCTACAGCGAGAAGATCCAGTTCGACGTCTCGTACCAGCACCTGTTCTCCGTCGGCGGCCGCAACCGGATCGCGATCGTGCCGGGCGAGCCGCTCTACACGGCGCCGCTCGCCTTCCTGGCGACCTCGGAGGCCAGCGCCGACATCGTCTCGGTCGGCCTGAAGTACCGCTGGGACAACCCGCCGGCCCCGGCGCCGATCCCGGTGCCGCTGGTGCGGAAGTACTGACGGGAGGGGCTTCGACGGGGGCGTTCGACCGCTCCTCTCGACGGCGTCTCCATATTGCACGTCGTTCCGGGATCCGCTGCGCGGCCCCGGAACCGACCGCGGTACATGACTGCACGCCAATGCCGAGCTTGTAAGGCGATCGATCGTAGACCTCCCCTTTCCCGGACGACTGGAGCGTCAGCGGAAGGAGATCCGGGATCCAGCGTAAGAAGTCGCGAAGCGTCTCTATGTCTGCAACGCCGCAGCATGCAGAGCCGCTTCGCGGCGCTTTCTCTGCTGGATCCCGGATCTCCTTCCGCTATCGCTTCAGTCGTCCGGGAAAGGGGCGAGGTGGAGAACGGGCGATTCGAACAAAAAATCTTAGCATTAACAAATCTCGGCTTTGCGCCGCTGTTGCTTGCAGTCTAGAGTGCGGACAAATCAACGTAAATATTGTATATAATTAAAATAGCGCGATAATTTATTCTATAATAATTCAGTTGGCCGGCGTGGCCAGATCAAGCTCATGTAAGGCAGATGAGAGCGGCATCCGGATTTTTCTCTCTTGTCGCGCGGGCTCTGCGTCCCAACATGTTCTTGCACGGATCGCTCTGCGAGGCCTCGTTCCGTGAACGAATACGCAGTTCTCTCCCTGATCGTGCCCGTCGTCGTCGCCGCCTACGTCGCGGTGCGCCACCATGAGCGACAGATAGCCCGCCTCAGGAGAGACCTCGAGGCCGAACCGAGCAGGCACGGCGCACTGCCCTCGGCTAAGTGTCTCTCACAAAACTCCCGATCGCCGTTGTCGCTGGCTGTGGCGGCGTCAGCATCGAATAGCCCCCGGGACAGGGTCCCGGAGGCTATTCGTCATCTCACGCCTTCTCGAGCACGTAGGTCCCCGGCGCCGCGCCGAGCGACGGCAGCACTCCGCCGCCGGGCTGGCGCGCCGGCACCCGCTCGGAATTCTGGTACTCGAGCCATGAGAACCAGTACGGCCACCACGAGCCGGGATGCTCGGTGGCGGAGGCGATCCAGTCCTGGAGCGAGCCGTGGGCGGGACCGCCGGTCCAGTACCCGTATTTGGGCTTGGCCGGCGGGTTGACGACGCCGGCGATGTGGCCCGACCCCGCCAAGACGTAGTCGACGGAGCCGCCGAAGGCGCGGCAGCCCTCGAAGACCGAGAGGGCCGGGGCGATGTGGTCCTCTCGCGTCGCCAGGTTGAAGACCGGGACCGTCACCTTGCCGAGGTCGAGGCGCACGTTGCCGATCATCATCTCGCCGCGCGACAGCTTGTTGTCGAGGTAGCAGTTGCGCAGGTAGAACGAGTGGTTGGCGGCCGGCATCCGGGTCGCGTCGGAGTTCCAGTACAAGAGGTCGAAGGGCAGCGGCGCCTTGCCCTTCAGGTAGTTGTTGACGACGTAGGGCCAGATCAGGTCGTTCGGCCGCAGCATGTTGAAGGCGTTGGCCATCTTGGCGCCTTCGAGGTAGCCGCGGCTCTGCATGCCGGATTCGATCGAGCGGATCTGCGCCTCGTCGACGAAGACCTTCAGGTCGCCGGCATGGGTGAAGTCGACCTGGGTGGTCAGGAAGGTGGCGCTGGCGATACGGTCGTCGCCGACCGCCGCCATGTAGGCCAGGCTCACGGCGAGCAGCGTGCCGCCGACGCAGTAGCCCACCGCCGAGACCTGGCGCTCGCCGGTCGCCCGCTCGATCGCCTCCAGTGCCGCGAAGATGCCCTCGCGCATGTAGCTCTCGAAATCCTTGCTGGCGTGGCGCGCGTCCGGATTGACCCAGGAGATCACGAACACCGTCAGGCCCTGGCTCACCGCCCAGCCGATGTAGCTCTTGTCCTTGTTCAGATCGAGGATGTAGAACTTGTTGATCCACGGCGGCACGATCAGCAGCGGGCGCTTCAGCACCGTGTCGGTCTGCGGGGCGTACTGGATCAGCTCGATCAGGTCGTTGCGGAACACCACCTCGCCCGGGGTGTTCGCCATGTTGACGCCGACCTTGAACTGGCCCGGATCGGTCTGGCGCACGCGCAACTCGCCGCCGCCGGCCTCGACGTCCTCGGCCAGCATCTTCATGCCGCGCACGAGGTTGGCGCCGTTCTCGCGAAACGTCTCGCGGATCAGCTCCGGGTTGGTGGCGAGGAAGTTCGACGGCGACATCGCGCCGGAGATCTGCCGGACGTAGAACTGCGCCTTGGCCCGGGTATGCGGATCGAGCCCCTCGGCCTCGTCGACCAGGATCTCGGCCCAGCGGGTGGTGATCAGGTAGCCCTGCTTCAGGAAGTCGAAGACCGGGTTCGTCGTCCATTCGGGCGCGGCGAAGCGCTTGTCCTTGGGATCGGGCAGGGCGACGGGGGTGACCGTCGTCTCGCCCTGCATCCGCTGCAGCGTCGAGCCCCACAGGGCCAGGAACTGACCGCCGATCAGCGACTGGGCCTCCAGCGCCTTCTGCGGATCGGTGAACCACTTCTCGGCCACGGTGCCGAGCGTGCGCACCACCTCGGTCACCGATTCGGCGAGCGCCGTGTTCGGCTTGCCCTCCTCGAGGGGCTTGGCGTAGGCGGCGAGCGCCCGGCTGAACTGCTCGGTCATCAGGCCCGCATTGCGCGACAGGGCCTCCACATCCGCAACCGGCGCCGTACTCCTCTCAGACGTCACGCGCGTTCTCCTCCCTCATGTCGACGGTCCGCCGCAGCAAGCCGCCTTTCCGACAAAATATCGTCGCAAACCGCCGGTTCCGCCAGATGACCGGACCGGGTTTCCGCACTGCCACGGTGCCCTCGCGCAAGGTTTCCCAAACGTCATGCCCGCGTTTCCTGCTCTTTCGCCCGTCGCCGCCCGCACCGCAATCCTCTTGACCTGCCTCTCCGCCGGCGGCTGCGTCCTCGACGGGGCCGGCATCCGCGACGCCGCGAAATCCGCCGGGTTCGGCCCCAAGGAGGTCGCGGCGCCGGACTTCGTGAAGGAGACCCGCCGCGGGGGCGGCGAGTTCCTGCCGGTCGGCGTCTCGGCCCCCCCTCGCGAAACCCGCGCCAAGTCGGCCGCCGGGGTGAAGCAGCTCGAGGCCGAGCTCGATGCCAGCCGCCAGCGCAACGAGGCGAAGGGCCGCGACGCCGCCAAGGTCGGCGGCGCCGTCAAGCCGCCGGCTCCACCGAAAGTCCCGCCGGCCGAGTGACGCGACGCCCCGTCCTCGAACTTCCTCTTCCCCCAAAACCCCTCTAGACAGCGTGTGTGACACGCGCGTCGCAGCGGCGGCGCCGATCCAGGACCCGGCCATGACCGATTTTCATCGCATCAAGCGACTGCCCCCCTACGTCTTCGAGCAGGTCAACCGGATCAAGGCCGCCGCCCGCGCCAACGGCGCCGACATCATCGATCTCGGCATGGGCAACCCGGACCTCGAGGCGCCCCGCCACGTGATCGAGAAGCTGGTGGAGACCGCCGGCAAGCCGCGCACCGACCGCTACTCGGCCTCGAAGGGCATCGCGGGCCTGCGCCGCGCCCAGGCGCACTACTACCAGCGCCGCTTCGGCGTCTCACTCAACCCCGACACCCAGGTCGTGGCGACGCTGGGCTCGAAGGAGGGCTTCGCCAACATGGCGCAGGCCATCACCGCGCCCGGCGACGTGGTGCTGGTGCCCAATCCCAGCTACCCGATTCACGCCTTCGGCTTCCTGATGGCGGGCGGCGTGATCCGCTCGGTCCCGGCCGAGCCGACCCCGGCCTTCTTCCCGGCGGCCGAGCGGGCGATGCAGCACTCGATCCCCAAGCCCGTCGCGCTCGTCGTCTGCTACCCGTCGAACCCGACGGCCTACGTCGCCTCGCTCGATTTCTACCGCGACCTCGTCGCCTTCGCGAAGAAGCACGAGCTGATCCTGCTCTCCGACCTCGCCTATGCGGAGGTCTATTTCGACGACGACAACCCGCCGCCGTCCGTGCTCCAGGTGCCGGGTGCGATCGACGTCGCGGTCGAGTTCACCTCCCTGTCCAAGACCTTCTCGATGGCGGGCTGGCGGATGGGCTTCGCGGTCGGCAACGAGCGGCTGCTCGCGGCCCTGACCCGGGTGAAGTCCTACCTCGATTACGGCGCCTTCACGCCGATCCAGGTCGCCGCCACCGCGGCGCTCAACGGCCCGGAGGATTGCATCCACGAGATGCGCGCCACCTATCGCCGCCGCCGCGACGCGATGGTCGACGCGTTCCAGAAGACCGGCTGGGACATCCCGGTGCCGTCGGCCTCGATGTTCGCCTGGGTGCCGATCCCGGAGCGTTTCCGGAGCCTCGGCAGCCTCGAATTCTCGAAGCTGCTGGTCGAGAAGGCCGACGTCGCGGTGGCGCCGGGCATCGGCTTCGGCGAGCACGGCGACGATTACGTGCGCATCGCACTGGTCGAGAACGAGCAGCGCATCCGCCAGGCCGCCCGCAACATCCGCCGCTTCTTCGACAACGCCGACCGCACGCTGCACAACGTCGTGCCGATGCAGAAGGTCGGCTGAGCTTTCCCATGAACGCGCCCTGCCATCGACGATGTCGGTGGCAGGGCGTCCGGCGCATCAGCGCCGGCGCCCGGTCGGGCTTGCCCAGCGATGACGAACGGATCCGCTCGCCATCGCCGGGGTATTTCTTGTGGCCGGGGGGCGACAGGAGCGGCGCAAACGCGTCCCCGGTCGCCCCCCGGTCCGGCTCCGGCTTGATCCGGGGCCGTCGCGGCGTCAGGGTGCGGCCAAGGTTTGGTTTCACCTTAGGGTCTCCGATGCGTCGCTCGCTGAAGCTCGTCGTTCTCGCCGCCGCGGCCGCCCTGCCGGCCGCCTGCGCGCCGAACCCGATCATCGCCCGCGACCCCGTCCCGGCCCCGAGCCCCGACATCGCCTATCGCTGCTCCTCGACCCCCGCGCTCCTCAACGGCTACTGGGCCGATTGCGAGCGGGTGCGGCGCGAGCGCGAGGTCGTGGTCCGCACCAAGGGCTGATCGGCGGGGCCGAGTCGGGCCCCGACCCAGGACAGCACGCCGCGCCCCGGAACCGGGCGCCGCTCCCCGCGCGTTGACCGGCATCCGTCACCGGAGGATGCCCCGCGTGGTCCGTCATCGTCTCCTGCCGCTCGCCGCCCTGGCCTGCCTCGCGAACCCCGTCGCGTCCGGCCCGGCCCTGGCGCAGTCGCCGCTCGCGGTGCGGGTGCGCCCGCCGGCCGTCGAGCCGGACATCTACAATCGCGTCGCAGCCAGCGGTCCCGCCGTCCTGCAGGTCTCGCCCGACCTGGTCGCCGGCCCGCTGCCGGTCGGCCGCACCGGCCTTGTGGCGATCCGCGCCGTGCCGGTCGCCGCCGTCACCAATGGCGGCGCCTTCGGGCCGACCGGGTTCGGCTACTACAATGACAGCGTGAGCGAGGGCCCGCTCAACCGCCCGCACCGCATGGCCGAGTACGTCCTCGGCAGCCGGGCCTACTGACCGTCACATTCGGAAAGGACACGTCCATGCGCGCACGCTTCCTCGCGGCGGGTCTCCTCGCCGGCTTCGCCACCCTCGCCGCAGCCCTGCCGGCCGCCGCCCAGAGCGTCGGCTACGTCACCGGCTTCCCGGGCCGGGACCCGGCCGGCGACGACGAGATCGGCTGGGGCCCGGCCTACCGGCCCGAGACCAGCTTCTCGCAGCCCGGCACCCCGCCGACCCCCGGCGACTTCGCCGGTGCGGCCTACCGCGCGCGGACCGGGCACGGTCCCTACGACGCGGTCCAGGCCCCGATGCGGCCGGTCCGCGGCTACCAGTACGGAGCGCCGGGCGACGGCTACGCGCCGGCGGGCTATTACGGCGAGCCCGGCGCCGCGCCGCGGGCGCGGGCCGTGCGGGTGAAGCACCGGCATCACGCCAGGGCGAAGATGCATCGGACGTCTCGGCAGGTGATGCGCTGAGGCCGTGCGAGAATTCGCGCGACGTTCTTTCCACATACAGGGTCATGCCGGGGCCGCGTAGCGGAGCCCGGAATCCAGAAACTCAGGTGGTGCAGAACCAAGCCGAGCGCCCCAGCCCTCTACCCGAGGCCTCGGCGTTTCTGGATCCCGGGCTCTCGCCTGCGGCGAGCCCCGGGATGACCCTGTGAGTTCGGATCGTCAGTTCGACATCGGTCGACCGATTCCCGAGCGGGCGCCCCTCACGCGAACCCCTCCAGCACGATCTTCCCCTTCGCCCGCCCGCTCTCGAGGAGCGCGTGCGCCCGGCGCAGGTTCGCGGCGTTGATCGGCCCGAAATGGTCGGCGAGGGTGGTGCGCAGCTTCCCCGCCTCGACGAGCCGTGCCACCTCGTCCAGCAGCTCGCCCTGCGCCGCGATGTCGACGGTGCCGAACATCGGCCGGGTGAACATGAACTCCCAGTGCAGCGACAGGCTCTTGCGCTTGAGGAGCGACACGTCGAGCGTCGCCGGATCGTCGATCAGCGCGAGCCGCCCCTGTGGCGCCATCAGCTCGACGAGGGCCGGCAGGTGCGTATCGGTGTGGGTGGTCGAGAAGACGAGGCCCGGGGCGCCGAGGCCGAGATCCGCAACCTGTTGCGCCAGCGCCGCCCCGTGATCGACGACGTGATGGGCGCCGAGCTCCCGGCTCCAGGCCTGCGTCTCCGGCCGCGAGGCGGTGGTGATGACGGTGAGGTCGGTGAGCTGGCGCGCGAGCTGCGTCGCGATCGAGCCGACGCCGCCGGCCCCGCCGACGATCAGCACCGCCTTCGCCGCGCCCGGCACGGGCTTGCGCAGGTCGAGCCGGTCGAACAGCGTCTCCCAGGCGGTGATCGCCGTGAGCGGCAGCGCCGCGGCCTCGGCGAAGGAGAGCGAGGCGGGCTTGTGGCCGACGATGCGCTCGTCGACGAGGTGGAACTCGGCATTGGTGCCGGGGCGCTCCAGGGCGCCGGCATAGAAGACTTCGTCACCGGGCCGGAACCGCGTCGCCTCGGGGCCGGCGGCGACGACGATGCCGGCGGCATCCCAGCCCAGCACCTTCCAGCCGCCGGCCTCCGGCGCGGCGCGGCGGCGCACCTTGGTGTCGACCGGGTTCACCGACACCGCCCGGACCTCGACCAGGAGGTCGCGGCCCGTGGGCTCGGGCCGGGGCAGGGTGATGTCCTGGAGGGCGGCTTCGTCCTCGATCGGCAGGGAGGTCTGGTAACCGACGGCGCGCATGGGCGGGCTCCTTGATGACGACACCGGAAATGACCGCTACCCTCGAACCGCGCAAGAACGCACATGAAGCGCCCATAGTGTCGAAAAGGATACCGTGATGGCCCGCACCCGGCACCGCAGCCTGGATTGCAGCCCGGGCTGCGCCGTCGAGGCGACGCTGCAGCTGATCGACGGCAAGTGGAAGGGCGTGATCCTCTACCATCTGCTGGCGGAGGCGCCGGCGCCGGAGGAGTCGCTCCGGTTCAACGCCTTGCGCCGCCGGATGCCGAACGTGACCCAGCGCATGCTGACCAACCAGCTGCGCGAGCTGGAGGCGGACGGGTTCATCCACCGCACGGTCTATGCCGAGGTGCCGCCGCGGGTGGAGTATCGCCTGACCGAGCGCGGCCGCAGCCTCGAACCGGTGATCCGGGCGCTCAAGGCCTGGGGCGACGCGCATGCGGCGCCGGCCGTCGTCTCGACGGCGGACGCCGCCTGACCCGTCAGCGCGACAGGCTGCGGAAGGTGCAGACCCGGCCGCGATCCTCGTAGCCCGCCGGACACTGCGCCACGCAGGCGCCGGCGGCGAACTTGAGGGGAGGGCGGCAGTAATACTCGTCCTGCTGCGCCCGGACCGGCGGTGGCCGCAAGAGGCTCGCCAGGATCGTCACGGCGGCGGTCAGGATGATCCCGAGGGCGACGAGGCGCAGCACGGATCCGCACTCCTGCTGTGTGTGCACTGCACTGTATCATATGGAACAGGGCTAAGCACGAACAGTGCGGCGCCGGATTCGGGAATCCCGGGGGCGGGCCTGGGGATGACGCAGTGCGGCATCCTGGCTTCGCCCGCCTGCGCGCTTGACCCGCCCAAGCAGACGTGGCCCCACTCACCGACGCTTTTCCCGGCCACGCTGCCGGCCTCGCCCTCGAAGCACGGACCCCGCATCTCGCGCAGGGAAAGGACAGGATTGCAGACGATGGCGGAGCTCAGCCGTCCGGATCTCGATTACCGCCTGAAGCAGCAGAAGATCCTGTCCGAGTTCGGCGTCGAGGCCCTGCGCGCCGACGATCTCGGCCGGCTCCTGCAGCGCGCGACCGAGCTCTGCGCCGAGGGGATGTCGGCGCAGTTCTGCAAGGCGCTGGAATACAAGCCGGGCCAGGACACCCTGCTCGTCATCGCGGGCGTCGGCTGGGGGCCGAACGTCGTCGGCCACGCCCTCGTCGGCGCCGACCTCGCCTCGCCGGCGGGCTACGCCCTCAAGACCGGGCAGCCGGTGATCTCCAACCACCTCGAGAACGAGCGCCGCTTCCGCACCCCGCAATTGATGGCCGATCACGGCGTGCGCCGGGCGCTGAACGTGCTGATCCGCAACCGCGAGGGCGATTTCGGCGTGCTGGAGGTCGACGACACCCGCGAGGGCCAGTTCGACGAGACCGACATCGCCTTCATGCAGGGCTTCGCCAACCTGCTCGGCGGCGCCATCGAGCGCCAGCGCAGCGAAGCCCGGCTCCAGGCCGCCCTCGACCGGCAGGAGCTGCTCACCCGCGAGATGAGCCACCGGGTCAAGAACAGCCTCGCCACCGTCGCGGGCCTGCTCTCGCTCCAGGCCCGCACCACCGAGAGCCAGCAGGCCCGCGACGCCCTGGCGGATGCCCGTTCGCGGGTCGAGGCGGTGGCGCAGGTCCACGACCAGCTCTGGCGCCAGCCCGACCTCGCGGCGGTCGAGCTGTCGGGCTTCCTCGGCTCCCTGTGCGAGAAGCTGCGCGAGAGCGCGCCCGGCCATGCCATCACCTGCACGGCCCCGGCCATGCCGATCCCGGCCGATCTCGCGATCCCGCTCGGCCTGTTCGTCAACGAACTCGTCACCAACGCGGTCAAGTACGCCTATCCGGGCGCGCACGGCCCGGTGCGGGTCGAGGCGGTGCCGGCGGGCGAGGGCAAGGTCCGCCTCAGCGTCTCCGATGACGGCGTCGGCCTGCCCGAGGGGTTCGACACGGCTGCGGCGCGCCGCAGCCTCGGCATGCGGGTGATCCACGGGCTCGCCCGCCAGCTCGGCGGCGACCTCGCGGTGTCGGGCACGAAGGGGGCGTGCTTCGCCCTGACGCTGGACCTCGCCGCACCGTAGCCGCGTCCTCACGGATTTTCCGGGGCCGTCCCGTCGAGCCGCTTCCCACGGCGGCGCGTCTTGCACCAGAGCATTTTCCGACGAAGCGGATGCCGGTACGTCGCAGAAAATGCGGCAAAGCCATGAATCGAGAGCGGTGTCCGATTGCAACGCGATCGGGCACTGCACTAGGCTCCGGCAGCGCTGCCGTTGACGCGGCGCGACGGGGACGGAGCACCGGCCCCGAACCGAACAAGCCCGGGCACCAGACCCGGGCGGATCGTCAAGGGCAGGAAACGATGGGCGAGTTCTCTCGCGGCGGGCCGACCCGCCGCCGCATCCTGGCATCCGGCGCCGCCGCGGCCGGCCTCGGTCTGGTCGGTGCCCGCCCGGCCTTCGCGGCCGTGGACTGGAAGCGCCACGCCGGCACCACCCTCGAGGTCAACCTGATCAAGGGGCCGCGGGGCGACCTGCTCCAGCGCCACGCCGCCGAGTTCACGGCGCTGACCGGGATCAAGGTCAATTCCGAGGTGATCCCCGAGCAGCAGCAGCGCCAGAAGATCGTCATCGAGCTGACCTCCGGCCGGCCGAGCTTCGACGTGGTGCACCTGAGCTACCACGTGCAGAAGCGCCAGTTCGACAAGGCGGGCTGGCTCGCCGACCTGTCGGGCTACCTCAAGGATCCGAACCTGACCGATCCGGCCCTGCGCGAGGCGGATTTCAGTGCGGCTGGCCTGCAATACGCCAAGACGCCGAAGGGCGAGATGCGCTCGCTGCCGATGTCGGTCGACTACTTCATCCTGTACTGGAACAAGGAGCTTTTTCAGAAGAAGAACGTCGCCTACCCTGAGACCTTCGACGACATGATGCGGGCGGCCGAGACGCTGACCGACCCGAAGGCCGGCACCTACGGCTTCGTCGGCCGGGGCCTTCGCAACGCCAACATGGCGCTCTGGGGCGCGTTCTTCCTGGCCTATGGCGGCCGCTTCCTCGACGACAAGGGCAACCTGCTGATCGACGGCCCCGAGGCGGTCGAGGCGACGAAGCTCTACCAGCGCCTGCTGACCAAGACCGCGCCGCCCGGCGTCGTCGGCTTCAACTGGATGGAGTCGATGGCGGCGTTCACGCAAGGGAGGGCGGCGATGTGGCTCGACGGCGTCGGCTGGGCGCCGCCGCTCGAGGATCCCAACGCCTCGCGCGTCGTCGGCAAGGTCGGCTACGCGGTCGTGCCGAAGGGCCCGAAGGACCACGCCTCGGCCACCTACGGCGACGGCATCGGCGTGACGGCGGCGAGCACCAAGAAGGAGGCCGGCTACCTCTACTGCCAGTGGGCCATCTCGAAGATCATGGGCGGGCGCCTGCTCCAGGCCGGCGGCGGCGTGCCGTTCCGCGATTCGATCCTCAGCGACGCCGAGGTGCAGCAGGGCGTGAAGATGCCGCGCGAGTGGCTCGATTCGGTGATCGGCTCGTCGAAGATCAGCAAGCTCGGCCTGCCGGTCGTGGTGCCGGTGGCGGAGTTCCGCGACATCGTCGGCTCCGCCGTCACCGCCACCCTGTCGGGGGCCGACCCGGCGACCGAGCTGAAGAAGGCGGCCGAGCAGTACCGGCCGATCCTCGAGCGCAGCGAGAAGGCTTGATGGCCCGGGCCGGCCTCGCGCCCTCGTCCGTCGCGCCGGCGTCCGACGCGGCGCCGGCGGCCCGCTGGCGCCCGCCGGGCTACTGGCCCTTCGTGGTGCCGGCGCTCGTCGTCGTCGTCGGGGTGATCGTCTTCCCCTGGGCCTTCACCCTGTGGATGAGCCTGCACGAGTGGAAGGTCGGGGCGGACCCGGCCTTCGTCGGCCTGTCGAACTACGCGCGGTTGCCCACCGATCCGCGCTTCCTCGACGCGGTGTGGCAGACGCTCGTCTACACCGCGCTCTCGGTGGTGCTGCCCTTGATCCTCGGTACGCTCGCGGCCTGCGTGTTCCACGCGAGGTTCCCCTTGCGCGGCTTCCTGCGCGGCGTGTTCATCCTGCCGATGATGGCGACGCCCGTCGCCATCGCGCTCGTCTGGACCATGATGTTCCACCCCCAGCTCGGGGTGCTGAACTATCTCCTGTCCCTCGTCGGCATCCCGCCCCAGCTCTGGGTGTTCCATCCCGCGACCGTGATCCCGTCGCTGGTGCTGGTCGAGACCTGGCAGTGGACGCCGCTCGTGATGCTGATCGTGCTCGGCGGCCTCGCGGCGCTGCCGACCGAGCCCTACGAGAGCGCGCAGATCGACGGTGCCTCGCTCTGGCAGGTGTTTCGCCACATCACCCTGCCGCTGGTGGCGCCGTTCCTGTTCGTCGCCGCGATGATCCGGATGATCGACGCGGTGAAGAGCTTCGACATCATCTTCGCCATTACCCAGGGCGGGCCCGGGACGGCGTCGGAGACGATCAACATCTACCTCTACAGCGTCGCCTTCGCCTATTACGACGTGGGGTATGGGTCGGCGATCGCCGTGGTGTTCTTCCTCCTCATCATCGCGCTCGCCGCCGCTCTCCTGGTCGTCCGCAAGCGTACGCAGGGAGCCGTCGCGTGAACTGGCGCTGGCTCCTCAAGCAGGCCGCCCTGCTCTTTGCCGTCCTGGTGATCGTCTCGCCGGTGATCCTGTTCTTCGTCTGGATGCTGTCGCTCTCGGTCAAGTACGAGATCGACAACGCCGCCTATCCGCCGATCCTGATCCCCGAGCGCTTCGCCTGGAAGAACTACCTCGACGTGCTCGAGTCGAACCGGTTCTCGACCTACTTCCTCAACAGCCTGCTCGTCACCGGCACCGCCACGGGGCTCGCCCTCCTCGTCGGGGTGCCGGCCGGCTACGGCATCGCCCGGATGAAGGCCGCCAAGGCGGCGGTGGTGATCCTGGTCGCCCGCATCACGCCCGGCCTGTCCTACCTGATCCCGCTCTTCCTGCTGTTCCAGTGGCTCGGGCTCCTCGGCACCCTGTGGCCGCAGATCATCATCCACCTCGTCGTCACGGTGCCGATCGTGATCTGGATCATGATCGGCTACTTCGAGACCACGCCGCTGGAGCTGGAGGAGGCGGCCACCATCGACGGGGCGAGCCGCTGGCAGGTCTTCCGCTACGTCGCGCTGCCGATCGCCAAGCCCGGCATCGCGGTGGCGATGATCCTGGCGGTGATCTTCTCCTGGAACAACTTCGTCTTCGGCATCGTGCTCGCCGGGCGCGAGACCCGCACCCTGCCGGTCGCGGTCTACAACATGATCTCGTTCGACCAGCTGAGCTGGGGGCCGCTCGCCGCCGCGGCGCTGATCGTGACGCTGCCGGTCCTGGTGCTGACGGTGTTCGCCCAGCGCCAGATCGTGGCGGGCCTGACGGCGGGGGCGGTGAAGGGGGGGTGATACGGCTTCCCGCCTGCTCCCTCGAACAAAGATGAGGCGCCTCTCCCCTCTCCCGTGTGGGAGAGGGGCCGGGGGTGAGGGTGCTACGGTGCCGCGTGAAGCGCTCAGCGTTCCGCTGCCAGCACCACGCTCAGTAGCTAATCCTTAAACGTGTCACCCTCGCGCGATCTTCGATCGCCCCTACCCCTCTCCCACACGGGAGAGGGGATCCCGCGCTTTACTGAAGTATTGGTGCAGATCAGGCGGGCAGGTTAGGATCTCTCAACCTCAGGATGGCGGGTCGGGGGGCGAGATACGGACATTCTCAAGGATCCCGATCCGCCCCAACAACCCTCAATGGTACGGATCCGCCGCGTCCCGCAGCCCATCCCCGAGGAAGTTGAAGGCCAGCACCACGATCACCACCGGCAGGATCGGCGCCAGCAGCCACGGATGCAGCTGCACCGCCGCGAGGTTCTGCGCCTCGTTCAGGAGCACGCCCCAGCTCGTCACCGGCGGCCGCAATCCCAAGCCTAGGAACGACAGGGCCGTCTCGCCGAGGATCATCGAGGGGATCGACAGGGTCGCCGAGGCGATCAGGTGGCTCATGAAGTTCGGGATCAGGTGCCGGGCGATGATCCGGGTCTTCGAGGCACCCATCAGCTCGGCGGCGCGGACGTAATCCTCCTCGCGGAGCGCCAGCAGCTTCGAGCGCACGGCGCGGGCGAGGCCGGGCCAGTCGAGCAGCCCGAGGATCAGCGTGATGCCGAAGAAGACCAGGATCGGGCTCCAGTTCGGCGGCAAAGCCGCCGAGAGGGCGAGCCAGAGCGGCAATTCGGGCAGGGAGCGCAGGATCTCGATCATGCGCTGAATGACGTTGTCGACCCAGCCGCCGAGATAGCCGGCGAGCCCGCCGAAGAAGAGCCCGAGCGCGAAGGACACCGCGATGCCGACGAGGCCGACGGTGAGCGAGATCCGGGTGCCGGTGATGATCCGCGAGAGCAGGTCGCGCCCGAGCCGGTCGGTGCCGAGCAGGAACATCGTCCCGTCCTTCGGCGGGCAGACCAGGTGCCAGTTGGTGTCGACGAGGCCCCAGAACGAGTAACCCTCGTCGCGGCAGAAGAAGCGCAAGTGTTGCACCTTCGTTCGGTCCACCGTGTAGTCGCGGTGGAAGGTCTCGATGTTGAAGGTGAAGTGGTAGGGATGGGTGTAGGGGCCGACGAATCGCCCCTCGTGGAACAGGTGGATCGATTGCGGCGGCGCGTAGAGGTAATCGCCGTGGCGCTTGGCCGGGTTGTAGGGCGCGATCACCTCGACGAAGGGGATCAGCGCGTAGAAGACGATCAGGATCAGCCCCGCCGCCACCGCGACCCGGTGCTTGCGGAACTTCCACCAGGTCAGACGCCAGGACGAGGCGCGGTCGACAGCGCTGCTCTCCGCCCCCACCGGCTCGGTACGGCCGGGATCGAAGGGGGCGGTGTCGACGAAGTGGCTGGGTCGGTCGCGCAACTCGAGACTCATCGACCGTCCCCTCCGAGGCGGATGCGCGGATCGAGCCAGGCGAGCAGCAGGTCGGAGATCAGCATGCCGATCACCGTGAGCATCGCCACGAACATCAGGATGAAGCCGGCCAGGAACTGGTCCTGGCTCTTCAGCGCGGCGAGCAGGATCGGCCCGACGGTCGGCAGGCTCAGCACCAGCGACACCAGCACCGAGCCCGAGATGAGATGGGGCAGGAGGTTGCCGATATCGGCGATGAACGGGTTGAGCGACATCCGGAACGGGTACTTCAGGAGCGCCCGGGTCGGCGGCAGGCCCTTGGCGCGGGCGGTGACGACGTATTGCTTGCCGAGTTCGTCGAGCAGGTTGGCGCGCATCCGCCGGATCATCGCCGCGGTGCCGCCCAACCCGATCACCAGCGTCGGGACGACGAGGTGGGCGAGCAGCGAGCGGATCTTGTCCCAAGTCCAGGGCAGGCCCGAATAGGCGCTGTCGTAGAGCCCGCCGATCGACACTTCGAACCAGCGGTTGGCGTAGAACAGCATCACCAGCGCCAGCAGGAAGGACGGGGTGGCCAGCCCGATATAGCCGATGAAGGTCGCGACGTAGTCGCCGATCGAGTATTGCCGCGTCGCCGAGTAGATCGCGATCGGGATCGACACCAGGTGGACGAAGATCACCACCGCCAGGTTGACGACGAGGGTCAGCCACAGCGCGTCGCCGACCACCTCGCGCACCGGGCGGTCATACTCGAACGACCAGCCCCAATTGCCCTGGATCAGGCCGTTGAAGGCGCCTTCCGGGTTGGGCCAGAGCCCGATCCAGCGCAGGTACTGCTCCCAGACCGGCCGGTCGAGGCCGTATTGCTGCATCAGGAACTGCGCCTTGGCGACCGACGCCGCCTCGCCCTGCGAGCGCAATTCGGCGATCTGGTTGGTCAAAAAGTCGCCCGGCGGCAGCTTGATGATGACGAAGACGAGGGCGGAGATGATGAGCAGCGTGACCGCCATGGTCAGGAGGCGGCGGGCGAGGTAGCGGATCACCGCGACGCCTCCTTCGGGTTCGGGCCCCAGTAGAACTGGTCCATCCGGTAGACCCCGATCAGGGCCGTCGGCTTCCAGCTATAGGTCTGCTTGTCCGGCACGTTGAGGAGCCGGGTCTTGGCGACCACCGGCTGCAGCGCCCCCGAGACGGTGCCGATCACCCACTGGTTCTCGGCCCGGTTCTTCAGCATCTCGGCCCAGATCGTCGCCTGCTCGGCATTGTCGGCGGTCGCCATCCAGCGGGCGTTGAGGTCGATCAGGACCTTCGCCTCGGGGATGTCGCAGGCCTCGCCCTCCTTGCCCCGCGTCTCGACGTACTGACCCCATTTCGGCCAGGCATAGGTGTCCTGGTGGACCGGCGCGAGCTCGTCGGGCGACATCTCGGCGGTCGGCATCGCGAGGTCGAGCCCTTGCGCCGCCACCATCACGGCGGCGCCCGAATAGGCGCGGTTGCGCAGGACCGTGCGGTCCTGCGGCTTGACGAACAGCTTGACGCCGACCTCGCGCCAGAATTCGGAGATCAGCGTCAGCCCGTCGGTGAGCATGCTGCTCTCGCCGTCGGTCTCGACCACGATCTCCAGTTCGCGCCCGTCCGGCAGGAGGCGGATGCCGGCGCCGTTGCGCTGGGTCAGCCCGACCTCGTCGAGGAGGCGGGAGGCTTCCCCGGGGTCGTAGCCGGCGTTGAGGGTGCGGTATTCGGGCTTGTAGAGCGGGCTCTTCTCGACGACCGTGTCGTTGCCCTCGGTGCCGAGGCCGAACAGCAGCGCGTTGTTGAGGGTGCGCCGGTCGATGGCGAGCGAGAGCGCGCGGCGGTAGCGCAGGTCGCGGTTGAGCTGGCGCCAGACCGGGTCGGTGACGGTCAGGTTCGGGTAGAGCGCCAGTTCCGAGCCGCGGGCGGTGGGCCAGAGATGGGTGCGGTAGCCCTTGGCGCGCTCGCCCTCGCGCAGGATCGGGATGTCCTCCATGTTGAGGCCGCGAAACAGCAGGTCGGCCTCGCCGGCATTGGCCTTGGCGGCGAGGAGCCCGCCGGCCGCCACATCCATGTTGACCTTGTCGATGTAGGGCAGTTGCTGTCCGTTGGTGTCGACCCGGTGGTAATAGGGGTTGCGCACGAAGACGAAGCGGGCCGCCGGCGCGGTGTTGGTGACGCGCCAGGGCTGGAGGGTCGGCAGGTCGGGGTTGGTCTGCTCGAACATCGCGTCGAGCCGGTTGTGGAGCGCCGCCCAGCCCTTGACCTTGGCCTGCTTCACCAGCGGCTCGATCTCGGCCTTCGACGCGTACTTGGCGTGGAATTTCTTCAGGTAATGCGCCGGCCGGTAGATGAAGGGATCGCGCGGCGAGGCCAGCTCCGGCAGGAAGCGCGGATTCGGCTTGTCCCAGGTGAAGCGGACGTGGAGCGGGTCGATCAGCTCGAAACG
Source organism: Methylobacterium sp. 17Sr1-1 (assembly GCF_003173775.1). Classification (NCBI taxonomy): domain Bacteria; kingdom Pseudomonadati; phylum Pseudomonadota; class Alphaproteobacteria; order Hyphomicrobiales; family Methylobacteriaceae; genus Methylobacterium; species Methylobacterium sp. 17Sr1-1. The sequence goes on along the minus strand of NZ_CP029552.1, from coordinate 3,071,112 downwards.
CGGCGGCTGCCCGTCGACCATCATGAATTCCGGCGGGCCGGAGGGGCTCAGCTCCTTGTTGAGGGCGACGTCCTCCCACCAGTAGCGGATGTCCTCCGCGGTGAAGGGCTGGCCGTCGGACCAGCGATGGCCCTCGCGCAGGGTGAAGGTGTAGACCTTGTCGCCGTCGTTCTCGAACTTTTCCAGGATGTCGGGCTGCAGCGCCAGCTTCTCGTCGTAGCCGACGAGGCGGGTGTAGGCGTAGGTCGAGATGTAGCGGATGTCCCGGGCCTTCGAGACCAGGGTGACGATGTCGCCGCCGGGCTTGCCGGTCTGGCGGCCTTGCGCGGCGAGGTCGACGACGAGGGGTTGCTTGGGGAGGCGGTCGGAGGTTTCCGCGGAGAAGGCGGGGGAGGCAAGGAGCGGGAACAGGACGGACAGAAGTGCGACGCGCCGCCAAACCTCCCCCCTCTGCGGGGGAGGGTGCCCCGCGGAGCGGGGCGGGAGAGGGGACGCCGTTTCCGGAGAGGTCGAGGCCGTCATGAAGGGAGCCCCCTGGATCAGCGTCGCGCTGCCCCTCTCCCGCCCCGCATCCGCGGGGCACCCTCCCCGCAGAGGGGGGAGGGGTGAACCGTCGCGGTTGTGAAAAGGCGTCCGAGCCAGGTCATGTCCCGTCCCTCCCGTGCAGGCGCACCCAGGTGAGGCGGGTGGGCGAGTAGCCGGTCGCGGCGTGCAGGTCGTCGAAGGCGTGGGTGGCGGCGATCACCGCGCGGGCGGCCTTCGCCTCCGGGTCATCGGGCCGGTAGACGAATTCCCGCCCGTTGCGGCGCCAGCGCACCGGCTCGCCGGAGCGGGGCGCGGTCAGCATCGCGATGGTCGGGAAGGCCGGGCCCCCATGGGCGTGGAGCCGGTGCGCCGCGGCGTCGTCGTCGAAGATCAGCCGGGTCAGGCCGCGCTCGCGCGCCTCCAGCACCCGCCGGGCCTGGCTGATATGGTCGTCGAAGAAGCCGACCGCCTTGTCCGCCTCGAGACGCGGCAGGCGCGCCGCCGACCAGTCGCCGGCGTGGTAATGGGCGCGTGCATCGCGGTAGCGCAGTCCCGAGAGGTCGGGATCGAAGCAGAAGATCTCGGCCTGCGGGCAGGCCTGGCGCATCACCCAGGTGGTCAAGCCCCGGAACACCCCCGATTCGACGATCACCTCAGGCGAGAGCGCCCGCATCAGCACGTAGAGCTGGAGCGCTCCGTTGAAGCCGTTGCCGCCGCGCTTCTGCGCCACCGGGGCCGCGGCGATCAGGTCCCAGAACGTCGCGACGGCTGGGCCTGTGCCGCCCGGCAGGCTCAGGCCGGATTCCGCGAGGTCGTGGTCGAGGCGCGCGGCCGCCGCCGCGATCAGCGCGTCGGTCTCCGGGCCCGAGAGCGGGCGGTGGTTCCAGTCGGAGACGGCCGGAACGAGGTCGTAGCCGAGGCGGTCGAACAGGCGGCCGAGGAAGCGGCGGCGCAGCCGCTCGACGAAGGGGTGAGGACGGAGGGCGGCGCCGTGGGGCATCGGAGTCTCTGAGAAATCAGGCGGCTTGCCGGAGCACCGGCCCGGCGACCCGGACGAAATGCCCGGGTTCGATCTCGGTCATGGTGCCGGCCGCGCCGCCGGTGAGGCGATAGGGTTCGGGCCAGCTCGCCGGGTCGGAGAAGCGGTCGCTCATCAGGAGCTTGAGGTCGAGGGGATGGTCGAGGTCGGGCTCGGGGACCGCGGCGAGCAGCGCCCTCGTGTAGGGGTGGGCCGGGTTCTTGAACAGGGCGGCCTTCGGCGCCTCCTCGACGATGTACCCCCGGCACATCACCGCGATCGTGTCGGCGATGTAGTCGACCACCGCGAGGTTGTGGGACACGAACAGGTAGGAGACGCCGAGGCTCGCCTGGAGGTCCTTGAGGAGATTGAGCACCTGGGCCTGGACCGAGACGTCAAGGGCCGAGACCGGCTCGTCGCAGAGCAGCACCCGCGGCTTCAGGGCGAGCGCCCGGGCGATGCCGAGGCGCTGGCGCTGGCCGCCCGAGAAGGCGTGCGGGTAGCGGCGCAGGGACGACTGGTCGAGCCCGACCATGTCGAGCAGCTCCTTCGCCCGCTCGTAGCGCTCGTCCGACGACCCGACGCCGTGGATGCGCAGGGGCTCGGTCAGGAGCTCGTAGACCGTCATCCGCGGGTTGAGCGACGAGAACGGGTCCTGGAACACGAACTGCACCGCCCGGCGGAAGTCCTTCAGCTCCCGGTCCTTGAGGGCGAAGACGTCGCGGGGGCCGCGGCCGGAGCCGTCGTCGAAGGTGACGGTGCCGGAATCGGGGCGCAGGGCCCGCATCACCACCTTCGACAGGGTGGTTTTGCCGCAGCCCGATTCGCCGACGAGGCCCAGCGTCCGGCCCGGATGCAGCTGAAGCGACACGCCGTTGACGGCGTTGATGGTGCGGGTCTTCCCCTTGAACCAGCCCGAGCGCAGGGTGAAGGACTTGCGCACCCCCTCGATGGCGAGCAGCGGCCCGGCCGGATCGGGGCGGTGCGGCTCGCCGGCCTTGCGGGCGAGCACGGCGCTCTTCACCTCGCGGATCGGCGTCAGGCGCTCGCCGGGCGCCATGTGGAAGCGCGGCACCGCCCGCATCAGGGCCTTGAGGTAGGGGTGGCCGGGGCGGCGAAAAATCTCGTCCCGCGCGCCCGCCTCCATCACCCGGCCGCGATACATCACCACCACGTCGTCGGCCATGTTGGCGACGACGCCGAGATCGTGGGTGATGAGCAGCATCGCCATGCCGGTCTCGGCCTGGAGGTCGCGCATCAGCTCCAGGATCTGGGCCTGGGTGGTGACGTCGAGCGCCGTGGTCGGCTCGTCGGCGATGAGGAGGGCGGGCCGAGTGATCAGCGCCATCGCGATCATCGCGCGCTGGCGTAGGCCCCCCGACAGTTCGAACGGGTAGGTGACGAGCGCCCGCTTCGGGTCCGGGAAGCCGACCCGCTCGAACACCTCGATCGCCCGGGCCTTGGCCTGATCGGCCGAGACGTCGGCGTGCAGCCGCAACGCCTCGGTGACCTGATCGCCGACGGTGTGGAGCGGCGACAGCGAGGTCATCGGTTCCTGGAAGATCATCGCGATCCGCCCGCCGCGCAGCGCCTGCATGCGGGAGGAATCGGCCTTGAGGGCCGCGATGTCGACGCCGCCGGCGGGGCCGGAGGGATCGGCGAAGCGGATATGGCCGCCGCTGATCCGGGCGACCTTGGGCAGGATCTGCAGGATCGCCTGCGCGGTGACCGACTTGCCCGAGCCCGATTCACCGACGAGCGCCACGGTGCGGCCGGCCGGCACGTCGAGGGACAGGCCGTCGACCGCCCGGAACGAGCCGGAATCGGTGGTGAAATCGACCGTGAGGTCGCGGATCGACAGGAGCGGTGCCGTCATCCTGGTGCCGTGCGGTCCTCTCGGGGGGAGCGTCCCCGGATTGTCACGGGAAGATAGGGTCCGTTTGTGACACGGGCGACGCCGTGGGCGCAAACAAAGCGGCGGCGCGCGATATTCTCGAGGCCGGATCTTTCGCCGCATGGGCGGCGAGGTGGTCGAGCAGGCGCTCGCAGAACGCCCAGGTCGCCGCGTCCTGCACGAGGTGGTGGGTGAGGAGCCCGACCGGGCCGCCCTCCGCCACCGCCCGGGCGGCCCGGGCGACGACGCCACCCGGATCGGCGAGCCCGCCGCCGGCGCGCCAGGCGACCGGGTCGATCGCCGCGTGGGCCTGGGCGAGGCCTGCGACCGGGCGCAGGGAATGGGCCGCCGAGACGCCCTGGTAGCCGAGGGCCGGGAGAGTCGCGGGCAGGTCGGGGGCGAGGCGGTTCCAGGGCGGCACCAGCACCGGCAGCAGGCGGGGGCCGAGGCGGGCCTTCGCGAGGGCCAGGGCTTTTGCGGCGTCGGCCTGCAATGCAGCCAGTGGCCGGTGCGAGCCGAACTCCGCCCTCTTGCTGTCGAGCGGCGCGTGGTTGGTATGGGCGAGGCCGTGGACGAGGAGATCAATCCCCGCCTCGTCGGCGACGCGTGCGGCCAGCGACGGCTCGGCCCGGGCAGGAATCGCGGCGAGCGCCACCGGCCAGCCGGTCCGGACGGCGAGGGCGAGCAGGCGGTCGAGGGCAGGGGTGTGGGCGACCGCGTCGTCGTCGCGCCACCAGAGGATGGTGGTGCGGCCTGCATCCGCGGCGCGTGCGAGGGCGTCGGTGAGGGGTGTGAAATCGACGGCAGCGTCAAGGTAAACCGCCTTCCCCTCCCCAGGCGATCTCGGGCTTGCCCGAGATCCAAGCCCGAGATCGCCTGGGGAGGGGAAGTGCCGTACTTCGTCACGATTGAGGCTGGCATCCGCCAGCATCGCCTCCACGATCGCTACGCTCCGCCGCGCCCCGTCCCGCGCGATGGCGTGCCCGATCCCCGGCGGCGGGGCGGCCAGGACCGCTGCCGCGAGGCGTTCGGCCGTGAGGTCGCTCTCCGGCAGCACCCGGGCGAGGCCGTGGGCGGCCAGCGTCTCGGCGCGCAGGCGCTGCTCGGTCTCGTGGCCGGCCTCGAACGGCACCAGCAGGGCCGGGCAGCCGCCGTGCAGGAGATCGAGCACCGTGTTGTAGCCGGCCTGGCTCACCGAGAGCGCGGCCCGGGCGAGGAGTGCGCGAAAGTCCGGCCGCGCTCGCTCGACGACCACGTTTCCGGGCGCCGCCGCCGCGAGGGCCGCGAAGGCGGGCTCCGGCACGGCGCGGCCGACGAGGATGCGCCAGGAGAGGCCGGGGGTGAGGGAAGCCGCCGCGACCGCGGCCTCCTGCAACGGCAGGCCCGCGGCGCTTGACCCGCCCGAAACCACGATCCCGGCGCGGGGACCATCCGGCGCCAGCGCCGCGTCGCTCTCGTCGACGTAGCCGGTGTAGCGCAGGCGCCGCGCCACCGCCTCGTCGACCGGCCATGAGGCGTCGAGGGGCAGGAAGGCGGGATCGCCGTGCACCAGCACGGCGTCGTAGGAGTGAAGGCGGGCGTGGGTCGCGGCGATCCGCTCCGGGCGGCTCGGGGTCGCGAGGATGTCGCGGATCGAGGCGAGGAGCAGCGGGCGTGCTGCGGCCCCCCGCACGGCCTCGGCCAGCGCCTCGAATTCCGGCGCGAGGACCCGGCGGCCGAAGGGATAGAGCTCGGTGATCACCGCGTCCGGGGTCGCCTCCGCGAAAGCGGCGCGCAGGGCATGGCTCCGGGCCGCCAGACGCTCCGCCGTCACGGGCGCGCCCTCCGGGTCGAGGAGCGCCGTGAAGGCGGTGCCGGTGATCCGCACCGGCGGCAGCTGCACCAGGCGGATGCCGTCGAGGCGGGGCAGGGCCGCCGGGAGGCCGCCGGAGACGAGCGTCACGGCGTGGCCCGCGCCCGCGAAGGCCCGGGCCAGGGCCGCCGCCCGGGTGAGATGGCCGGCGCCGAGAAGGTGGGTGACGGCGATCAGGATCCGGCTCATGCGCGCTCCCCCAGGAGCGGGGCGAGCGCCGCGCGCAGGCGGGACGCCGCCCCGTCGAGGCTCCGCTCCGCGCGGGCGAAGGCCAGCGCGGCCGTCCGCATCGCCGCGAGGCGGCCCGGTGCCGCGGCGAGGTCGCGGATCGCGGCGGCGAGCGCAGCAGGGTCGCCCGGCGGCGTCACCCGGCCGGTCACGCCGTCCTGGACCACGTCCGCCACGCCGCCGTAGCCGCCGGCCACCACCGGGCAGCCATGGGCCTGCGCTTCCAGCAGCGCCATGCCGTAGGCCTCGTTGACGGCCGGCCAGACCAGGAGGTCGGCGGCGCCGTAGAGGGCCGAGAGGCCGGTGGCGTCGACGGCGCCGTGGCGGCGCACCCGGTCGCCGAAGGGCGCGAGCAGGGCCGACACCTCGGCCGCGGCCGGGCCGTCCCCGGCGACGTCGAGGCTCCAGGCATAGTCGCCGATCTGGCCCAGGGCCTCGGCCAGCAGGCGGTAGGAGGCGAGCTTGTCGCCTTCCCGCATCATCGCGACAGTGAGGAGGCGCAGAGGGCGGGGCGGCGTCGCGATGCGATGGTCTGCCCGGATACTCGAGAGCCGCGGGATCCCCTCTCCCGTGTGGGAGAGGGGTAGGGGCGATCGAAGATCGCGCGAGGGTGGAGACGGTGCCGCAAGTGGCACCGAACGTTCCGTTGCCAGCACGACAGTTCGAGCCTTACTCGGAAGCGCGCCACCCTCGCGCGATCTCCGATCGCCCCCACCCCTCTCCCACACGGGAGAGGGGATCCCGCGCCAATCTCGCCTCGGGTCGTGTCCAGACAGACCCCGAGCCCCGGTAGACAGCGGCCACTCCGCCGGATCGAGGAACGGCGGCAGGTCGGCGAGCACTTGGGCCCCCGGCCGCGCCGCCTCCAAAGCCGGCCGGTCGCGACGGTTCATGACGAGGATCAGGTCCGCCGCGTCGAGGGCAACCTCGGCCCCGGCATGGCCGAGGGCGTGCGGGCCGGACGCGCGCCGGGGCGCCCGCGAGCCCTCCGCCACCACGTACGGGATTCCGAGGGCCCGCGACACGACCGGGCCGATCCAGTCCGGCGCCTTGTAGTAGACGTGGTAGGTGAACCACAGGGCCGGCGGATCGGCTCGGTACGCCGTAATCAGGCGCTCGGCCTCCGCCAGCGACGCGGCGCGCAAGCCCGGATGCCGCGACCCGTCGGGATCGCGGGTGCGCAAGCAACTGGCGACCTCCGGGGCGAACCCGGCGACGGCCAGCGCCCGCAGCAGCAGCCGCGCCATCGTGCGCTCGCCGGACGGGACCGGGTGGCCGGGGGCCTTGAGGGGCGCGTAGAAGGCGACCCGGCTCATCGCCCGGCAGCATTCCGGAGCAGGCGCGCCACGGTCTCGAACCCGGCCTCGGCGCCGAACTCCGCCCGCAGCCGGGTGAGGGCCGCCGCCGCCAGGCGGGCCCGTTCGGCGGGATCGCGGGCGAGCAGGTTGACGGCGTTCGAGAGCGCCCCCCAATCCCCCGGCGGCACCAGCCGGCCCTCGATGCCATCGCGCAGAAATTCCGGGATGCCGGCGAAGTCGGTGGCGACGACGGCCAGGCCCTGAGAGGCCGCCTCCATGATCACGTTGGGCAGCCCGTCGCGGTCGCCCGACGGGGCGCGCTTGGCCGGCAGCACGAACAGGTCGGCCTCGCGCAGGAGCGCCACCACCTCGGGCTGGGGCTTCGCGCCGAGAAACATCACCTTCTGCGACAGGCCCAAAGCCGCGGCCTTCGCGCGCAGCGACCCCAGCGCCTCGCCGCCGCCGACATGGGCGAGGCGCCAGTGCAGGTCGGGGGGAAGGGCGGCGAGGGCGTCGAGGAGGTCGTCGAAGCCCTTCTTCGCCACCGCCCGGCCGACGGTGACGATTCTCAAGGGATCGGCCGGGTCCGACCCGTCCCGGGCCGGGCGGGATTCCGGGGGGGCGGGAAACCGCGACAGGTCGAGGCCGTGATAGACGAGCGCGACCCGCGTCGGATCGCCGGCGACCTCGCGCAGGCGCGCCGCGCCCGCTGCCGTGCAGGTGACCGCGAAGGCGAGCCGCGCGTCGGTGAGCTTCTCGGCCAGCTCCCAGTCCGGCGTGGTCCAGATGTCCTTGGCATGCGCCGAGGCGCTCCAGCTCCGCCCGGTCAGCAGGGCGGCGTAGCGCGCTACCGAGGCCGGGGTGTGCAGGTAATGGACGTGGATGTGGCCGATCTCCGCCGGCAGCTCGCGGGCGAGCACCAGGGCCTGGCCGAGGCGCCGGCCGCGATTGGGCGTGCGGTCGCGGGCGAGGTCGCGCCAGGCGAGGCGGATGAGCGGCAGGAGGCCCGGCCGGCGCAGGGCGGAGAGGGCCCCGCGTAGCACCCGGAGCGGCGCCTGGTAGAGGTATTCCGGCAGGTAGGTGACGGGGGCGCGGATCTGCCGGTGCATCGGGTGCACCGCGCCGTCATGCGGTTGGCGCAGCGACCAGATCGCGAGGTCGAGGCCCCGCGCCTCGAGCCCCAGGAACTCCTGGGCGATGAAGGTCTCGGACAGGCGCGGGTAGCCCTTGACGAGGACGGCGATGCGGAGCGGGGGCATGGAGGGGGAGGCTTACTCGGCGGCCACGCAAGGAGCGTCCGCGGCGGCGGCGAGGCGGCGGATCGCCGGCAGGCCGTCGAGGAGGCCGGGGATCGGCCGGGACGAGGGGGTCGGACGGTGGGGCAGGGCGTCGAGCGCCGCGGCCATGCGGGCGGTATCGTCGTCCGCCCCGGGCTCGATGACGCCGACGAGGCCGAGCCGGGCGGCGGCGCGGGCGCGGATCAGCTGCTCGCGCCGCGGCCGGACCCGCGGCAGGATCAGGGCCGGACGGTCGAAGGACAGTATCTCGCAGAAGGTGTTGTAGCCGCCCATCGCCACCACGCCGGCGGCGCGGCGCATCAGCCGCTCCAGCCGCGCGTCGAAATCGAGGGAGGCGAGGCGCGGATGGGCGGCGATGCGGGCGCGAAAGCGCTCCTGCTCGGCGGCCGGGAAGAACGGGCCGAACACCACCAGCGCCCGGTGCTCCAGCGTTTCCGCCTCGTAGGCGCGCACCACCGCCTCGACCAGCTCGACCCCGTCGCCGCCGCCGCCCGGGGTGACGAGGAGGAACGGCTCCTCCGCCGCCTCGTCGGGCCCGCCCGCGTCGGGGGCCTCCCGGCGCAGATAGCCGGTATAGGTCAGGCGGTCCCCGACGCCGGCGGGCAGCGCCAGCCCGTCGAGGGGGGCGTAGATCGCCTCCAGGCCGTAGACCCAGAGCGAATCGTAGAGCGGCAGCACCGCGAGCGCGCCCTTGCGCTCCCATTCGGGTGCCAGCAGGTCCGGCGCGTCGAGCACGTCGCGCAGGCCCAGCACCAGCCGGCAGCCCCGGGCCTTGAGGCGGTGGAGCGTCGGCAGCACCTCGCCGTGGAAGCCGGCCGGCTCCTTGTCGACGAGGAAGAGGTCGGGGTCGAAGCGGTCGGCGACGTGGCGGATCAGGGCGGCGCGGGTCGCCACCACCTCGTCGAGGCCGTGGCCGGGACCGAGGCTCTGGTACTCGCCGCTGGCGAGCTTGGTCACGCCGGGCAGGCGCCGGCAGCTCACCCCGGGGGCGAACCGGAAGGCGTGGCTCACCGGCGAGCCCGACAGGATCACCACCCGCCGCTCCGGCGCCCCCGCCACCAGGGCATGCGCGATCGCCCGTGCCCGGCGCAGGTGGCCGAGCCCGAACGTGTCGTGCGAGTAGATCAGCACCCGCTGCGGGGACCCGCCGGGCACGGGCGAGACGAAGCTCATCCTGCGGACACTTCAGTCCGGGCGGACATCTCGGTCCGGCGAAACAGGGAGGCCCGTGCGGACACGGCGGGCCGGGTGCGGCTCAACGGTATCGGCATCGGGTTGCGGACCTCCCGGGCGCGGAACCCCAGACTAGCGCATCCGCCCCCGGCCCGGCTACCCGGGTGGGGCCGTTATGGTCACGCTTGTGGCGGCGCCGCACCGCCGAGCGGGTTGGCGGCGCATTTGCAAGGGCGGCGCGGCCGCTCCCCGGTCGCACGCATCCGGGGCGGCGAGATGTGATGACGGAGTCCCCGATGCCCGAATGCCTCGTCTTCCGCGTGCCGACCCGGCACCCCGCCGACGTCTCGGGCCTCGACGCCCTGATCGAATCCGGCGCGGTCTCCGCCGGCGAGATCGTGGCGGTGTTCGGCAAGACCGAGGGCAACGGCTGCGTCAACGACTTCACCCGGCCGCTCGCCGTGATGGCCCTGGAGGCGGCGCTCGGCGCCCGACTCGGGGTTTCGCCCGCCGCGATCGGCGCCCGGGTCGCCCTGGTGATGTCGGGCGGCACCGAGGGCGGGCTCTCGCCCCACTTCCTCGTCCTCGCCCGGCGCGAGGGGCCGGCGGGGACGGGCCGGGCCCTCTCAGTTGGCACCGCCTTCACGGAGGATTTTCTCCCCGAGGAGATCGGCCGGATGGCGCAGGTGCGCGCCACCGCGGCGGCCGTGCGCCGCGCCATGGCGGCGGCGGGGCTCGACGCGGTCGAGGACGTGCATTTCGTGCAGGTGAAGTGCCCGCTCCTCACCAGCGCCCGCATCCAGGAGGCGGCCGCCCGGGGCGAAACCGTCGCAACCCACGACACCTACGCCTCGATGGGCCTCTCCCGCGGCGCCTCGGCGCTGGGGATCGGGCTGGCGCTCGGCGAGATTCCGGACGCGGCGCTCGACGATGCGGTGATCGGCACCCGCACCGACCTCTATTCCGGCCGCGCCAGCGCCTCGGCGGGGATCGAGCTGATGCGCAACGAGGTCATCGTGCTCGGCAACGCCCCGGGCTGGAGCGGTCCCCTGCGCATCGCCCACCGGGTGATGCGCGACGGCATCGACCTTCCGGCGATCCAGGGGGCGCTCGCCGATCTCGGCTTCCCCGCCGCCGGCCAGCTCGCGCCGGAGGCCGCCGCCCGCGTCGTCGCCCTGCTGGCGAAGGCCGAGCCCTCGGGCGACGGGCTGATCCGCGGGCAGCGCCACATCATGAACGACGACAGCGACATCAACGCCACCCGCCACGCTCGCGCCCTGGTCGGCGGCGTCGCCGCGGCGGCGATCGGCCGGACGGACCTGTTCGTGTCGGGCGGGGCGGAGCACCAGGGGCCGGACGGGGGCGGGCCGGTGGCGGTGATCGGGCGGGTGGAGGCGTAGTCCCGGCCCGGCTCGCCGTTCCCTCGGCCTGGGGACCGGGCTACAACCCGCGTCGCACTCCTGGGAGATGTCCACCATGGCCAAGGCCTACTGGGTCGCGACCTATCGCGCCGTCAGCAACCCCAACGCGCTCGCCGCCTACGCCAAGCTGAGCGCACCGGCGATCACCGCCGCCGGCGGGCGAATCCTCGCCCGCGGGATGCCGGCGCATACCTACGAGGCCGGGCTCATGCAGCGCACGGTGGTGATCGAGTTCGACAGCGTCGCGCAGGCGATGGCGGCGCATGACAGCCCGGCCTACCAGGAGGCCCTCGCCGCCCTCGCGGGCGGGGCCGAGCGCGATATCCGCATCGTCGAGGCGGTGTGATCGGTTGCCCTGAGCGATGGCGGCAGACCGACATCTCTCGACGTAGTCCCGGGGCGAGCCTTGGCGAGCAACCGGAGTGATGAGGACGGTTGGATTTGGGTGGTCGGCCACCTGACGGTTTCGATACCCTTTTCGTCATCCCGGGGACGCGCAGCGGAACCCGGGATCCCCAACCGCTGACGCTTCAGGATAAAGCGGATCGCGTCGCAACCCATCCTGCATCGTCAGCGGTTAGGGATCCCGGGTTCTCGCCTTCGCGAGCCCCGGGATGACCTGGAGAGATGCCGGTCTTTTTGCCAGAGCGGCGAGCGTCATCGATCAAACAGGTTCTGAATATCCGGAATCCGAGTTCCGCCGACTCGGGATGATGCGGAGAATGTCAGGATTTCTTATAATGTAAATTAGCTCTCAGGCTCTCGGAGAGCACCGCTCACCCCGGCGGAATGACATCGATCTGAATCCCACTGTAATACGCCGCCAGGTTCGCGATATCGGCATCCGACAGATCCTGCGCCGCCACCGACATCACCTCGTTCTTCCGCGTCCCGTTGCGGAACTCGGTCAGCGCCTTGACGAGGTAGGGCTCGACCTGGCCGGCGAGGTTGGGGGCGTCGGGCAGCTTCGAGAGGCCGTCGAGGCCGTGGCAGGCCTGGCAGCCCACCGCCTTGGCCCGGCCGGCCTTGGCGTCGCCGGCCGCAGCAGGCGCGGTCGCGGCGAGAAGGAGCAGGAGGGCGAGGGCACGGGTCATGAACGGTTCCTGAGAGAGGGGAGGGAGCGGCCCTTCGGCCGCCCCCTCCTCGAGAAAAAACCTATTTCTCGTAGGAGATGCGGTAGATCGCGCCCGCGGTGTCGTCGGAGACGAGCAGCGAGCCGTCGGGCAGGGTCGCGACGTCGACCGGCCGGCCGAGATACTCGCCGCCTTCCGTCAGCCAGCCCTCGGCGAAGGGCTCGGGCTTGCCGGCGGTGCCGTCCTTGTTGACCGGCACGAACATCACCCGGGCGCCGATCGGCGTGGTGCGGTTCCACGAGCCGTGCTCGGCGGTGAAGATGCCGCCGCGGTACTTCTCCGGGAACGACTTGCCCTTGTAGACGATCATGCCGAGATCGGCGGCGTGGGGCGGCAGCTCCGCCTTCGGCGGCACCACATCCGCCGGGACCTTGTCGTCCTTGTACTCGACCGTGCGGACGCCGCCGCCGCCGTAATACGGGAAGCCGAAATTCTGGCCCGGCTTGGTGATCTGGTTCAGTTCGCCCGGCGGCTGGTCGTCGCCCATGCCGTCGACCTGGTTGTCGGTGAACCACAGGGTCTTGTCGGGCGCGAAGTCCATGCCGACCGAGTTGCGGATCCCGGTGGCGTAGACCTCGCGGTTCTTGCCGTCGGCATCCATGCGGATGATGCCGCCGATGCCGGTCTTGGCGTAGAGTTCGGCCTTGTCCTTCGGCGGTACGTTGTAGGGCTGGCCGAGCGAGACGTAGAGCTTGCCGTCAGGCCCGATGCGGCAGATCCGGGCGGTGTGGTTGTAGCTCTCCTCGGCGGGCGGGATCAGCTCGCCCTGCTTGACCACCACGACCGCCGGGCCGTCCGTGCCCTCGTAGAAGAACTCCGCGGCCGGGAAGGCCAGCACCCGATTCTGCTCGACGATGGTGAGCACACCGTCGCGGGAGAAGCAGACGCCGTTCGGGATCTTGAAGTCGACGCCCGGCGCGTAGACCTTCACCTCGTCGGCGACCCGGTCCTTGTCGCGGTCGGTGACGGTGTAGACCTTCGACTTGCGGGTGCCGACCCAGACCACGCCGGCATTCGGTCCGACCGCCATGGCGCGGGCATCCGGCACCACGGCGTAGAGCTCGATCTTGAAGCCGTCCGGCACCTTGATCTTCTGGAGCGTCCGGTTGATCGCGTCGGCGCGCCGGCCGGTCTGCGGGATCGGCGGCGGCTCGGCGACGCCGGTCTGCTTGAAGCTGCCGAGCTTCTCCAGGTTGTCGACCTTGGCCTTGGTGTCGCCGGCGGTGCTGTCCTGCGCGAGGGCGGCGCCCGCCAAGGATACGCCCACGAAGGACACGCTCGCGGCGAGGGCCGCCATCAGGAAGGGCTTCATCGGGGTCTCCTCGCGTGTCGGCCGGTTGAGGCGTGGCCGAGCTTGTTGCCCGCCATGTATGCCGGCAGCTCTGACAAGCGGCAAGCACAGCAGGGCGCCTCGACCGATCACGCCGCCGTGATCGGCCGTGCAAGGATCGGCCGTGCAAGGATCAGCCGCGCAAGGCCGGCGGCACGACCCGGTCGAAGCCCGTCACCGCCTCGTAGGCCGCCGCGATGGCGAGGAGATCGGCCTCGGCGTGGTTCGGAGCGATGAGCTGGATGCCCATCGGCAGCCCGGCCGGGTTGAAGCCGACCGGCAGGCTGATCACCGGGCAGCCCGACAGCGTGCCCGGCACCACCACCTCCATCCAGCGGTGGTAGGTGTCCATCGGGCGACCATCGATGCTGCGCGGCCAGGTCTCGCCGGCGTCGAACGGGAAGACCTGGGCGGTCGGCAACGCCAGCACGTCGAAGCGCTCGAACAGCCCGCGCACGCAGTGGTACCAGGCGGTGCGGGTGACGCTGGCGGCGTGCACGTCGAAGGCCGAGAGGGTTTGGCCCTGCTCGACCTCCCAGACCGCCTCCGGCTTCATCAGCGCGCGCTTCTCCGGATCGCGCCAATGGGCCGCGAGGGTGGCGCCGGTGGTCCACTGGCGCATCACGCGCCAGGCGCGCCAGATCGCCTCCGGATCGAAGGCGGGGAGCACCGGCTCGACCGCGGCGCCGTTCGCGGAGAACACGGTGAGGCCGGCCTCGCAGAGGTCGAGCACGCCGGGCTCGAAGGGCAGATGACCGCCGAAATCGCCGATCCAGCCGATGCGCAGGCCCTTCAGCTCCCGCGGCGGGACGGATGCGAACATCGCCGGATCCTGGCGGATCGCGTTCGGGGTGCGGGGATCGTACCCGGCCTGGACCGAGAGCAGCAGGCCGAGATCGGCGGCGCAGCGCGCCATCGGCCCGTTCACGCCGAGCGGGGGCAGGAAAACCTCGTCGGTGTGGCCCGGCACCCGGCCGGCGGCGGGGCGCAGGCCCAGCACGTTGTTCCAGGCGGCCGGGTTGCGCAGCGAGCCGCCGTGGTCGCTGCCGTCGGCGAGCGGCACCATGCGCATAGCGAGCGCCACCGCCGCCCCGCCGCTCGAGCCGCCACCGGCCTTCGCCGGGTCGTAGGCGTTGCGGGTGACGCCGAAGACCGGGTTGGTGCTGTGCGAGCCGAGGCCGAATTCCGGCACGTTGGTCTTGCCGATCAGGATCGCGCCCGCCGCCCTCAGCCGCGCGACGTGGAGCGCATCCAGCTCCGGCACGGTGTCGCGGAACAGCGGCGACCCTTGCGTGGTGCGGATCCCGGCCGTGGCCGAGAGGTCCTTGACCGCGTGCGGCAGGCCGTGGAGCGGCCCGCGCGGGCCGTTCGCCGCCAGGTCCCGGTCGGCGGCCTCGGCCTCGGCCAGCAGCGCGTCCGGATCGCGCAGGGAGACGACCGCGTTCACCGCCGGGTTGTGACGGGCGATCTGGTCGAGATGGGCCTGCATCACCTCCCGGGCCGAGACGGCCCGGTCGCGGATCGCCCGCGCGAGGTCGGTGGCACGCATCGTCACGAGATCGGAGGAAGGGGGCATCGGGTCGTCCTGGAGCGGCGTCGCGGCAGCTTCGCCCGGGGCAGGAGGCGCGGCAAGCGCGGCCGGCGCAGGGGTCTGCCTCGTTTCGCGCGATGGTTCGGCGCCGCAGCGCCCGGACCGCATCCGCCATCGGCGCGGGACGACGATCGGACCTCCCCGGGACGCTCGCGGGCGATCCGAGCGGCTACCCTCGTCCTGCCCTGCGGCAACCCCGCGGCCCTGACCCAGAGGAACCGTTCCCGGCGGGCGCGGTTGTCCGGCGCCGCGCGGCCGCACGTTCGAGCCGTCGCGATAATCCCGCCTCCGAGACGAAACGGACGATTCGATGACCCCTCAGTTCTGGCTCTGGCTGGGCTTCGCCGGCATGAGCGTCGGCGCCGCCCTCATCCTGTTCATCGGCAAGAGCCGTACGAGGGCCGAGGAGACCGACACGATCATTCACGGGCTGGTGCCGATCATCGCCGCCTGCTCGTACCTCGCCATGGCCGCGGGACAGGGGAGCATCGCGCTGCCGGCCGGCCCCGATGCCGGCACGGCGACCCGCGCGTTCTACTTCGCCCGCTACATCGACTGGTCGTTCACCACGCCGCTCCTGCTGCTCGGCCTCGCCAACACCGCGATGCATAGCGGGATGCGCCGGCCGGCGATCGTGTGGGGCATGATCGGCTCCGACCTGATCATGATCGTCACCGCCTTCGTGTTCGGCCTCTCCCAGGTGGCGTGGCTGAAATGGACCTGGTTCGCGATCTCCTGCGGCGCCTTCCTGGCGGTCTATTACGGGATCTTCGTCCAGCTGCGGCAGGAGAACGCCCGCGAGCGCGACGACGTCCGCGCTGCCTTCCTGCGCAACGCCGTCTTCCTGTCGGTGGTCTGGCTCGCCTATCCGGTGGTGCTGCTGTTCGGCGACGACGGCCTCGGCCTGCTCGGCCCGGCGCTCGGCCTGGGCATCATCGCGGTGCTCGATCTCACGGCGAAGGTCGTCTACGGCCTGATGGCGACGGTGCAGACCGCCAAGCGCGTCGATCGCGACATCGCCGAGGGCATCGGGTCATCGCCGGCCCGGCCCCACCTCGCGGCGGCGGAGTAGGGCGGTGGCGCGCCGGCCCGCTCCGATCCCGGCGCCGGCCGGCGCGCGGATGCTCGACGACTCGACCGCGACGCTGCCCCGGGGCGCGGCCGCGTGCCTTCTCCCCGCGGCTTCCCTCCTCCTCGCGGCGACAGCCCTCATGCCCCGGGAAACCGGGTGGGCCGTGGTGCTCGCCCTCGTCATCGGTCTGGGGGTGCCGCACGGCGCCCTCGACGGCGAGGTGGCGAAGCCCTTCCTGGCGCCGCGCTTCGGCCGGGCCTGGTTTCTCGTCTTCGCCGCGCCCTACCTCGCGCTCACCGCCGCGGTGCTGGTCGCCTGGCGGCTCGCGCCGGACCTCACCCTCGCGGGGTTCCTCGGCCTGTCGGTGCTGCATTTCGGCCGCGAGGATGCCGGGCCCGGCCGGCCGGTCGAGGCCCTGGTGCGCGGCGGCCTGCCGATCGCGCTGCCGGCCCTGATGCAGCCGGGCGAGACCGCCCGGATCTTCGCGGTCGTGACCGGTACGGCGATGCCGGTGCTGCCGGGCTGGTGGACCGCCTTCGCCTGGGCCTGGCTCGGCCTCGCGCTCGCCTGGCTCGTCCTGCGGCGGCCCCCGCCGGGGCTGCTCGCCGAACTCGCGGCACTCAGCCTCGCCTTCCGGGTCCTGCCGCCGCTCAGCGCCTTCGGGCTCTACTTCGTCTGCCTGCACGCGCCGCGGCACATGCGGGCGCTGGCCGCCGATCCGGTGCGGGCGCCGGCGGTCGACGGGATGGGCCGGGCGGTCGTGCTCGCGCTGCCGGTCTTCGGCCTCACGCTGCTGATCGGCCTCCTGCTGTGGCCGACCTATCCCCAGCCGGACGGGACAGAGCGCCTGCTCGCGCTGACGCTCCAGCTTCTCGCGGCCCTGACCCTGCCCCACCTCCTGCTGGACCGGTGGGTCGAGGGCCGGACCTAAGCCCGCCGCCTCAATCGACCCCGAACAGCCGCTCCAGGAAGTTCTTGTCCTCCCGTGTCGGCCCGCCGCGCTGCGGCGCCGGCTGGCGCGCCGGGGGTTGGCCGCCGCCGACGAGGTTGTCGATCAGGCCGCCGAGCGTCTGCGGCTCGGCCGGGGCCGCCGCCGCCGCGACCGCGGTGCCGCTGCTGCGGCGCCAGCGGGCGGCGCCCGGGAGCGGCACCGGCTTGTCGCCGCGCAGGGCCGCGGTCATCACGCGGTTCCAGATCTCGATCGGCAGGTTGCCGCCCGAGACCTTCTTCGTCGCCTCGCCGTCGTCGTTGCCGAGCCAGACGCCGGTGACGAGCGTGCCGGAGAAGCCGACCGCCCAGGCATCGCGAAAATCCTGGGTGGTGCCGGTCTTGCCGCCGAGGTCCCAGCCCGGGAGGTCGCCCTTCTTCGCCGTGCCGCTGACGAAGACCTCGTGCAGCATGCCGTTCATCATGCCGACCGCGTTGGCGTCGATCACCCGGCCGAGCCCGCTGGGACTGCGCTTGTAGATGGTGCGGCCGTCGACGGCCTTCACGCTGGCGATCAC
Organism: Methylobacterium sp. 17Sr1-1; assembly: GCF_003173775.1. NCBI lineage: Bacteria > Pseudomonadati > Pseudomonadota > Alphaproteobacteria > Hyphomicrobiales > Methylobacteriaceae > Methylobacterium > Methylobacterium sp. 17Sr1-1. Next base: position 3,053,774 of record NZ_CP029552.1, on the reverse strand, counting down.
GTAGGGGATCACCCCCATGCCGCCATTGGCGAAGGCCGCGTAGGCGCCCACCAGCTCGAGCGGCGTGACCTCGGAGGTGCCGAGCGCCAGCGAGGCGTTGGCCTGGAGGGCTGAGGTGATGCCGAGGCGCTGCGCCGTCTGCACCACCGCCTTCGGGCCGACCTCCTGGCTGAGCCGCACCGCCACGGTGTTGAGCGAGTGGGCGAGCGCGTCGCGCAGGGTGACCGGGCCGCCATAGGTGCGCGAGTAGTTCTCCGGGCTCCAGCCCTTGATGGTGACCGGCGAATCGTCCCGCACCGTGTCGGGGGTCAGGCCGCGCTCGATCGCCGCCAGGTAGACGAAGGGCTTGAAGGCCGAGCCGGGCTGGCGCTTGGCGGTGGTGGCGCGGTTGAACTGGCTCTGGGCGTAGTCGCGCCCGCCGATCAGCGCCCGGATCGCCCCGTCCGGCCGCATCGACACCACGGCGCCCTGGGCGACGTTGTAGCGCCCGCCCTTCTGGTTCAGCTCGTCGACGAGCGCCCGCTCGGCGACGCCCTGGAGCGTCGGATCGACGGTGGTCTGCACCGCGACGTCGGTCTCGATCTTGCCGACGTAGTCGTCGAGCACGTCCATCACGAGGTCGGCGACGTAGTTGGCCGAGCCGCCGCCCTTCGCCCGCGCGGGCTTGGCCGGCTGGGCCAGAGCCGTCTGCACGTCGGCGGGCTTGGCGAAGCCCAGCTCCTGCATCGCCGCCAGCACCTGGGCGGCCCGGGCCTGCGCCGCGGGCAGGTTGCGGTTGGGCGCGAGCCGCGACGGCGCCTGGACGAGGCCGCCGAGCATCGCGGCCTCGGCCAGCGTCACGTCCTTCGCGGGCTTGGCGAAGTAGCGCTGCGCCGCCGCCTCGACGCCGTAGGCGCCGGCGCCGAAATAGACCCGGTTGAGGTAGAGTTCGAGGATCTCGTCCTTGGAGTACTTGTGCTCCAGCCACAGGGCCAGGATCGCCTCCTGGATCTTGCGCGAGGCGGTGCGCTCCTGGGTGAGAAAGAGGTTCTTGGCGAGCTGCTGGGTCAGGGTCGAGCCGCCCTGGGCCACGCCGCGGCGGGTCAGGTTCTGGCCGATGGCGCGGGCGATGCCGACCGGGTCGATGCCGAGATGGCCGTAGAAGCGCCGGTCCTCGATCGCCACGAAGGCGCGCGGCAGGTAGGGCGGCAATTCGCGGATGCTCACCGTGCGCCCGCCGGTCTCGCCGCGGTTGGCGAGAAGCGAGCCGTCGGCGGCCAGGATCGCGATGTTGGGCGGGCGCTTGGGCACCGCGAGCTGATCGATCGGCGGCAGCTGCGAGGCGTGATAGGCGACGATGCCGGCGACCGCCACCAGGCCCCACAGGCCGAGGATCATGGTGCCGTAGACTAGGGTGCCGAGGAACGAGCGCCGGCGCCGCCGCGGCGCGGGCGCCGCGCGGCTGGCCCGCTTCGGGGCGGCCTTCCCGGATCCCCTGGATGTCCCCTTCGCCACGCCGCCTCCCGCCCGGTCGCCGCGCGAGAGGCGCAGGTCGAGGGCCGCCGGGTCGGCGGGCCCGTCCGCTTCGAATCGCGGCTCGACCCGACCCTTGCGCTCGCGTCCCTTCGCCATCCCGCCGCGTTCCCCTTCACGCCCCGGACAATCCCAGCCCACGCAGGGCGTCGCCGGCCTGCGCGGGGCGTCGCCGGCCCACGCGGGGGTACTCAAGAGACGCTAAATGAGGCGGGTTTAAGGGCCGTTAACCGAAATTTTGTCGAACGATCGTCGTGACTTAGCGCTGTGGCCGCGGGGCTGCGGCAAGCCGTGCCGGAACGGCGCGTTCCCGGTCGCGTTGCGGTCGCTCTAACAAGGAGCCGACATGCTGCACCTTCTGGTGGCCGACGGGAACGACCGGGCCGGCCGCGAGACGCATCTCACGGTCTGCGACAAGACCTCGGCCGAGACCTATGCGGGTATCCTGCGCGCGCTCGCCCCGGAGGCGCGCTGCCATCTCGTCGCCCCGGCCGATGCCGATGCGGTGCTGCCCCGTGCCCTCTCCGAGTGCGACGCCCTGGTGCTCACCGGCTCGACCCTGCACGTCGAGGAGGGTGGTCCCGCGGTGACGCGGCAATGCGACCTGGTGAAGGCGGCGCTGGAGGCCGGCCTCCCGGTCTTCGGCTCGTGCTGGGGCGTGCAGGTGGCCGCGACGATCGCCGGGGGCCGCGCCGGCCGCAACCCGCGCGGTCCGGAATACGGGCTCGCCCGCTTCATCGGCCGGACGCGAGCCGGCGAGGGGCACCCGCTGCTCGCCGGCCGGCCGGCGGCCTGGGACGCGCCGGCGATCCACGACGACGCCGTCATTGACCCGCCGCCGGGCAGCTGCGTGCTCGCCGGCAACGATCGCCTCGACGTCCAGGCGATCGAGATCCGCCTCGGCGAGGGGGTGTTCTGGGGCACGCAGTACCATCCCGAGCTCGACCTCGACGAGGTCGCGGCGATGCTGCGGCTCTCCGCGCAAGGCGTGGTCGAGGCGGGCCTGTGCCGGGACGAGGCGGCGCTCCACGCCTACGCCGATGCCTTGCGCGCCCTGCACGAGGACCCGGAGGGACGCCCCGACCTCGCCTGGCGCCTCGGCGTCGCCGCCGAGGTGCTGGTGCCGGAGCGCCGCCGGCGCGAGATCCAGAATTTCCTCGATCATCTGGTGCGGCCGGCGGTGCAGGGGCGGCGCTGATCTGGAGCGCTTCACGATCGCGTCCCCATCGCGAAGCGCTCTACGCCTCTGTTCAGCCACATTTTCTTCGACGAACCGGTATCCCCTTCGTCGGACAATGCTCTGGCGTCAGGGCTCTGGCGTCAGGTCGTGCGGGCGGCGGCGAGGTGCGGGGCCGGGCCGGGCCGCTCCTCGCCGACGAGGTGGAAGGCGGCCGGGCGGCGGAACAGGAACCGGGCCGGGGTGTGGCGCACCAGCCGCTCGATCCCGAGCGGCACCGCCACCGCGGTCGCGGTGACGAGGAGCGAGGCGAGGCCGACATCCTCGATGATCCCGCTCTTCACGAGCGCCGTGCGCAGGGCCGCCATCGGCAGGAAGAAGGCGAGGTAGATCACGATCGAGCGCTCGCCGCAGGCCCGGAGCATCGCCGTGACCGGGCCGCCGGCCCGGGTCAGCAGGGCGGCCGTCGCTACGATGGCGAGCGCCCCGGCGGCGCCGAGCATCAGGCTCACCCCCGGCAGGCTCGCCAGGTTCGGGCGCGAGGGGAGGCCGGTCGGCGTGAAGACCAGGGCGCCCTCGACCAACGCCCAGCCGGCGAGGGCGGCGAGGGCCAGGCCGGACCGCGCCCGCACCCAATCGGCCAACCCGAAGATGCGGGCCGCGAAGAGATAGCCGGCGACGAAGTAGACGAAGCGTTCGCAGAACTCGTCGATCAGGGTCGACCCGGTATGGATCGGGGCGAGCTGCAGCAGCGCGGCGCCGATCAGCAGCACCGGGCCGGGCACCCGGCGCAGCAGCTTCACGGCGACCGAGAACACCGCCAGCAGGTAGATGAACCACAGGGTCGAGTACGGCTCGATCAGGCCGTGGGCGAGATGGGCGAGGAAGGCGCCCGGGCCTGCGCCGTCGGTGATCTGGCCGTACTTCACCGCCGACTGGAGCACCATCCACAGCAGGTAGAAATACGTGAAGTGGACGATGCGGCGGTCGGCGAAGAGGCGCCAGTCGCGGTCGACCACGCGGCCGAGGAACAGGCCGGACAGGAGGAAGAAGTCGGGGATCCGGAACGGTTTGGCGAACTCGACGACGTGGTGCATGAAGCCCTCGGCCCCCATCGCCTCGCCGGTCCCGAGGGTGGAGTGCATCATCACCACCAGGATGATGCAGATACCCTTGGCGGCGTCGACCCAGGCGAGGCGCCCGGCCTCCGGCGCGGCGCGCGGACGCACCGGATCGTCCGGCCGGACCGAGAGGGCGGGTTCGGTGCTGGGGCGGGCGGACATCGGCGTCTCCACGAGGACGGCCCGACGCTCGCAGGGAGACGTAAAGATCGGCGCACGGTCGGCGGGTCGAATTGTTCAGGGAGTCGCAACCGCGAGTTTACCATCCCACTGGGATGCGACAGCGCCGAGACAAGCAAGGTGTGTGCTGCCGGAGGGGTGTCGCGGTCCGAGCCGGACTGACTCCGCCGTTCCTCGTGCCCAACCCCCTTTCCCGGACGACTGAAACGAAGTGGAAGGAGATCCGGGATCCAGCCGTAAGACTCGCCGCGAAGCGGCTCTGCATGCTGCACCGTCGCAGACAAGCGGTCGCTTCGCGATTTCTTGTGCTGGATCCCGGATCTCCTTCCGCTATCGCTTCAGTCGTCCGGGAAAGGGGTGGGGATCACGATAGCTCCGGCAGCATGACCGTCCGCCGTTGTCCTATGCCGTGGCCATTTCGACCGCAGGTTCTGCTTGCTCTACCGGTAGCTCCGCTTCGCGTCCCGCCGCGTCCGGGTCATGCGCGTCGCGGTGTGGAAGTCGTCCGGCTTGGTGCGGACCCAGTCGAGGAAGCGGGCGATCTCCGGTTCGGCGCGCAGGCTCGCGACGTCGCTGAGGCGGCGCGCCAGTTCGGCCTCGCTGTGGCGGGCATGGATCGCCGAGTGGCAGATCTGGTGCAGCTGCACCGTCGCGCCATGGGTGCCGCCCTTCAGCTTCGGCGTCAGGTGATGCTTGCTCTGGCGGGCGTCGCGCGGGATCGGCCGCTCGCAGAGCGGGCAGATCACCGGTTCGCGTATGGCTGGGCCGTGGGTGGAAGGATCGTCGTCGCGCCAGCGCCGGTCACGGCGTCCCAAGGCAAGCTCCCGAAAGGTGGTGGAGGGCCTTCGGTATCTGGGTCGTGGCGTCCGGGCGTTTCAAGGCCGTGGCCGGGATGCCGCAGCGCTCCTCTCATGGCCCGTGATTGACAAACCCCGCCCCCCACCCGACAGTCCCCCCGTTACCGAGGGGAGCCCCGCCATCTGGGGCTGAGATTGGACGAGCGTGCGTCCTGACCCTTGAACCTGATCCGGTTCGTACCGGCGGAGGGACGGGAACCTGCCATGATCGACGTGACCCGTGCGTCCTCGCGCCCGCAAGGCCGGATCGTCTCCCCGGGAGAGATCCATGAACGCACCCATCCTCGCCAAGGGACCCATCCCTGAGACGGGATCGCCGACGCGCGTCACCACCGGGCCGGTCACCGGCTCGGTCAAGGCCTATGCCTCGCCGAGGGACCGCCCCGATCTCCGCGTGCCCTACCGCGCCATCGCGCTCTCCGATCCGGGCGAGGCCCCGGTGCGGGTCTACGACCCGTCCGGTCCCTATACCGAGACGGGTGCGCGCATCGACCTCGCGGCCGGGCTGCCCGAGATCCGCAAGCCCTGGATCGAAGGCCGCGGCTACGCGGCGGTCGCGCCCCGGGCGGTGCGCCCGGAGGACAACGGATTCGCGAGCGAGGACAGGCTGGTGGCGCCGTGCCCGGCCGCCCGCACCATCCGCCGGGGCGCCCCGGGCGAGCGCGTCACGCAATATGAGTTCGCCCGCGCCGGGATCGTCACCGAGGAGATGATCTACATAGCCCACCGGGAGAACCTGTGCCGCGAGGCGATGCTGGCGGGCGCCGAGGGGAGGCTCGCCGACGGCGAGAGCTTCGGGGCGAGCATCCCGCCCTTCATCACCCCCGACTTCGTGCGCGACGAGGTGGCGCGCGGGCGGGCGATCATCCCGGCCAACATCAACCACACCGAGCTCGAGCCGATGGCGATCGGCCGCAACTTCCTCGTCAAGGTCAACGCCAATATCGGCAACTCGGCCGTGACCTCCTCGGTGGCGGACGAGGTCGAGAAGATGGTCTGGGCGATCCGCTGGGGCGCCGACACGGTGATGGACCTCTCGACCGGCCGCAACATCCACAACATCCGCGGCTGGATCCTGCGCAACGCTCCCGTCCCGATCGGGACGGTGCCGATCTACCAGGCGCTGGAGAAGGTCGGCGGCGATCCGCTCAAGCTCGACTGGGAGGTGTTCAAGGACACCCTGATCGAGCAGGCCGAGCAGGGGGTGGATTACTTCACCATCCATGCCGGCCTGCGCCTCGCGCACGTGCCGCTGACGGCGCGCCGCGTCACCGGCATCGTCTCGCGCGGCGGCTCGATCATGGCGCGCTGGTGCCTCGCCGGGCACCGGGAATCGTTCCTCTACGAGCGCTTCGAGGAGATCTGCGACATCTGCCGGGTCTACGACGTGTCGTTCTCCCTCGGCGACGGCCTGCGCCCGGGCTCGATCGCCGACGCCAACGACGCGGCGCAGTTCGCCGAGCTGGAGACCTTGGGCGAACTCACCAAGGTCGCCCATGCCAAGGGCTGCCAGGTGATGATCGAGGGCCCCGGCCACGTGCCGATGCACAAGATCAAGGTCAACATGGAGAAGCAGCTGGCCGAGTGCGGCGAGGCGCCGTTCTATACGCTGGGCCCGCTCACCACCGACGTGGCGCCGGGCTACGACCACATCACCTCCGGCATCGGCGCGGCGATGATCGGCTGGTTCGGCACCGCGATGCTCTGCTACGTCACCCCGAAGGAGCATCTCGGCCTGCCGAACCGCGACGACGTGAAGACCGGCGTCATCACCTACCGGATCGCCGCTCACGCCGCCGACCTCGCCAAGGGTCATCCGGCGGCGCGACTGCGCGACGACGCCCTGTCGCGGGCCCGGTTCGACTTCCGCTGGGAGGACCAGTTCAACCTCTCCCTCGATCCGGACACCGCGCGCGCCTATCACGACGAGACCCTGCCGAAGGACGCCCACAAGGTCGCGCATTTCTGCTCGATGTGCGGCCCGAAGTTCTGCTCGATGAAGATCACCCAGGACCTGCGCGCCGAGGTGCTGGCGATGGAGGCGGCGGGCGCCGTGGTCAATGAGGCCACACCCTTGAACGAAGCGGCCCGGGCGGCCGGCATGGCCCAAAAATCGGCGGAATTCTTAGGCGCTGGCGGGAGGCTCTACGTCGAGCCCGGCGAGTAGGACCCCATTTCATGCCGATGCAGGCCCAAGCAGCCCCGCCGGGGCCTGCCCCGACACTCGCGACGGGACGTTCGCGTCCCGGCTCGATCGTGCGCCGCCTCGTCGTGTTCGCCCTCGGCCTGGCGGTGCCGATCCTGATCTTCGGCGGCGTGGTGCTGTGGCAGTTCGCCGGCGCCGCCCGCGAGCGCCTGGAGGCCGACGCCCTCGGCCGCGCCCGGATGGAGGCGGCGGCGGTCGACCGCGAGGTCGCGAGCCTGATCGCGACCCTCGAGGCCCTGAGCCTGTCGAACGCGCTCCAGCGCGGCGACGTCACGGCGTTCCGCGAGCAGATGCAGGAGCTCCATCGCCGCAGCGGCCTGTCGGCGACCCTGCGCGATCCCGACGGGCGGCGCCTGATCGATCTGGGCGCCGAGCCGATGGCGGAACGCCTCGATGCGGCGGATGCGAGCGCGCTGAACGGCCGCCCGGCGGTCTCGGGCGTGGCCGAGGGGCGCTTCCGGGTGACGGTGCCGGTGGTGCGCCGGGGCGGCGACGCGGTGCTCTACCTCCTGTCCTTCTCCCTGCCGACCTCGCGGATCCGCGACGTGCTCGCCTCCGGCGGCGTGCCGAAGGCTTGGGTGCTGACGGTGATCGACCGCGACCAGCGGGTGCTGACCCGCACCCGGGCGCCGGAGCGCTTCACCGGGACGCCGGCCCCCGACGAGCTGCGCGCGGCCACCGGGGCGGAGGGCAGCTGGCGCGGCGCCTCGCTCGAGGGCGACCCGTTCTTCATCGCCTATGCGCGGGCCGGCGTGCCGGACTGGCGCGTCGCCGTGGGCGTGCCGGAGGAGGCGCTGGCGGCGCCCGTGCGGGCCTCGCTCGTCTGGTTCGCCGGCCTCGGCGGGATGCTGGCGGCCATCGCGGCGCTCCTGGCCTTCGCCTTCGCCCGCGGCATCGCGGCGCCGCTCCAGGCCCTGCGCGACCAGGCGGTGGCGCTGGGCCTCGGCCGCGCGACGCCCGTCCTGGCGGGCGTGCCGGCGGAGGTCGCCGCGGTGAGCGCCGAGATCGCGGGCGCCGCCCAGCGCCAGCGCGAGCGGGCGGCCGAGCGGGCGCGGGCCGCCGCGGCCCTGCGGGCCGAGACCCAGCGCCTGGAGGTGCTCAACCGCCTCGGTACCGCCCTGTCGAGCGAGCTCGACCGCCAGCGCCTCGGCGACGCGGTGGTGGAGGCCGCGACCCACCTGACGGGGGCGGCGTACGGCGCCCTGTTCGAGCGGGTGCCGGAGGGCCCCGAGGGCCCCGAGCACTGGCAGCTCCTCAGCCTCACCGGGGCGCCGCGGGAGGCCTTCACCCGGTTCGGCCTGCCGCGGGCGACCACCCTGTTCAGCGAGACCTTCGCGGCCGGCGGGGTGGTGCTCAGCGAGGACGTGACGACGGATCCGCGCTACGGCAGCCATGGCGGCATGCCGAAGGGCCACCTGCCGGTGCGCAGCTACCTCGCGGTGCCGGTGGTCTCCGGCACCGGCGCCACCCTCGGCGCGCTGCTGTTCGGCCACCCCGAATCGCACCGCTTCGGCGCCCGTGAGGCGGCGCTCGTCGAGGGCCTGGCCGGCCAGGCGGCGGTGGCGATGGACAATGCCCGCCTGTTCGCCTCGGTGCGGCGCGAGCAGGACCGGTTCGAGGCCGCCGTCCAGGCGGTGCGCGGCGTGCTCTGGACCAACGACGCCGCCGGCCGGATGAGCGGCGACCAGCCGGCCTGGGCCGCGCTCACTGGCCAGACGCCGGAGCAATATGCCGGCTACGGCTGGGCCGACGCCGTGCATCCGGAGGACCGGGCTGCCAGCGTCGAGACCTGGAACCAGGCGGTGGCCGAGCGCCGGCGCTACACCCACGAGCACCGGGTGCGCCGCCACGACGGGGTGTTCCGCACCTTCGCGATCCAGGCGGTGCCGGTGCTCGATCGCGACGGCACGATCCGCGAATGGGTCGGCGTGCATTCCGACATCTCCGAGCAGCGCGCCGCCGAGACGGGCTTGCGCGAATCGAACGAGGAGATCCAGCGCTACGCCTACATCGTCAGCCACGACCTCAGGGCGCCGCTCGTCAACATCATGGGGTTCACGAGCGAGATCGAGGCGAGCCAGGACGACATCCGGGCGGCCCTCGCCGGCCGGCCGGACGCGGAGCGGATCGACGCCGACCTCTCGGAATCGGTGAGCTTCATCAAGGCCGCGATCACCAAGATGGACGGCCTGATCAACGCGATCCTCAAGCTGTCGCGGGAGGGGCGGCGCACCTTCCAGCCCGAGCCCCTGGCGATGACCGCCCTGGTCCGGGAGCTCGCCGACGCCCAGCGCCACCAGGCCGAGACGGCGGGCGCGGTGATCGAGATCGGCGACCTGCCGGAGATCGTCGCCGACCGGGTCGCGGTCGGGCAGATCTTCGGCAACCTGATCGACAACGCGATCAAGTACCGGGCCAAGGACCGGCCGGCGCGGATCGCGATCACGGGCGCGGTCTCGGACGGGCTCGCGCTCTTCCAGGTGACGGATAACGGCCGCGGCATCGACCCCCGCGACCACGGCCGGGTGTTCGAGCTCTTCCGCCGCTCCGGCGTGCAGGACCGGCCGGGGGAGGGGATCGGGCTCGCCCATGTCCGCACCCTGGTTCGGGCGCTCGGCGGGCGCATCGACCTGTCCTCCGAGTTCGGAGCCGGCACCACCTTCAGCGTGACGCTGCCGTTGCGTCAGGGTTGAGGGAGTGCAACGCCAGGTTAACCTGGTCCCGGTGTTTTCTACGCCAGCCGCGTGTCCAAGCCCAAGGGAAATGGTCTAGAGAGAGGATGACGGGAGCCTGTCTCCCGCGGTCGGCGCAGTCGCGCTCAGCAAGGAAAAGGCGTCCCGGCCCGGCCGGGCTCTGCGCCACGAGGAGTTGTCAGGTGCCGGCCGTACACATCGTGATGATCGAGGATGACGAGGGCCACGCCCGGCTGATCGAGCGGAACATCCGCCGCGCCGGCGTGAACAACGTCATCGAGTCGTTCCGGGACGGGACCTCGGCGCTCGCCGCCCTGTTCGGACCCGACGGCAGCGGCGAGATCAATGCCGGCCGGCCGCTGCTGATCCTCCTCGACCTCAACCTGCCGGACATGACCGGCATCGACATCCTGCAGAAGGTGAAGTCGAACCCGCACCTGAAGCGCTCGCCGGTGGTGATCCTCACCACCACCGACGACCAGCGCGAGATCCAGCGCTGCTACGACCTCGGCTGCAACGTCTACATCACCAAGCCGGTGAACTACGAGGGCTTCGCCAACGCGATCCGCCAGCTCGGCCTGTTCTTCTCGGTGATGCAGGTTCCGGAAAGCGCGTGACCGTGACCGAACCGGTCCGCCTGCTCTACATCGACGACGATCCCGGGCTGGCGCGGCTGGTCACCCGCACGCTGGCGGGCCGCGGCTGCGAGGTGGTGCACGCCTCCGACGGCGAGGCCGGCCTCGCGCTGATCGCGAGGGAGCGCTTCGACGTGGTCGCCCTCGATCACCACATGCCGCTGGAGACCGGCCTCGACATCCTGCCGCGCATCCGCGCGCTGCCCGAGGCGCCGCCGGTGATCTACGTCACCGGCTCGGAGGACAGCCGCGTCGCCGTGGCGGCGCTGAAGGCCGGCGCCGTCGACTACGTCTGGAAGGACCTCCAGGGCCATTTTCGCGAACTGCTCGCCGAGGCGGTGGCGACCGCGGTGCTCCGGGACCGCACCCGGCGCGAGAAGGAGCGCGCCGAGGCCGAGGTGCGCGAGGCCCGCGACCGGGCCGAGCTCCTGCTGCGCGAGGTCAACCACCGGGTGGCCAACAGCCTCGCCCTGGTGGCGGCGCTCGTGCGGATGCAGGCCAACACCGTCACCGACGCCTCCGCCCGCGCGGCGCTGGAGGAGACCCAGACCCGCATCACCGCGATCGCCGGCATCCACCGGCGCCTCTACACCTCCGACGACGTGCGGGTGGTGGCGGTCGACGCCTATCTGGCGACCCTGGTCGAGGACCTCGACGGGGCGATGAACGCCACCGGCCAGCGCCACCGCATCCTCCTCGACGCCGAGCCGGTCGAGGTCGCGACCGACAAGGCGGTCTCCCTCGGGGTGATCGTCACCGAGCTCGTCACCAACGCCTACAAGTACGCCTATCCCGAGGGCGTCACCGGCGAGATCCGCATCACCGCGCGCCGCGACGGCGCCAGCTTGCGCCTCACGGTCGCCGATGACGGCGTCGGCTGGCAGGGCAGCGGCATCCCGCGCGGCACCGGGCTCGGCTCGCGCATCGTGCGCGCCATGGCGTCGAACCTGCGGGCGCAGATCGATTACGCCCAGGCCGAGAGGGGCACGGCGGCGAGCATCGACATCGCGCTGTGACGGTTCGGCGGCTCCGCAGCACCGGTTTCACCCGATCCGCTTAACCCCCCCGCAAGCCCGGCCCGCTACACGAGGAATCTCGCGCGGCGAAGGAGCAGCGGGATGGCGGCTGGGGCTTCGATCGGCGACGCGGAGGCGGGCGGGAGCGCCGGCACCGCCCTCGCGGTGTTCGGCGTGCGGATCGCGGCTGCCGCCTGCGCCTTCGTGGCCCAGGTGCTGATGGCCCGGCTGATGGGGGCCGAGGAATACGGGATCTTCGCCACGATCTGGGTCTGGACCGCTCTGCTCGGCCATGCCTCGACCTGGGGCCTGTCGCAGGCCGCCTGCCGCTTCCTGCCGACCTACCGGGCGCAAGGGGCGGCCGGGCCGGAGCGCGGCTTCCTGGCCTTCGGGGCGGTGTTCTCGCTTGCCGCGGCCTCCGTCCTCGCGGGGTGTGGCGCGGCCCTGCTCTGGCTCGTCCCCGGCCTCGTCTCCGGTGACTATGCCGGCGCGCTCCTCGTGGCGGCCCTCGTGCTGCCGCTCTTCGCGCTGCAGGATTTCTGCGAGGGGGTGGCCCGCGGCCGCAACTGGACGCTGCTCGCGGTCGTGCCGCCCTATCTCCTGCGCCAGGGCCTGATCATGGCGCTGATGCTGGCGGCGGTTGGGTTCGGCGCGCCGGCCGAGGCCGGGATCGCCGTCGCCTGCACCCTCGCCGCCACCGCCCTGTCGCTCGCGTGGCAGGCTGCGATCCTGCTGCGGCGCCTGCGGGTCGCGCGGCCCGCCGCCCGCGCCCTCTATCCCTGGCGCGACTGGCTGCGGGCGGCCCTGCCGATGGCGCTGATCGACCTCGCCGGTTCTGGGTTCAACTTCGTCGACGTGCTGGTCCTCGGCTTCCTCTTGCCGCCGGCGGAGGTCGGGGCCTACTTCGCCGCGACGCGGCTGCTGCAATTCGTCGTCTTCGTCCAGTACGCCGCCTCCTCGGTCACCACGCAACGCTTCGCCGCGGCGCAGGCGCGGGGCGACCGGTCCGGGCTCGAGACCCTGGTCCGGCGCTGGTCGCGGCTGACGCTGCTCGCCACCCTGGCGACCGGGCTTGCCGTCGTGGCGGCGGGGCCGCTGCTGCTCGGCCTGTTCGGGCCGCACTTCCGCGAGGCCCTGCCGCTCCTCGCCCTCCTCGTCGCCGGCCACGGGCTCGCCGCCGCCTGCGGGCCGGCGGAAGACCTCCTGACCATGCTGGGGGCCGAGCGCGCCTGCGCCGCCGTCACGGTCGCGCTCCTCGCCGCGGCGGTCCTCCTCACCCTGGCGCTGGTGCCGCCGCTGGGCCTCGCCGGCGCGGCGCTGGCCGCCGCCCTCGTGACCGCCGGGCGGGGCATCGTCCTGGCTGTCCTCGCCCGTCGCCGCCTCGGTCTCCTCACGCCGGCCTTCGCCCGATGAACGCGCACGCGGTTCCGTTCCCGACGCTCGCCGCCGCTCCGGCCTGCGAGGTCACGAATCTGGCAGCCTTGAGCCGCGAGCCGACGGCCTGGGACGCCCTCGTCGCCCGCGCCGCCGGACCGACGCCCGATTATTCGCGCCGCGTGCTGGAGGCGCATCGCGACCACGGCCTGGCCCCGGCGGACCTGCCCTGCCTCACGGTGCGCGCCGGCCCGGACCTGCTGGCGCTGCTGCCCTACCGGATCGGGCGCGGGCCCCTCGGCCTCGGCCGGGTCGCCCGGCCCTTCGCCTCGCCCTACCTCACCGTGACCGCACCCCTGGTGGTCTCAGGATCCGAGGGCGCTCCGGCCCTGGATTCCCTCGTCGCCGGCATGCGCGCCCTCGGGCTGGCCTGGTGGTGGCCGCTCCTGCCGGCGGACGCGGCCCTTCTCGCCGCCCTCGCCCGCCACGGCTGGCGCCGCGCCGAGGTCTCGGGCTTCTCGCGCCCGGTGCTCGACCGGCGCGCGAGCCACGACGCCTTCCTGAAGGAGCATCCCCACAAGGGACGGCTCAAGGACCTGCGCCGCCGGCGCCGGCGCCTCGACGAGGCCGGGAGCGTCACCCTCGAGGCGGTCGGGCCGGACGGCGATCTCGCCGCCGCGGTCGCGGCCTTCCTCGACCTGGAACGGCGCGGCTGGAAGGGGAGGGCCGGCACCGCACTCGCCTGCCGGGAGGAGACCGCGGGCTTCGCCCGGGACCTCTTCCGGGCGGGCGTCGGGCCGGTGACGGCGCGGGCGGACCTCCTGCGCCTCGACGGGCGGGTGGTTGCCGCGAGCCTCGCGCTGGTCTGCGGCGGCACCGCGACCCTGCTCAAGACCGCCTACGACGAGGATCTGCGCGCCCTCGCCCCGGGCGTGCTGCTCGAGTCCGAGATCGTGCGGGCCCTGCACGAGACCCGTTTCGCCGATCGGCTCGATTCGGCGACGCTGGCGAGCGCGGTGCTCGACGACCTCTACCCCGAGCGCACCCGCATCGCCGAGATCGTGGTCGCGCCGCCGGGCGGGCCGTCGACGGAGCGGATCGCCGCCCGGGCCCGCCGGCAGCACGCCGCGAAGGAATGGCTCAAGGCGCAGGCCGCCCGCCTTCGCGGCCGCTGACCTCTGCCTCCCGCTCCGCCTCCCGCCAGCCGACCCGGGCCTCCGGCCGCGCGTCGGTCTTGGCGAAGTAGGGCTTGATGTCGAGGAGCGGCGTGCCGTCGAGGCAGTCGAGCCCGCGGACCCGCACCGTGCCGCCCTCGATGCCGAGCATCTCCACCACCGAGACGGCGATCGGGTTGGGCCGGGCCGGCGAGCGCAGCGCGAAGGTGCCGCGGGGCTCCGGCGCGTGCCGGGGCTGCTGCGCGACCAGGTTCCGCGGCGCCCGGTCCATCCAGTAGAGCACGATCAGGTGGGTGGTGCGCTCGAGGCTCCGCAGGCCCGGGACGAAGCGGGGATCGACCTCCAGGGTGCAGACCGCGTCCGACTGCGCCGAATTGCGCGGGCACTCCGCCCGTGCGGTCCAGGGCGTGCGCACCCGGCCGACGAAGTAGAGCCCGGCATCGAACGCCGCCGGCAGGTCGACCGTCTCCTCGCCCGGCCGCGGGCCGAAATCCGCTTGCGTCATCTGTCGTCCTGTCATCGGGGCGGGATCCGGGTCGCCCCGCCGCTCCGCCCGGTATAGGCTGGGCCTACGCGCATCAGGGAGACCGATCGACCGTGTTCGCCGACGAGCTGAGACCGATGGAGACGGTGGCCGATCCCGAGACGGCGGTCGACCGGCTGGCGGCGCTCCACGCCGCCGCCACCGGGAGCCTGCGGGACGCGCTGACCCGCTTCCTCGCGGACGGCGTGCCCCCCGACGCCGCCGAGCGGCTGACCTTCCGCTACCCCGAGCTGCGCCTGACCTACCGCCCGACCGGGCCGATGCCGCGGATCACCCGCGCCACCGCGAAGTTCCAGGGCCCGGGCGCCTATGCCACCACGCTGACCCAGCCGGCGCATTTCCGCGCCTACCTGCTCGAGCAGCTGCGCCCCCTGGTGCAGGATTACGGCGCCACGATCGAGGTCGGCCTGAGCGCCCAGGAGATCCCGTACCCTTACGTGGTCGAGCCGGGCGCCGAGCTCGCCCGCGGCGTCACCTCGAGCGACCTCGCGCGCTACTTCCCGACCCCGATGCTGTCCAGCGTCGGCGACGAGATCGCCGACGGCCTGTGGCTGGAGGCCGGCGACGAGCCGCGGCCGCTCGCCCTGTTCGACGGGCCACGGGTCGATTACTCGCTGCGCCGCCTCGTGCACTACACCGGGGCGGACTGGCGCCAGATCCAGCCCTGGATCCTGCTCACCAACTACCACCGCTACGTCGACCAGTTCGTGCGGGTCGGCCTGAAGGCGCTCGCCGCCGAGCCCGAGCGCTATGCCCGCCTGGTCCTGCCCGGCGGCGTCGCGGTCGAGGCCGGGGAGGCCGCCGGCGCCGAGGCCGACGCGCTGATCGCCGCCTCGCCCTGGCACCGGTTCCAGATGCCGGCCTACCACCTCGTCGCCCGGGACGGCCAGGGAACGAGCCTCGTCAATATCGGCGTCGGTCCCTCCAACGCCAAGACGATCACCGATCACCTGGCGGTCCTGCGGCCGCATTGCTGGCTGATGGTCGGCCATTGCGGGGGCCTGCGCCAGTCGCAGACCATCGGCGACTACGTGCTCGCCCACGGGTACCTGCGCCGCGACCGGATCCTCGACGAGCTGGTGCCGCCCGACGTGCCGATCCCGGCGCTCGCCGAGGTGCAGGTGGCGCTGCAGGAGGCCGCCGCCAGCGTCACCGGCGAGCGGGCCGAGGCGCTGAAGCAGCGCCTGCGCACCGGCACGGTCGTCACCTACGACGACCGCAACTGGGAGCTGCGCTGGTCGCAGGAGCGGCGGCGGATCAACCTGTCGCGGGCGATCGGCGTCGACATGGAGAGCGGCACCATCGCGGCGCAGGGCTACCGTCTCCGGGTGCCCTACGGCACGCTGCTCTGCGTCTCCGACAAGCCGCTGCACGGCGAGATCAAGCTGCCGGGTGCCGCCAACGCCTTCTACGAGCGGGCGGTGGGCGAGCATCTGCTGATCGGCCTTGCGACCCTCGATTCCCTGCGGCGCAACCGCCACGGCCTGCACTCGCGCAAGCTGCGCAGCTTCGACGAGCCGCCGTTCCGGTAAGTCGATGCCGCTGCCGATCTCGAACAGCCGTCACGTCGCCGTGGCGGACGGCCCCGGATCGCGCGTCGTCGCGGTCGCCGACCTCGCCGCGTCGCTCGGGGTCGACGCGCTGATCCGCCTGCACGAGGAGGATTTTTCGGGTCTGGCCCGGGTCGGCTGCGACCTCGTCCACTTCAACCTGGAGCGCACGATCAACCGCGCCGGCCTGCGCTACGCCCTGCTGCCGATCCGGCAGGCCGGCCGGCGCCGGCCGGGCGGGGCCGAGGAACTGCCGGTCCTCGACCCGACCCGGTTCCGCACCGGCCTGTGCGTGGCGGTGCGCCAGGGCGTGCCGGTGGAGGCGGTGCCGCCGGCACTGTTTCGCGCCTCGCTGCCGGCGATCCGCGACGCCGACGCCCTGGCGGCGGCCCTGGTGCGCCGCTACGCCGGCCTGTTTCCCGACCTCGCCCCGGCCGACCTCGTGGCGCGGGGCTGCGCGATCACGCGGCTGCGGCTCGCAGAGGACTGAGCGGTCTCGTGCGTTCCCGGGGGCGAGCCGGTGCGGGCTTCCTCTGGGGCATGCGCCGGCCGCGGCAGGACGAGACTTCGGTCCTGCCCAAGCGTCCATCGGTCCCGACGATCGAAGATCGGCCCCCGCTGACCCAACCTAACCGGTGCAATTCTGTGCGGTTCGCGCCGGAGCGGCCGAATCCCCCGATGTGTTTTACCGCTTCGCAACCGGCTTCCCGCCACGGTGCCGGGAGCCGAGGCTGGACCCGAACCTCTCATGCTGCAGACCGCCGAAACCCTGCTCGCCCTGCACGATGGGCGGCTCATCGGCCTGTCGCTGCTGATCGGCGTCCTGTCGGCGATCACGATGATCGACCTGTTCCAGCACGCCCGCGCCACCAGCGGCTCGAGCCGGGGGATCTGGATCTCGGCCGCCGGCATCGCCGGCGGGTTCGGGCTGTGGGCGAGCCAGTTCATCGCCCAGGCCTCGATCCGCCCCGCCGCCGAGCTGTTGCGCGGGAGCGAGACCCTGCTGCTCGGCCTCGTCCTCATGGTGCTGCTGGCCGGGGGCGGCCTGCGGGCCGCGGTCTCGGCGCCCCGGCGCATCGCCCGGACCCTCGGCGGGGTCCTGATCGGCCTAGGGCTGGCGGCGGTCGCCGCCGCGGTCTCGGCGAGCCTGCCGGGGGCGGGCGGACCGGCCTGGGTCGCGGGCCTCGCGCTCTCCGCCGCCGCCGGGATGGGGCTGTCCGGCCTCGCCCTGTCGTGCAGCCTGAAGGAGAATCCCGCGAGCCGCGCCGCCGGGGCCCTGTTCCTGTCCTGCGCCGCGCTGCTGCCGCACGCCGTCGGCCTCGTGGCGGCCGGCGGCGGGCTCCGCCCGGCCGTCCTCGACGGCGAGTACGCCGCCTCGCTCGGCTTCGCCAGCCTGACGCTGCTCGTCCTCGTCTTCCTCGGCCAGACCCTCGACGGCCGGGTGCGGCGTCGGCGCGAATCGCAGGACCTGATGAGCAGCCTCGCCGACGCCGCGGTCGAGGGCATCGCGATCTGCGAGGGCGGGCGCATCGTCACCGTCAATTCCAGCCTCGCCGAGCTGATCGGCCGGGCGCCGGCGGCTTTGATCGGCCGGCCGATCGGCGACATCCTGCCCGCTGCGGTGGTCGCGCGGCTCGATGCCGGTCCGGACGGCCAGGTGGTCGAGGCCGAGCTCGTCGGCGCGGAGGGCGAGCCCCTGCCGGTCGACGTGATCCGCCGGCCGCTCGGCAACCGGCCCTGCCGGGCGATCGCCGTGCGCGACCTGCGGGCGCGGCGCCAGGCCGAGCGCGACATCCAGTTCCTGGCCCACCACGACACCCTGACCGGCCTGCCGAACCGCGCGACCTTCCGCGCCCGCCTCGACGAGGAGATCGTCCGGGCGCGGGCCGGCGGCCGGCTGGTGGCGGTGCTCTGCCTCGACCTCGACCGGTTCAAGGACGTCAACGACCTCTACGGTCACGCCATGGGCGACGGGCTGCTCCAGGCCCTGGCGCGGTGGGTCGCGCCGGTGCTCGGGCCGCGGCAGTTGATGGCGCGCCTCGGCGGCGACGAGTTCGCGATCCTCCTGCCCGACGTCGAGCGGGACGAGGCCGGCCGGATCGCCGAGGAGGTGCTGCGGGTGATCCGCGAGGGCAACCAACGGGCGGGGAGCGGCCCGATCCTGGCGACCAGCATCGGTATCGCCCTCTGCCCGACCGACGCGGAGGACGGGCAGACCCTGCTCAACCACGCCGACGCCGCGCTCTACTGCGCCAAGAACCACGGACGGGGCGTGCACCGGTTCTTCGAGCCGGTCCTCGCGGCGCAGATCCGCGACCGGCGCTCGATGGAGCACGACCTGCGCCACGCCGTCGAGCGCGGCGAGTTGCGGATCGTCTACCAGCCGCAGATGGCGATCGACAGCGGCGTCGTGGTCGGGTTCGAGGCGCTCCTGCGCTGGCACCATCCGGAGCGCGGCACCGTCCCGCCCGACCTGTTCATCCCGATCTCGGAGGAGACCGGCAGCATCCTCGGCATCGGCGAGTGGGTCCTGCGCGAGACCTGCCGCGAGGCCGCGTCGTGGACGAAGCCCCTGCGCATCGCCGTCAACGTCTCGGCGGTGCAGCTCCACGCTCCCGGCTTCTCGGAGCTGGTGCACGAGGTGCTGTTCACCACCGGGCTGGCTCCCGCCCGCCTCGAACTCGAGATCACCGAGACCGCGCTCGTGCGCGACCCGGTCCGGGCGCTGTCCGCGCTCCGGCGGGTCAAGGCGATGGGGGTGCGGATCGCGATGGACGATTTCGGCACCGGCTACTCGTCGCTGTCGAACCTGCGCGCCTTCCCGTTCGACAAGATCAAGATCGACCGGTCGTTCATCCGCGCCGTCGACGTCAACCGGGAGACCGCCGCGATCATGCGGGCGGTGCTGGGCTTAGGGAGAGGCCTCGGGCTGCCGGTCCTCGCCGAGGGAGTCGAGACCTCGGCCGAGCTGGCCTTCCTCGGCGCCGAGAACTGCCACGAGGCGCAAGGCTATCTCCTCGGCCGCCCCGGCCCGATCGAGCAGTTCGCCGAGCACACCTTCGTGGAGCACGCCTCCTCCGAGAAGACCGGCGAGGCGCCCGGCGCCGAGACCGCGGCGGCCTGAAGCCCGCGTCGCCGCTCAGTCGACCCGCCGCAGCCCTTGCGCGAAGCGCTTGGCGTTGGCGACGTAGCGCTCGGCCGAGGCGCGCAAGCCCGCCACCGCCGTCTCGTCGAGCACCCGCACCGCCTTGGCGGGGGCGCCCACGATCAGGCTGTTGTCGGGAAATTCCTTGCCCTCGGTGACGAGCGCGTTGGCGCCGACGAGGCAGTTGCGGCCGATCTTCGCCCCGTTGAGGATCGTCGCGCCCATCCCGATCAGCGTGTCGTCGCCGATCGTGCAGCCATGCACGATGGCGCCGTGGCCGACCGTGATCCCCGAGCCGAGGGTGAGCGGGAAGCCCGCATCGGTGTGGAGCACCGCGCCCTCCTGGATGTTGGTGCGGTCGCCGACCGTGATCGGCTCGTTGTCGCCGCGGATGACCGCGCCGAACCACACCCCGACCTCGCGGCCGAGCCGCACGCGGCCGATGACGTGCGCGTCGGGGGCGATCCAGGCGCTGCCGTCGTCCGGCACGACCGGGCTGACAGTGTCGAGGGCGTAGAGCGGCATCGCGGGATCCTCCTGTGGTTGAGGCTTCCTTTCGCATGCCGGACGGGCGCCGTCAGCCCGATCACCCCCTTATCCTCCCATCGCCCAATCCTCCCATGGCCCACGGCATCGGCGCCGCGGCGCCGGCCCGGGAGGCGATCACCTGGTGGCCGGTGCCGTCGCCGGCGCTCTGGATCGCCAGCGCCACCTCGGTCAGGTGCAGCGCGAGGTCGGCGTCGAGGCGGCTCGCGCGGCCTTCCGCCTTCGCCGCCAGCATCTCCTGCGGCCCGAGGGCGAAGTTCATCGCCGTCGCGCCCTTCCGCCCGACCTTGGCGTGGGTGGGTCGTCCGGGGCGCAGGCGGCGGGTGAGGGGAGAGTCGATCAGGCGGCGGCGCACCACGTGCCGGCGCCGCACCCGCACGGCGGCGTCGTTCGACCAGCACTCGCCCACCTCCAGGATGCCGTCGTCGCCGAAGATCCGCAGCGAGTGGTCGTGCGGCGCCACCACCGAGCAGGTCAGGCGGGCGACCACCCCGCTCTCGAAGAACAGCGAGGCGCAGGCATAGGTGGGCGCCGCCGCCGCCCCCTCCGCGAGGGTCAGGCCAAGCACCTCGGCGGAGGCCGCCGAGACCCGGGTCACCGAGCCGAACATCGCGATCAGCCAGGTCAGGTAGTAGCCGGCATGCTGGAGGGCGCAGCCCACCGCCAGCTCGTCCTGCACCGGCCAGGGCGCGCCGGATTCGCTGCGCCAGGTCTCGTGCGGCGCGCGGATCAGGAAGCCGTCGTCGATCTCGGCATAGACCAGCCGCGGCGTGCCGATGACGCGCTCGCGCAGGGCCTTCCAGAGGATCTGGGCGCTCTCGCCCAGCGCGCTGCACGGCGCCGAGGCGAGCATCACGCCCCGCTCGGTCGCGACCCGGTGCAGGTGGCGGGCGTCGTCGAGCCGGGTGGCGAGGGGCTTCTCCGAGTAGACCGGCAGCCCGGCCTCCAGGCAGGCCAGGCTGACGGCGTAGTGCGAGCCCGGATTGGTCAGGTTGAGGATCAGGTCTGGCCGCCGGCCGATCAGGTCGTCGAGGCTCGTGGCGGCCGGGACGCGCCAGTACTTGCGGAAGGCGTGCAGCCGGTCGAGGTCGATGTCCCAGGCCCCGGCCACCGTCACCTCCGGCAGCGTCGCCAGGGAGCGCATGTAGTAATCGGCCACGAATCCCGTGCCGACGATGCCGATGCTCGCCACCTGATGTGCTCCCCGATCGCATGTTGCGCCGCGAAGGCTAGACCAGGGTGCGGCAAATCGAACGAGCGCAAAGGGCCGAGGAGCGGCCCGCACTCCAGGGGAGGAGTAAGTCGCCCCCTACCGCTTTCGGAGCGATCGCGACGGGCCACCCGGATGGGATTAAACAGCTGGGGAGTATCTAATCTGACGAATAACTGAGCCTGGGCCGCGAGCGGCAAGTGGAGGCGGCGTCCCGGCTCAGGCCTGCATGACGTAGTTTAAAATCGTTCAAGATTTGATGGCGATGAGACGGCTGTGCCTCAGGGGTCGGCCGGATGCAGGGGGCGTCGGGGGCGATGCTCTAGACCGACCCGACGGTCTTCAGCCGGGCCCGCGGGTGGATCTCGGCCTGGCTCATCACCGGTGTCTCGCGCCGGAAGCGCTCGATGATCGAGCGCACGAAGGGCCGGGCCTGGACCGAGGTGACGAGGACCGGCATCTCGCCCAGCCGCGCCGCCTCCTCGAAGCGGTCACGCACCGTGGTGACGAAGTCGGACAGCTTCGAGGGTTGCATCGCCAGGTGGCGCTCGTCGCCGTGGCCGACGATCGCCTCCATGAAGGCGCTCTCCCAGGCCGGCGACAGGGTGATGATCGGCAGGACGCCGCCCGGGCCCTGGTACTGGGCGCAGATCTGGCGGCCGAGGCGGGCGCGGACGTGCTCGACGATGTCGCGCGGGTTCTTGATGTGGCCGGCGACCTCGGCGATGCCCTCGACGATGGTGCCGAGGTCGCGGATCGAGACCCGCTCGGCGAGCAGGTATTGCAGCACCCGCTGGATGCCCGTGGTGGCGATCTGGCCCGGCACCACCTCCTTGAGGAGCTCGCCGTGCTCCTTCGGCAGTTCCTTCAGGAGCTTGTGCACCTCGACGTGGTTGAGGAGGTCGGCGACGTGGGCCTTGATCACTTCCGTGAGGTGGGTCGAGACCACGGTCGCGGCGTCGACCACGGTGTAGCCCTTGAGCTGGGCCTCGTCGCGCAGGGCCGCGTCGATCCAGGTCGCCGGCAGGCCGAAGGTCGGCTCCATCAGGTGCTGGCCCGGCAGCTGCACCTGGCCGCCCATCGGGTCCATCGCCATGAACTGGCCCGGGAAGACCTGGCCCTGGCCGGCCTCGATCTCCTTGACCCGCACCACGTAGGTGTTGGCGTCGAGCTGGACGTTGTCGAGGATGCGCACCGAGGGCATCACGAAGCCGAGCTCGGCGGCGAGTTGCCGGCGCAGGGCCCGGATCTGGTCGGTGAGCCGGTCCTGGCCCTCCGGCCCGTTGACGAGGGCGAGGAGCGCGTAGCCCATCTCGAGCTTCAGGTCGTCGAGCTTGAGGAGGTCGGCCGCGGTCTCCTCCTTCGCCGGTGCCCCGGGCCCGGCCACGGCGCCGTCGGCGCCGGGCGCGCCCCCGGTCGCCTCGTCCTCGGCGGGCTTCGGCAGGAGCGCGATGCGGCGGGCGAGGTAGGCGGCGCCGAGCCCCAGCGTCAGGAAGGGCAGCATCGGGATGCCGGGCAGGAAGCCGATCAGCAGCATCACGCCGGCCGACATGCCGAGCGCCTTCGGGTAGTTGGCGATCTGGCGCCCGAGCGCCCGGCCGGCGGCGCCGCGCACGCCGGCCTTGGAGACGAGCAGGCCCGCGGCTGTCGAGACGATCAGCGCCGGGACCTGGCTGACGAGGCCGTCGCCGACGGTGAGCAGGGTGTAGGTCTTGCCCGCATCCGAGAAGGTCATGCCCTGCTGGGCGACGCCGATGATGATGCCGCCGACCACGTTGATGAAGGTGATGAGGAGCGCCGCGATCGCGTCGCCGCGCACGAATTTCGAGGCACCGTCCATGGCGCCGAAGAACGAGGATTCGTCCTCCAGCGACTGGCGCCGGGTCCGGGCGGTCTTCTCGTCGATCAGCCCGGCCGAGAGGTCGGCGTCGATCGCCATCTGCTTGCCCGGCATCGCGTCGAGGGAGAAGCGGGCCGCCACTTCCGCGATGCGCCCCGAGCCCTTGGTGATGACGACGAAGTTCACGATGATCAGGATCGCGAAGACGATGATCCCGATCAGGAAGTTGCCGCCCATCACGAAGTGCCCGAAGGCCTCGATGACGTGGCCGGCCGCCGCCGTGCCCTCGTGGCCGTGGCCGAGGATCAACCGCGTCGAGGCGAGGTTGAGCGCCAGCCGCAGCATCGTGGTGATGAGCAGCACCGTCGGGAAGACCGTGAATTCGAGCGGGTTCTCGATGAACAGCCCGGTCATCAGGATCAGGACCGACAGGATGATCGAGATCGCGAGCAGGAGGTCGAGCAGCAGGGCCGGCAGCGGGAAGATCAGCACGACCAGGATGGCGAGCACCGAGACTGCGAGCACGAGGTCGCTGCGGCGCGTCAGCGCCATCAGGTCCGCCCGCGTCGGCAGGGCGAAGATGCGGCCAACGCCGATTGCCCCCGTCTCGCTCATCGCCATTCCACCTTCCCGTCGACCCGGCAATAACTGCCGGGTGCATGGTTAGGGAACGGTTAACGACGCCCCCGGCCGCCTGCCGCAGCGATCGGGCCGGCGCCCTGGTGCGCCGCACAATAAGGAATGTTCAGTTTCCGGCGGGAACAATCGTCGCGTTCCATTTTTGTGCGACGCGATACACACGAAAAACAAATGTTCTCTTCTGAACGGTCAAGCTCCGCACGAGCTTCCGCCAAATGCGGAGACCGTATTCGGTTCAACGTTACTCCTGCGGAACCAAGCCGCCCTGCAACGATTGAGAAGGCATCGATCAATCGGACAAGGTTCGAGGAGACCATGCGCAAGACCCTCATCACCCTCGCGGCCCTCGGCATGCTCGGCGCCGGCGCGGCGCAGGCGCAGACCACGGTGACGGGCGACCCGGCCCGCGACGCCAAGCCCAGCACCCACTCGCAGGGCCAGGAGGCGGTGACCCGGCCCAACACCGACATGATGGACAAGAGCAACCCGGGCACGACGGGCACGGTCGCCACCAACGCCAAGCTCGAGCCCGGCGCCAACAGCTTCACCGAAGCCCAGGCCCGCAGCCGCATGGAGCAGGCCGGCTTCAAGGACGTGAAGGACCTCAAGAAGGACGACCAGGGCATCTGGCGCGGCCAGGCCATGCAGTCCGGCAACACCGTGATGGTCGGCCTCGACTTCAAGGGCAACGTCTCGACCGCTCGATAACTGGATTTAGGCCCCGCATTCCCCCGCTCGAAACTTGAGGAGGACGCCCATGGCGACCCGTACCATCTCGGCCCTGTTCGACAGCTACGACGACGCTTCGGCGGCGGTGCGCAAGGTGGAGGCGGCCGGCGTGCCGCATTCCGACATCAGCATCGTGGCCAACAATCAGGGCGACCGCTATTCGGGCCACATCGGAACGCGTGACGCCACCACGACCGGCACCACCACGACCGGCGAGACCGCGCACGACGCCTCGAACGGCGCCGGCGCCGGCGCTTCGCTCGGCACCGTGCTCGGCGGCGGCGCCGGCCTGCTCACCGGCCTCGGCCTGCTCGCCATCCCGGGCGTCGGCCCGGTGGTCGCCGCCGGCTGGCTCGTCGCGACGGTCACCGGCGCCGGCGTCGGCGCGGCGGCGGGCGGCCTGATCGGCTCTCTGACCGGTGCGGGTCTCAGCGAGGAGCACGCCCACACCTACGCCGAAGGCGTACGTCGCGGCGGCACCCTGGTCACCGTGCGGGCGGACGACGCCCATGCGGACCGGGTCGCCAGCATCCTCAAGGAGCACGGCTCGGTCGACATCGACGACCGCACTCGCGGCTGGCGCCAGGAGGGCTGGACCGGCCGTCACGACGAGACCGCTCCCTCGCTGACCAACCCGGCGGCGGTCGCCGGCGGCTCGTCGGCGGTGGGTGCTGCCGGCAGCACCACCACGGGCCTCAACACCGGCGGCATGCCCTTCGCGGCCGGCGCTCCGCCGACCACCCAGTCGGTCGATGCCGGCCTGCCCGGCACCACCCGCGAGCGTCATGTCGGCATCGAGGACGAACTGCCCCCGGTCCGTCAGCCGATGGGCACCGAGCGGCGCTAACGCGACGGCGCTAAGCGCATCGAGTCGGTGTGAACAGGCGGCGGCAGGGGAGACCCTGCCGCCGCTTCCTTTTGCGCGTCGCACCTCCTGAGGCCGCGGTCCCGGGGCCGGATTGTCCGTCGCCTGCCCGGGCGGCGGGTCGAGCACCTCTCGACTGATGCAAACCTTGCGTTCGACTTCGTCGAACCGTGCGCCAGCGCACGCCGCCTCCTTCAATCGGAGGACGCGCGGCGCCGGGTTTTGGCATCTTTATGGCACCCGAGCGGCGCCGCGTGCGCCGGGGGGATGCCGGATGTTCGACGCCGATGCGTGGCCCGCCCTGCTGGGGCCGCTCTTCACCGCCTATGCTCCCGTCCTCGCCTCGCCCGGACCCAACCTGCTGGTGGTGCTGCGGGCGAGCGTCGCGGCGCCCGGGCGCGGCCCGGTCGTCGCCGCCCTGGGCGTCGCCTGCGGGGCCGGCCTGGCGGCGGCCTTGGCTGGCCTCGGCGCCTCGCTGCTGCCGGCGGGGCGCTTCGTCGCCGGGATCGGAACGGCGTTGTTCGTGCTCCTGATGCTGCGCGCCGCCTACCGGCTGGCCAGCGGCCGGGCCGGTCTGCCGGACGACCCGACCCGCTTCGCGCCGGGGCGCGACGTCGGCACCTTCGCCCTCGGGCTCGGGGCGGCGGTGACCAACCCGGTCAGCCTCGCCTTCTTCGCCGGCTTCTTCCTGGCCCATCCCGACCGGGCGGCGGTGCCGCTGGCGGGAGCTGCGGTGTTCTGCATGGCGGCGACGTGGTTCGGCCTTCTCGGCCTCGTGCTGGGGCGGCCGTCCTGCCGGGCGCGCCTCACCCGCGCCGGGCGCCTCGCCCGCCTCGTCCTGGCGGCGCTCCTCGTCGCCTGCGCGGCGCTCGCGGTCCGGCGCGCGCTCCAGGGGTGAGCGCCGGCGCGGTGCACCAGGCTTGAGCGCTGGCGCGATTCTCGAGCCTAGAGCGCTGGCGCGGCCGGGCCGTCCTCTTCTACAGTGTCGGCAACAACGATACCGGGAGGAAGACCTATGCGCTGGATCGCCGTCCTCGTCGCCCTCGCCTGCGCGGCGCCCTGTGCGGCGCCCGTCCGGGCCGAGGAGCCGCTGGCGTTCCGGGTCGATCCGGCTTGGCCGAAGCCGCTGCCGAACAACTGGATCATGGGCCAGGCCGCTGGCGTCGCGGTGGATGCCCAGGACCACGTCTGGGTGATCCAGCGCCCGCGCACGCTCACCGACGACGAGAAGGCCGCGAGCCTCAACCCGCCGCGCACCCGCTGCTGCGTCCCCGCCCCGCCGGTCCTGGTCTTCGACCAGGAGGGCAATCTCATCAAGTCCTGGGGTGGACCGGGCCAGGGCTACGACTGGCCGCAGAACGAGCACGGCATCCACATCGACCACAAGGGCTTCGTCTGGCTCGCCGGAAACGGCGAGCAGGACGGGCAGATCCTGAAATTCACCCGGGACGGCACTTTCGTGATGCAGATCGGCAAGTCCGGCCCGCAGACGAACAGCCGCGACACCACGCGGCTGGGCAAGCCGGCCAACATGCAGGTCGATCCGGAGACGAACGAGCTCTACGTCGCCGACGGCTACTTCAATCACCGGGTGATCGTGTTCGACGCCGAGACCGGGGCGTTCAAGCGGATGTGGGGCGCCTACGGCGAGCCGCCCACCGACGAGGCGCAAGGGACCTACGACCCGGCGGCGCCGTTGCCCCGGCAGTTCCGCAACCCGGTCCACTGCATCCAGGTCGCCCGCGACGGCCTCGTCTACGTGTGCGACCGCACCAACGACCGGGTCCAGGTCTTCCGCTGCGACGGCACCTTCGTGAAGGAATTCCGGGTCGAGCCGCAGACCCGGGCCAACGGCTCGGTCTGGGAACTCGCCCTGTGGCCGGACGAGGCGCAGACCTACCTGATGAACGCCGACGGCGCCAACAACGAGGTCCGCACCCTGCGGCGGGAGGACGGCGCGGTGCTCGGCCGCTTCGGCCGCAACGGCCGGATGGCCGGCGACTTCCACTGGGTGCACAACCTCGCCGTCGATTCCCGCGGCAACGTGTTCACCACCGAGGTCGATACCGGCAAGCGGGCCCAGAAATTCCTGTTCCAGGGCAACATGGTGCTGCGCAAGCGCACGCCGTGAGGGCGCTCACGCCTCGCCGTTCGTCTCCGGCCCGGAGAAATCGGCCGCCCGCTCGGCGAGGTCGTCGAGGTTGCGCCGCAGCTGCTCCAGGCTGAAGGCGAGCCAGAAGATGCGCCCGACGCCGTCGGTGGAGAGGGTCCGGGTCACCTGGCGCCGGCGCATCCCGTCGATGGCCTCGCGATAGCCGCCGATCGCCGCCGCCAGCGCCGCATCGTCGCCGGCCGGGCGGCGCCCGGCGCTCAGCGCCTCGGCGAGGTCGCGCAGGCGCGCGGCCGCCGCCCGGGCGGCCTCGCCCCAGGCCTCCGCCAGATGCACCCGCAGCACGTCCGCATCGGCCTCCGAGATGGCGCGGCGCAGGAGCACGAGGTCGTGGCGCAGGCGCATCAGGGTGCGCAGCAGCGGGTCCGGGTCGGGTGCGGCCGAGAGCCGGCTGCGGCGCTCGCGGGCCGCCTCGCCGGCCAGGGTCTCGAGGCGCGCGAGGCTCCGGCGCACCGTCGGCGGCAGGGCCTTGGCCTCCGGCGTCTCCTCCGCGTCGAGGCGCGCCAGTGCGTCGAGCTGGTCGGCGAGCAGGCGCGCGAGGCGGGCGGCCTGGCCCGTCACGGCGCGCGCAGCCCGGGCCGGCGCGACGAGAAGCGAGACGGCGAGCCCGACGACGCAGCCGAGCCCGATCTCGAGGATCCGGTCGAGGGCGAAGGCGAGGGGGCCGAGCGTCGAGCCGGTGGTGGAGAGCAGCACGATGATCGCGGTGATCGGCGCGATCCGGAATCCCGCCGAGACCGTCGCCGCGAAGGTAAGGGGGGCGACTGCCACGAACAGGGCCGCGAAGGTCGAGGCGCCGCCGTGATGCGGGATCGCGAAGGCCACCGCGCCGCCGTAGCAGGCCCCCAGCACCGAGCCGAGGAACCGGTCGAGCGCCGCCTTGAGCGAGCCGCCGACGCTGCTCTGCGTCACGATGAGCGCGGTGATGACCGCCCAGTAGCCCTGGGGCAGCCCGCAGGCCTCGGCCAGCACGAAGGTCGCGAGGCTCGCCACCGTCATCCGCAGCCCTTGCGTCACGCGCGGCCGCTGGCGGTCGAACCAGCGGCGCAGGTGATCGGAGCGGCTGTCGGGGAGCGAGTCCATGGCCGGGTCAGAGCGGCTGCCGGCCCTCGAGTCAACCGTCGCGGATGGCGTTCACGCGGGATCGTGCCGTCATCCGGGCTTTACCGCACCCCTGCACACTCCCTACGACTGAGAGAGTTAACGGCAAAGCAAGGGTCAGGGCGGTGACGATGCGCGAGATCATGGGAGTTGTGGGCGTTCTGGCCGTCTTGGCGGCTGTGCCGGCGGAGGCACGGTCGTTGTCCGCGATCAAGCAGGACGGCAGCTTGCGGGTCGGGCTGACCGGCGATTACGCGCCCTATTCCCTGCGCCAGCCCGACGGCAGCATCAAGGGTGCCGACGTCGTCATGGCGGGCGAACTCGCCCGGGCGCTCGGCGTCAAGGTCGAGATCGTGCCGACGACCTGGAAGACCCTGAAGGACGACCTGCTCGCCGACCGCTACGACGTCGCCATGGGGGGCGTCAGCGTGACCCCCGACAGGGCGGCGGTGGCCGATTTCTCGGTGCCGGTGCTCACCGACGGCAAGCGTCCGATCGTGCGCTGCGCCGATGCGAACCGCTATGTCACGATCAAGGACATCGACAAGCCGGAGGTCCGGGTCGTGGTCAATCCCGGCGGCACCAACCAGCGCTTCGCCGACGCCAACTTCCCGCACGCCTCGGTGCGGGTGTTTCCGGACAATCGCGCGATCTTCAAGGAGGTGGCCGAGGGCCGCGCCGACCTGATGGTGACGGACGGCGCCGAGGTCGATTACCAGTCGCGGCGCAATCCCGGCGTGCTCTGCCCGGCCGCCGTGCCGGGCACCTTCGACAAGGCCGACAAGGCCTACTGGATGACCCGGGACCCGGCCTTGAAAGCGGCGGTCGACGAGTGGCTGACGAAGACGCTCAAGAGCGGGGCCTACGCCAAGGCGCTGGCGAAGGCGGCGGAGTAGGGGGCGGGTCCTTCTCCATCGAGCATCAAAAACTCCGCGTCATCCCGGGTTCCGCTTCGCGGCCCCGGGATGACGCGGAGGGTGTCAGGGACCGTGATCCGGTCAGCCCCGGATCAGCCCAGGAACCCGATCGAGATCCACGGCACCAGGATCACCACTACGAGCCCGACCAGCAGCGCCGTCATGTAGCCGACGATCGGCTTGATGCCCGCATCCGGATGGATCCGGCTGATCGCGCAGGCGGCGTAGTACCCGACCCCGAAGGGCGGCGCGAACAGGCCGACGCCCATCGCCAGGATCACCACCATCGCGTAGTGCACCTCGTGCACGCCGACCTGCCGCGCGATCGGGAACAGCAGCGGGCCGAACAGCACGATCGCCGGGATGCCCTCCAGCACCGAGCCCAGGATCACGAAGGCCACCGCCGAGACGACCAGGAAGCCGAGCGCCCCGCCGGGCAGGCTCTTCATCATCACCGCCAGGCTCTGCGAGAAGCCCGACTGCGTCAGCGCCCAGGCCATGCCGGTCGCCGCCCCGATGATCAGCAGGATCGCCCC
This sequence comes from Methylobacterium sp. 17Sr1-1, assembly GCF_003173775.1. Lineage (NCBI taxonomy): Bacteria > Pseudomonadati > Pseudomonadota > Alphaproteobacteria > Hyphomicrobiales > Methylobacteriaceae > Methylobacterium > Methylobacterium sp. 17Sr1-1. The sequence continues at coordinate 3,024,036 of NZ_CP029552.1, read as the reverse complement.
CGAGAGCGAGGCGGTCGAGACCAGCATCGGGTAGACCCGGCGCCAGTCGAACTGGCGGTAGATCAGCAGGCCGGCGAGGATCGCGTAGACGATGCCGATCGTCGAGACCTCTGTGGCGGTCGCCACGCCCTCGACCACCGCGGCGCGGATGACGAAGGGCAGGGCGATGGCCGGGAAGGCGATGACGAAGGCCTTGGCCACCTCGCCCTTGGTGGCGCGCTTGACGTGGCGCAGGTCCTCGCCGCGGTAGCGCCACCAGACGAGGGCGCAGAGCGTGATGCCGAGCACGATGCCGGGCATCAGGCCGCCGGTGAAGAGCGCGGTGATCGACACGCCGGTGACCGACCCGATGGTGATGAGCACCAGCGAGGGCGGGATGGTCTCGGTCTGCGCGCCGGTGGCGGCCAGCAGCGCGACGAGGTCGCCCTCCTTGGCGCCGCGCTTCTTCATCTCGGGAAACAGCACCGGGGCCACCGCCGCCATGTCGGCGGCCTTGGAACCCGAGATCCCTGAGACGAGGTACATCGCGCCGACGAGCACGTAGTGCAGGCCGCCCCGCACGTGGCCGAGCATGCTGGCGAGGAAGCCCACCATGGCCTTGGCCATGCCGGTCATCTCGATGAGCAGGCCGAGGAAGACGAAGAGCGGCACGGCGAGCAGGATGAGGTGGCTCATCCCCTCGTCCATGCGCCCGACCACCACCATGGCGGGGGCCCGGGTGGTGAGCATCAGGTAGCCGAAGGTGGCGAGCCCGAACGCGAAGGCGATCGGCACGCCGGTGAAGACAAGGGCGCCGACGCCGAGCACGAAGAAGATCAGGAGGTTCCAGTTGCCGAGCGTGCGCAGCAGCGGCTCGGCCAGCATCAGCGCGACGATGACGAGGCCGGTGACCGCCACCGCGCCGACCGCGTGGCGCCAGTCGGCGCATTCGATCAGGCGGAGTGCCGCCACCACCAGCATCAGGGCGAAGCCGACCGGGAGCGCGGCGGCGCGCCAGGCATTGGTGATCTCGAGCGCCGGCGTCTGGACGAAGACTTCTTCCGCCGCGAACTCGTAGGCCGGATGCAGCAGCATCAGCACGAAGGCGAGACCGGCGGCGAGCGCCACCGCCTCCAGGAAGGCCTGGGTCTTGATGGACGCCATGCTGACGAGGGCGGTCATCCGCATGTGCTCGGCGCGGCGATAGGCGACGACCGAGCCGAGCATGGCGAGCCAGAGGAACAGGATCGAGGCGAGCTCGTCCGACCACACGATGGGCGAGTGGAAGACGTAGCGGCTGACGACACCGGCGAGCAGCACCACCACCTCGGCCACCACCAGCAGGGCGGCCGGGATCTCGATCAGGGGCCCGAGCGCGGTGTCGAGCGTGCGCGCCCAGGCGCGCTTGGCCGACGCTGCCGGCAAGGCAGGCGTCTCCGTCGCGATGTCGACATGCATCGTGTGCCTCCCTCAGGCCAGCTTGCCGGAGACGGCCTCGAGGTGCTCCCAGGCGGCGTCGCCGTACTTGTTCTTCCAGTCCTTGTAGAATGTCGTGCGGCCGAGCGCATCGCGAAATTTCTGGCGATCGACCTCGACGAAGGAGATTCCCTTGGATCCGAGGTCCTGGCGCAGCGAGGCGCTGAGTTTGACGATGTCGGCGCGCTGGTCGTCGGCCGAGCGGTCGAGCTCGCGGGACACGATGGCGCGCAGGTCCTCGGGCAGGCGCTGCCAGGCCTTCTTGTTGCCGAGGATCCAGTAGCCGTCCCAGACGTGGCCGGTGAGACTGCAGCTCTTCTGCACCTCGTAGAGCCGGGTCGTCGCCGTGATGGCGAGCGGGTTTTCCTGGCCCTCGAAGATCTTGGTCTGCAGCGCCGAGTACAGCTCGTTGAAGTTGAGCGGCGCGGCGCCGGCATCGAGCGCCTTGAACAGCGAGGTCAGCATCGGCGACGGGGGAACGCGGATCTTGAAGCCCTTCAGGTCCTCCGGCGTCTTGATCTCGCGGGTGGAGGAGGTGATGTGGCGGAATCCGTTGTCCCACACCTTCGAGACGGTCTGGATCGGCGTCTTGGCGATCTGCTCGCGGACGTAATTGCCCAGGCCGCCATCCATCGCCTTCCAGACGTCGTCGTACTCCTTGAACGCGAAGCCGGTATTCGGCAGCGCGGCGGCGGCGACGAAGGTCGAGAGGATCGAGGTCGAGAGGTTGAAGAACTCGACGCTGCCGTTGCGCACCTGCGACAGCAGGTCGGTGTCGGAGCCGAGCTGGTTGGCCGGGAACAGCTTGATGTCGAGGCGGCCGTTCGAGGCCTCGCGGATGCGGGTGAGCGCTTCCTGGGCCCGGGTGTTGACCGGGTGGGTCGGGTCCTGGCCGGTGGCGAGCTTGTAGTCGAACTCGGCGGCGCGCACCGGGCGGGTGAACACCGTGGCGAGGGGGAACGCGGCGGCGCCGGCGAGCAGCGTGCGGCGGGAGAGGGCGTGGCTCATGGGGGTTTCCTCGGAAGGGGGAGGGCCGGTGAGCCGGCCTCTGGACGTGAGTGGTCGGTCTTTCCGCGGCGATGCCGCGGATTCCGGAAGAAGCGCGGGATCCCCTCTCCCGTTTGGGAGAGGGGTAGGGGTGAGGGTGGAGACGGTGCAGCAAGAAGACTGAACCAATCCGCTGCCAGCACCATGCTCAATGCACTACACTGCAGCGTGTCACCCTCACCCCCGGCCCCTCTCCCACACGGGAGAGGGGAGGTGTGCTTGAACTACTTGCCGTTCAGCGCGCGGTACGAGCCGATGACCTGGCTGTCGTCTTCCGCACCCGCCCCACGGCCCGACGCGGCGAGGAAGAGCTGATGGGCGAGGGCCGCGAGGGGCAAAGCCGCCTTCTCGCTGCGGCCGGCCTCGAGCACGATGCCGAGATCCTTGACGAAGATGTCGACGGCGCTGGTGACCCGCGGGGTCTCCTCCAGCATCCGCGGACCGCGGTCGCGCAGCATCCAGCTCGACGCCGACGAGCCGGAGACGATCTCCAGCGCCGTCGCGCCGTCGATCCCGACCTTCGCCGCCAGCGACAGGGCCTCCGCCGCCGCGGCAAGGTTGACCCCGCACAGGAGCTGGTTGACCGCCTTCATGGTGGCGCCCTGGCCGGGCTCCGGCCCGACATGGAACACCTTGTCGCCCATCGCCTCCAGCAGCGGCCGGATCTCGGCGATCACGGCGGAGGGGGCCGCCGCCATGATGGTGAGGGTCCCGGCCTCGGCACCGACGACCCCGCCGGAGACCGGCGCATCGACGAAGGCCCGGCCGGTGGCGGTCACCCGCTTGGCGAGCGCCGCGACGGCGGCCGGCGGGCAGGTCGCCATCAGGACGACGCCGGCGTCCGGGGCCAGGCGTTCCAGGGCGCCCGCGCCGAACAGGATGCTCTCCGCCTGGTCGGCGTTGACCACCATCAGCACCAGGGCCCCGGCACCCTCGGACACCGCCGCGATCGTGTCGGCGGGGGTGCCGCCGGCACGCGCGAAGGCGCTGCGGCCTTCCGCCCGCACGTCGAAGCCCCGCACGGGAAAGCCGTGCCGCACGAGGTTGCGGGCCATCGGCAGGCCCATCGAGCCCAGGCCGACGAAGGCAACCGGGGATTCTGCGCTCACAGCCATTCGCGGATGCTCCTCACCATGGCGCTCGTCGAGATGCCGTAGCGGTCGTGCAGGGTCGGCAGGGCGCCGGCATCGAGGAACTCGTCCGGCAGGCCGACCTGGCGGAAGGCCTTGGGGACCGTCCCGGAGCGCAGGAGCAGCCCCGCCACCGCCTCGCCCAAGCCCCCGACCACGGTGTGGTTCTCCGCGACCACGACCAGGCGTCCGCCCTTGCCGGCCTCGCGCAGGATCGTCTCGGTGTCGAGCGGCTTGATCGTCGGCACGTGCAGCACCGAGACGTCGATCTTGTCCTCGCGGAGCGCGTCCGCCGCCTCGAGGGCCCGCATGGTCATCAGGCCGGTCGAGATGATCAGGACGTCGTTGCCGTCCCGGATGGTCTTCGCCTTGCCGAGCTCGAACGTGTAGCCGTACTCGTCGAGCACGAGAGGGACGTTGCCGCGCAGGAGCCGCATGTAGACCGGCCCCTTGTGATCGGCGATGGCCGGCACGGCCTGCGCGATCTCGTGCGCGTCGCAGGGGTCGAGGATCGTCATGTTGGGCAGGCCGCGGAAGATCGCGATGTCTTCCGTCGCCTGGTGGCTCGGGCCGTAGCCGGTGGTGAGGCCGGGCAGCGCGCAGACGATCTTGACGTCGAGGTTCTCCTCCGCGATCGCCATGCAGATGAAGTCGTAGGCGCGCCGTGCCGCGAACACCGCGTAGGTGGTGGCGAAGGGCTGGAAGCCCTCACGTGCCAGGCCGGCGGCGGCGCTGATCAGGAGCTGCTCGGCCATGCCCATCTGGTAGAAGCGCTCGGGGTGCTTCTGGGCGAAGATGTGCAGGTCGGTGTACTTGCCGAGGTCGGCGGTGAGCCCGACGATCTCCGGCCGCTCTTCGGCGAGCTTCGCCAGCGCGTGGCCGAAGGGCGCCGGCGCGGTGCGCTGGTCGGGACCGGCGAGCGAGGCGATCATCGCCGAGGTGGTCAGGCGTTCACCCGTGTTGGCTTCCGTGAGCCACGCCGGGCGCGTGTATTTCGAGCGTTTCATGTGGGCCTCCCGGCATCCAGGATTTTTATCGCGTCCTGCCATTCCTGCGGCTCCACCCGCAGGAAGTGGTTGCGCTCGCGCGCCTCCAGGAAGGGGATGCCCTTCGCCATCGTGGTGTCGCAGATGATGATGCGGGGCTTTTGCTCCGCGCAGGCCTTGGCCGCGTCGAAGGCATGGACCAGGGCGTCGATGTCGTTGCCGTCGACCCGCTGGACGTGCCAGCCGAAGGCCTCGAAGCGCGACGCCGCCGGCTCGAAGCCGGTGACCTGCGAGGCCGGCCCGTCGGCCTGCTGGTTGTTGACGTCGACGATCGCGATCAGGTTGTCGAGCTTCCAGTGGCTCGCCGACCAGGCGCCCTCCCAGATCGAGCCCTCGCCGAGCTCGCCGTCGGAGATCAGGCAGTAGACGAATGACTCGGACTTCTTGCGCTTCAAGCCCAGGCAGAAGCCGACCGCGAGCGCGAGGCCGTGGCCGAGCGAGCCGCCGGTGATCTCCATGCCGGGGGTGTAGGCGGCCATGCCGGACATCGGCAGCCGGCTGTCGTCGGCCCCGTAGCTCGTCAGCTCGTCCTCGGGGAGGATGCCGGCCTCGAGGAGCGCGGCATAGAGCGCGATGGCGTAGTGGCCGATCGAGAGGAGGAAGCGGTCTCGTCCCTCCCATTCCGGCTCCTCGGGCCGGTAGCGCATGGCGTGGAAGTACGACACCGCCAGCACGTCGGCGATGCCGAGGGCCTGGGCGATGTAGCCCTGGCCCTGGACCTCGCCCATCAAGAGGGCGTTGCGGCGGATCCGGTAGGCCCGCTCGGCGAGCGAGGGGCTGTTCTGCCGGGGGGGTGATTCGGTGGTCGGCATGATCGGCTCCTCAGTGGATCAGCATGCCGCCGTTCACGTCGATGACGGCGCCGGTGATGTAGGAGGACAGGTCGGAGGCCAGGAACAGGCAGGCCTTGGCGACGTCGTCGGCGACGCCGAGGCGGCCGAGCGGGATGCCCTTGGCGATCTCGACCTTCAGTTCGTCGGTCAGCTTGCCGGCGGTGATGTCGGTCTGGATCAGGCCCGGGGTGACGCTGTTGACCCGCACTGAATCGGGGCCGAGCTCGCGGGCCATCGCCTTACCGAGGCCCAGCACGCCGCCCTTGGCGGCGCTGTAATGCGGCCCGCCGAAGATGCCGCCGCCGCGCTGCGCCGAGACCGACGACATGCAGACGATCGAGCCGGAGTGCTGCTTGCGCATCTGCGGCACCACCGCCTGGCTCATGTAGAGCGTGCCGCGCAGGTTCACGTCGAGGACGGCGTCGTAGTTGCCGGGCTCGATCTCCATGAACTTCAGCGGCTGGGTGATGCCGGCATTGTTGATCAGGACGTCGATGCGACTGAGCCGCGACACCACCTCGGCGGCGGCGGCCTCGCAGGCGGCCTTGTCGGTGACGTTGCAGGCGAGCCCGACATGACCCTCGCCGAGGGAGCGGGCGGCCTCTTCGGCCTGGCCGGCATCGAGATCGAGGATCACCACCGTGGCGCCGTGCTGGGCGAAGAGCTTCGCCGTGGCGCGGCCGATGCCCCGCAGCGATGCGGCGCCGGTGATCAGGCACACCTTGTCGTTGAGCAACATGTCGTCCTCCCTGGCTCGTTTCGGCGCGTGCCCGTTACGTCGGGCCGGCCTTCGGGCACGAGGGAGATTCTCAGCGGTGTGAAGGGCTCACCCCCGCATCGCCGCCCGCCCGTGGCGGTGCCTCCCTCGTCTCGTTGCGGGCACTGTGCCCGGCGGGAGGGAAGCGGACAAACGCGGAAATTGCAGCTGGAGGTGAATGAGATTCATGTGATGGGCGGCGAGGACGGCGCTTTCAGGCGCGGCCGCTTGCGTGCCGCAATCTTCGATCACCGATCATTTGGAGACGTGCAGGATTGTTCGGAGGAAGAAGGAGCGCGGGTCCCCCCTCTCCCGTGCGGGAGAGGGGCCGGGGGTGAGGGTGGCGCGCTTCCGCTCAAGGCGCTGAGCGTGGTGCTGGCAGCATGACGGTTCAGATCTATCCTGAAGCGTATCACCCTCACCCCTACCCCTCTCCCACACGGGAGAGGGGATCCCGCGCCTGAACTTCAAAGGGTTTGACCCGAAAGGGTTCGACTGGGACAGCCCGTCGGGATGAAACCCGGGCCGCCCCCCTCAGAGCGACTTCAGCAGCGTCTCCGCCCCCGAATGATCCGCCTTCGACGGCGCGTCCTCGACGTTGAGCGCCCGCACCACCCCGTCCTCGACCACCATGGCGTAGCGCTTCGAGCGCACGCCGAGGCCGAAGCCGGTGCCGTCCATGTCGAGGCCGAGCGCCTTGGCGAAGTCGCCGTTGCCGTCGGCCAGGAACTCGATGCCCTCGGCGCCGGCCGCCTTCGACCAGGCCTCGAGCACGAACACGTCGTTGACCGAGGTCACCGCGATCGCGTCGATGCCGCGGGCCAGGATGTCGCCGCGGCGGGTGACGTAGCCGGGCAGGTGGTTGCGGTGGCAGGTCGGCGTGAAGGCGCCCGGCACCGCCACCAGCACCACGCGGCGGCCCTTGAACACGTCGTCGGTGGTCTTCGGCGTCGGGCCGTCGGGGCCCATGACCCGGAAGGTCGCCTGGGGCAGGTGATCGCCGACCTGGATCGTCATCGTGGCTCTCCTCGCGAAAAAGTCGGGCGGGGTCTAGCGCGGCGGCCCCGGCGAGTCGAGGTTGCGGGACGAGGGGTGCACCACCGTCGTCCACCGCCCCGCGACCGTCTTTCACCGCTCCGCGACCGACTTTCACCGCTCCGCGACCGACTTTCATCGCTCCGCGACCGACTTTCATCGCTCCGCGACCGTCTTGCACCGCTCCGCGACGCGGGCGACGGGACCCCGCGGCCTCCCCGGGCGTTCCCGCACAAGCGGACTATGGACAACGCCGGGGCGGAGCGTAGCATGGGCTTCATGCGCAGCAGATTTCCACAGGACCTCCTCTCCCAGGACCCCGGCCAGAGCGGGGCGCCGGACCTGCGCGCCGGCGACCGGGAGGACCCGGCCCGCGGCGGGCCGAGCTACCTCGACGGGCAGTTGCTGGTGGCCATGCCGGGCATGGCCGACGAGCGGTTCTCGCGCTCGGTGATCTATCTCTGCGCGCATTCGGCGGAGGGGGCGATGGGGATCATCGTCAACAAGCCGGCCGCCGACCTCAACATGCCGGACCTCCTGGTCCAGCTCGACATCATCGGCCAGGACGACGCCATCCGGCTGCCGAGCCGGATCGGCCACATGCCGGTGCTGATGGGCGGGCCGGTCGAGGCGAGCCGGGGCTTCGTGCTGCACTCGCCCGACTTCCACATCGACCAGTCGACGCTCCTGATCGACGACGGCATCTGCCTCACCGCGACGATCGAGATTCTGCGGGCGATCGCGGTCGGCAAGGGTCCGGCGAGCGCGGTGCTGGCGCTCGGCTATGCCGGCTGGCAGGCCGGCCAGCTCGAGAGCGAGATCCAGGCCAATGGCTGGCTGCACTGCCCGGCCGATCCGGACCTGATCTTCAACAGCGCCCTCGAGACCAAGTACGACCGGGCCCTGCGCGGCATCGGCATCGAGCCCGCCATGCTCTCGGCCACCGCCGGCCACGCCTGACCGGCGATCCGGCCCCGGCGGACGAGCGCCTACTGGTCCTGCGCCCCGGCCTCGAAGCCGGGATTCATCCCCTCGACCGCCGGGGCGGGCCGCTTGCGGGCGGCGGGACGCGGCGCATTGCTGGCGGTCGGGGCGGCGCCCGAGAGGCCGAGGCGGGTGGCGAGCGACAGGGCCCGCGCTTCCGAGAAGCGCAGGTGGCAGAAGCCGTGCGAGCCCTCGCGGACATAGGCGCGGCAGAACTGCTCCCGATCGGCCGAGAAGGCGGCCTGCTCGGTCACGATCGGCCGCACGTCCTCGCGGGAGGCGCGCTTCGTCATCACCTTGTAGTTCTCCCGCACCGCCTTGTCGGCGACGCCGCGGGCCGAATCGAATTCCTGCGCCCGCGGCATCAGGGTGGCGGCGCCCGGCCCCCACAGGCCCTTCGGGGTGGTGGCGCAGTCGGCGGCCGTGAACACGCAAGCGTCGGCCTCGCCCAGAGGCGTGACCATCACGCTGCCCTCCAGGATCTCGAAGCGCAGCGGGCAGGACGCCCCCGCGGAGGCGAGCTGGGTGATGCCGTTGGGCTTGCCCTGGTCGGCGAGCGCGAGCGGCTGCCCGTCACCGATCGCGACCTTGCAGCTCTCCGTCGGCTGCGAGACCTTGGTGCCGGCGAGGGTCAGGCGCGCGGTGAAGCCGCCGCCCGCCCGCTCCAGGCGGAGCGACCCGGCATTGCCGTTCTGCTGCAGGTCCTGGCCGAGGATCGCGTCGTCGTTCGGGGTCTTCAGCACCACGGGCTTGGGCGGCGCGGGCGGCGCCGGCGCGGGCCGGGGGGCGGCGTCGGGCGGTGGCGCCTCGCCCGGGGGGCGGGCGCCCGGCACCGGGGCCGGGGGCACCGGTGGGCGGGCGGCGCGGCCGATGCCGAACAACTCCTCGAGGAAGGACTGGGCCGAGGCCGGGGCCGGCGCCGCAATCAGGACCGCCGCCAGAATCGCCGCGAGGGGCAGGGCCGCCAGCGCGGGCAGGGCCACCGGGCGGGGGGAGGGGCGAACGGGCTGCATCAGGCTCCAGGCGACAGACAAGGGGCGAACGGCAGGGGATAGAGCTCGCGCCGAGTCCTAGCATGGGGTCCGTGGCACGGGCGTGGCAAGTCCGCAACATTGTCGTGGCGGCTTGACCATAGGTCTGGGGAGGAGCGGCCCGGGCGAAACCGCCTCGGCGGGCCCGCGCGAAACGCGATGCGCGAGCCGGCCCGGCTCGCCTTGCGGCCCCGAAACGGCCTTCTTATATCCGGCTCGGCGCGGGCAACGCCCCCGCTCGCCGGTCCTCCGGCGATGCGTGGTCCGGTCCGGCCCGCCCCGGCTCAAACCATTCGACAAGTACCGCCATGGGCCGAGCTGCTTCGGGGCTCGGCGGTCTGCTTAAAAAACACCAACGAGGGATCCCACCATGGGTAAAGTGATCGGCATCGACCTTGGCACCACGAACAGCTGCGTGGCCGTGATGGAAGGCACGCAGCCCAAGGTCATCGAGAACGCGGAAGGCGCGCGCACCACCCCGTCGATCGTCGCCTTCACCGACGACGGCGAGCGGCTCGTCGGCCAGCCGGCCAAGCGCCAGGCTGTGACGAACCCCGAGCGCACCTTCTTCGCGATCAAGCGTCTCATCGGCCGTACCTACGACGACCCGATGACGCAGAAGGACAAGGGGCTCGTCCCCTACAAGATCACCCGCTCGAGCGGCGGCGACGCCTGGGTCGAGGCGGACGGCAAGCCCTACTCGCCGTCGCAGATCTCCGCCTTCACGCTGCAGAAGATGAAGGAGACGGCCGAGGCCCATCTCGGCCAGCCGGTCACCCAGGCGGTCATCACCGTCCCGGCCTACTTCAACGACGCCCAGCGCCAGGCGACCAAGGATGCCGGCAAGATCGCCGGCCTCGAGGTGCTGCGCATCATCAACGAGCCGACCGCGGCGGCGCTCGCCTACGGCCTCGACAAGAAGAAGACCGGCCTGATCGCGGTCTACGACCTCGGCGGCGGCACCTTCGACGTCTCGATCCTGGAGATCGGCGACGGCGTGTTTGAGGTGAAGTCGACCAACGGCGACACGTTCCTGGGCGGCGAGGACTTCGACAACCGCATCGTCGAGTACCTGGCGGCCGAGTTCAAGCGTGAGCAGGGCATCGACCTGACCAAGGACAAGCTCGCCCTCCAGCGCCTCAAGGAGGCCGCCGAGAAGGCGAAGATCGAGCTGTCCTCGGCGACCCAGACCGAGATCAACCTGCCCTACATCACCGCCGATGCGAGCGGCCCGAAGCACCTGGCGCTGAAGCTCAGCCGCGCCAAGTACGAGTCGCTGGTCGACGACCTGGTGCAGCGCACGATCGAGCCGTGCCGCAAGGCGCTCAAGGATGCGGGCGTCTCGGCCTCCGAGATCGACGAGGTGGTGCTCGTCGGCGGCATGACCCGCATGCCGAAGGTCCAGGAGCAGGTGAAGACCTTCTTCGGCAAGGAGCCCCACAAGGGCGTCAACCCGGACGAGGTCGTGGCGATCGGCGCCGCGGTGCAGGCGGGCGTGCTCCAGGGCGACGTCAAGGACGTGCTGCTCCTCGACGTGACCCCGCTGTCGCTCGGCATCGAGACGCTGGGCGGCGTGTTCACCCGGCTCATCGACCGCAACACCACCATCCCGACCAAGAAGTCGCAGGTGTTCTCGACGGCGGAGGACAACCAGAACGCGGTCACCATCCGGGTCTTCCAGGGTGAGCGCGAGATGGCGGCCGACAACAAGCTGCTCGGCCAGTTCGACCTCGTCGGCATCCCGCCGGCCCCGCGTGGCCTGCCGCAGATCGAGGTGACCTTCGACATCGACGCCAACGGCATCGTCAACGTGACGGCCAAGGACAAGGCGACGGGCAAGGAGCACCAGATCCGCATCCAGGCCTCGGGTGGCCTGTCCGACGCCGACATCCAGCGCATGGTGCAGGAGGCGGAGGCCAACGCGGCCGACGACAAGAAGCGCCGCGAGCTGGTCGAGGTGAAGAACCAGGGCGAAGGCCTGATCCACGCCACCGAGAAGTCGGTGGCCGAGCACGGCGACAAGGTCCCGGCCGGCGACAAGGCCGCGATCACCACCGCCATCGACGCCCTGCGCCAGTCCCTGGCCGGCGAGGACGTCGAGCAGATCAAGGCCCGCACCACCGACCTGATGCAGGCCTCGATGAAGCTCGGCGAGGCGATGTACGCGGCGAGCCAGGCCGCCCCGGACGCCGCCGCCGGCGCCCCGGGGGCCGAGGCCAAGAAGGACGACGTCATCGACGCCGACTTCCAGGAGGTCGACGACAAGGACCAGAAGAAGCGGGCGTAAATCACGCCTTGAGGTTGCCGCACGGATCTGAGATCCGTGCGGCCCAGTGATTACGATGCGACCCGGTCCCCGGCGCCCCAACGGCGCCGGGGACCGGACGTGTATGGACGATGCCCGACGGGGATACGGCGGGGCCGGGGACAGGAATGTCGAAGCGCGACTACTACGAGGTGCTGGGCGTCGCCCGCACCGCGACCGACGGTGAGATGAAGTCGGCCTTCCGCAAGCTGGCGATGGTCTACCACCCCGATCGCAACCCCGGCGACAAGGAGGCCGAGCTCAAGTTCAAGGAGCTCAACGAGGCCTACCAGTGCCTCTCCGACGGGCAGAAGCGCGCCGCCTACGACCGCTTCGGCCACGCCGCCTTCTCGCAGGGCGGCCAGGGCGGCCCCGGATTCGGCAACGAGTTCGGCGACTTCATGTCGGACATCTTCGACACGTTCTTCGGCGACGCCCGCGGCGGCCCTGGCGGCGGGCGCCCGGGCGCCGGTCCGGGCGGGCGGCCGGGCGGGGGCCGCGAGCGCGGCGCCGACCTGCGCTACAACCTCGAGATCAGCCTCGAGGAAGCCTTCACCGGCAAGACCGAGACGATCACGCTGCCGACCTCGGTCACCTGCGAGGTCTGCGCCGGCTCCGGCGCCAAGGCCGGCTCGAAGCCCAAGACCTGCCCGACCTGCGCCGGCTACGGCCGCGTGCGGGCGGCGCAAGGGTTCTTCGCCATCGAGCGCACCTGCCCGAACTGTCAGGGCCGCGGCGAGATCATCGAGGATCCATGCCCGGCCTGCTCGGGTGCCGGCCGCGTCACCCGCGAGCGCACCCTGTCGATCAACGTGCCGGCTGGCGTCGACGACGGCCTGCGCATCCGGCTCGCCGGCGAGGGCGAATCGGGCCTGCGCGGCGGGCCGGCGGGCGACCTCTACATCTTCCTGTCAATCAAGCCGCACCCGTTCTTCCAGCGCGACGGGGCCGACCTGTTCTGCCGCGTCCCGATCTCGATGGTGACGGCGGCGCTCTCGGGCGAGATCACCGTGCCGGTGATCGACGGTTCGCACACCTCGGTCCGGGTCCCGGCCGGCACCCAGACCAACAAGCAGTTCCGCCTCAAGGGCAAGGGCATGCCGGTCCTGCGCTCGCGCGACGTCGGCGACCTCTACATCCAGGTCTTCGTCGAGACGCCGCAGAACCTCACCAAGCGCCAGCGCGAGCTCCTGCAGGAATTCGACACCCACGGCAGCCAGGCCGACAACCACCCGGAGAGCGCCGGCTTCTTCTCCCGGGTGAAGGAATTCTTCGACGGCCTCAGCGGCTCCGGCCGCGCCTGACAGCCGGGCTCGCGGCTCCGGCCACGCCGATTCCAGGGGCTCGCGAACCGGCGCAATTCTCGCGCGTTCTCACGCGCGACGGGATTGCGTGGGGCGCGGGTCTCGTTCCGGGCGCGTCAGGCTTGACGGCGGCGCGCCTTTGAACGACAGCCGTTCCCCGAGCAATCTTTCTTCGCGTGTTCAAGGGTCTTCGGTCTTGCCTTTGCCTCACCGATCCAGGGCCAAAGCCGTCGCGGTCTCGAGCCCGCTGCCTCATCCGAAGCCCCAGAAGAAGCGCGACATCCTGGAGGACGAGGCGCGGTTCCTGCGCTCCTGGTTCGAGCGGCCCCTGGTTACCGGCGCCGTGACGCCGTCGGGCCGGATGCTCGCCCGCACCATGGCCTCCTACGTCGATCCGCGCCTGTCCGGACCGGTGATCGAGCTCGGGCCCGGCACCGGTCCGGTGACCGACGCGCTGGTGCGCCGCGGCATCGCGCCGGAGCGCCTGGTGCTCGTCGAGTACAACCCGGATTTCTGCAAGCTGCTGCGCCGGCGCTTCCCGAAGGCCACCGTGCTGCAGGGCGACGCCTACGACATCCGCGCCACCCTGGAGGGCGTGGTGGCCGAGCCGGCCTGCGCCACGATCTCGAGCCTGCCGCTCTTCACCAAGCCGCTGGAGCAGCGCCTCGACCTGCTGACGGCGGCCCACGATCTCATGCATGCGGACGCGCCGTTCGTGCAGTTCACCTACGCGGTGGTGCCGCCGATCCCGGCCAAGTCGACGACCTACACCGCCAGCCGCTCGAACAAGGTGTGGCTCAACCTGCCGCCGGCCCGGGTCTGGGTGTATCGCCGGCCCTGAGGGGCTCTTTGAGGCGGGTGGATGCGCACTGGGCCGCTTTCCCAACCGCGACCCTTCCCTGATGACCGCAGGGCTATACGGGAAAAGAAATGGCGCGGGTTTCCCCTCTCCCCGCGGGCGGGGAGAGGGCCGAGCCCTCGTCCAGAGGGCGCGGCAAGCGGAGGCGCAGCCGGAGCGAGGGTGAGGGGGTGTTTCCGGAGGAGCCTCATCCGGAGACACCCCCTCACCCCCGCCCTTCGGGCTCCCTGAGCCCCTTCGGAGCTCAGGCCTCTCCCTGCCCGCGGGGAGAGGAGAGTATCCGCGCCACTACTTTCCCCGGACAGCCCTGCGATAACCGGGCGTGGTCGATCAGCGTGGCAGCAAAGCTGCGAACTGCACCCCACTCCGCGCGCCGATCCCGGCCGGGGTCGCGCGGCCCTCACGCAGGCTGCTCTGCATCCTCCGCCGGCTCCGGCAGCGCCATCACCCGCGGCGAATGCCCCGTCGCCTCCAGGAAGCGGATCAGGTCGCCCGGCGCCACCGCGGTGGTGGCGCCGTTGTGGAGCGGGTGGAAGTTGACGGGGTCGTGCGCCATCAGCCCGGCATCGAGGATCACCGCCACCGTGCCGTCGCGGTCGTTGATGAGCCCGAACGGCGTCACCGAACCGGGGCGCACGCCGAGGCGCTCGTAGAGCAGCTCGGCCGAGCCGAAGGAGAGCCGGCCGGTGGCGCCGATCGGCCCGTGCAGGCGCTTGAGGTCGATCCGCGCCTCGGCCTCCGCCACGACCAGAAAAAGTTGCCCGCGCTTGTCCTTCAGGAACAGGTTCTTCGAGTGCCCGCCCGGCATGTCCGCCTTGAGGTCGCGGGACTCCGCCACCGTGTGCACGGGAACGTGCTCCACGGTGGCGTGGGCCACGCCGAGACCGTCGAGGAAGGCGAACAGGTCGCCCGGCGTCGCCATCATGCCCATGCGAATTGGCTCATGCGGCGAGATGCCGGGCGAGCGCCGCCGGATCGACGTTGCCGCCCGACAGGATCACGCCGACGCGCTTGCCCTTGACCGGCACCGCGCCTTCGAAGGCGGCAGCCGCCGCGAGGCAGCCGGTCGGCTCGACCACGAGCTTCATCCGCTCGACGAAGAACCGCATCGCCGCGACGAGCTGCGCGTCCGTGGCGGTGACGATGCCGGCCGCGTCCCGCTGGATGATCGGGAAGGTCTGCTGGCCGAGATGCGTGGTGAGCGCCCCGTCGGCGATGGAGACCGGGACCGGGATGCGCACCACCTCGCCCTTCGCCAGCGATTGCTGGCCGTCATTGCCGGCCTCGGGCTCGACGCCCCAGATCTCGATCCCCGGCGACAGGGCCTTGGCCGAGAGGCAGGACCCGGCAAGCAGCCCGCCGCCGCCGAGGCAGACGAGCAGCACGTCGAGGGGGCCGACCTCCTCGATCAGCTCACCCACCGCCGTGCCCTGGCCGGCGATCACGTCCGGATGGTCGTAGGGCGGGATCACCGAGAGGCCGCGTGCCTCGGCGAGGCTCCGGCTCACCGCCTCGCGGTCCTCCTTGTAGCGGTCGTACGTCACGATCTCGGCGCCGTAGCCGCGGGTCGCCGCGACCTTGATGGCGGGCGCGTCGTGCGGCATCACGATCACGGTCGGCACGCCCTGGAGCGCGCCCGCATAGGCGATCGCCTGGGCGTGATTGCCGGAGGAAAAGGCGAGCACCCCGCGCCGGCGCTGCTCGGGCGAGAGCGCCGCGATGGCGTTGCAGGCGCCCCGGAACTTGAAGGCGCCGGCCCGCTGGAGCGGCTCGGCCTTGAAGAACAGGGTGGCGCCCGTCCGCGCATCGGCGGTGCGGGAGGTGAGCACCGGGGTGCGGTGGGCGATGCCGGCGATCCGTCCGGCGGCGGCCTCGACGTCGGCGTAGGTGATGCTCATCTCAGCGGTTCTCGAAGTTGGGCTTACGCTTCTCGACGAAGGCCTTCATGCCTTCCTTCTGGTCGTGGGTGGCGAAGAGCCCGTAGAACACCCGGCGCTCGTAGCGGATGCCCTCGGTCAGGGTGGTCTCGAAGGCCCGGTCGACGCTCTCCTTGGCGACCATCACGGAGGGCAGCGACATCGACGCGATGGTCTCGGCGGCCTTCATCGCCTCGTCGAGGAGGTCGGCGGCCGGGATCACCCGGGCGACGAGGCCGGAGCGCTCGGCTTCCGCGGCGTCCATCATCCGGCCGGTGAGGCAGAGGTCCATCGCCTTGGCCTTGCCGACCGCGCGGGTCAGGCGCTGCGTGCCGCCGGCGCCGGGGATCACCCCGAGCTTGATCTCGGGCTGGCCGAACTTCGCAGTGTCGGCGGCGAGGATGAAGTCGCACATCAGCGCCAGCTCGCAACCGCCGCCGAGGGCGTAGCCCGCCACCGCGGCGATGATCGGCTTGCGGCGCCGGCCGACCTTGTCCCACTCGCCGAACGGGTCGGCCATGTAGAATTCGGGGTGGGTGCGGTCCTGCATCTCGCGGATGTCGGCGCCGGCGGCGAAGGCCTTCTCGGAGCCGGTGATGACGATGCAGCCGATGCCGTCGTCGCGCTCGTAGCCGTCGAGGGCGTGGTTCAGCTCGGCGATCAGCGCGTTGCAGAGCGCGTTCAGCGCCGCCGGACGATGCAGGGTGACGAGCGCCACCCGCCCGCGCGTCTCGACCCGGATGTTCTCGTAAGCCACGGCGTTCCTCCCGATCCTCTGCTGCTTGGCTAGGGGAGGGCGGCGCGGCGCGCAAGCGCCCGCGGGTCGGGTCAGCCCGGCGGCGGCGGGTCCGGTGCCTCCACCACCTCCTGGCGCTGGAGCTGGAGGGCGACGAACCAGCACAGGGACGCCCACGCGGCCCCGATGCACCAGCCGGCGAGCACGTCGCTCGGCCAGTGCACCCCGAGATAGACCCGGCTCATCCCGACCAGCAGCGTGGTGACGACGCCGAGCCCCATCACGAAGGCCTTGACCTTGCGCGAGCGCTCGACCCGGGCGAGCAGGATCGCGAGCGTCAGGTAGGCGATGGCCGACAGCATGGCGTGGCCGCTCGGGAAGCTCGCCGTGAAGGTTTCCATGCCGTGCGGCACCAGGTCCGGCCGCGGGCGGCGGAAGAACAGCTTCAGCCCGGTCGACAGCAGCTCGCCGCCGCCCACCGCCACGAGGACGAACAGGGCGGCGCGCCGCCGCGCCGTGACCGCGAGGTAGAGCACCACGCAGGCCGTGACGTAGACGATGCCGAACACGCTGCCGAAGGCGGTGATGTCGCGCATCGTCTCCGGCAGCCAGGAGGGGCCGATCGGCTGGGCGAGGTCGCCGGGCACGCGCAGGGCCAGCAGGAGGCGGTCGTCGAAGCCGAACGAGCCGCCCTCGCGGATCTCGTCGGCGAGCTTGAAGAAGCCGAAGCCGAACAGGCTGACGGCGAGCAGCGAAGCGAGCGGCCCGATTTCGTTGAGGCGGAGCCGCAGCCAGACCGCGGTGGCGTGGCGCCGGAACGGGATCTCCATCATGCGCCCCCGAACGGAAACCGGCCGCGGGCCTCCCACGGACCGCCGAGATAGCGCCAGAGCAGCAGGCCGGTGCCGGTGATCTCCCGTGGCACGAAGGCAGCCTCGAGCTCGCGGTGGAGCGCCCGCGCCTCCTCCGGCGCGACCTTGTTCTGCACCGTCACGTGCGGCCGGTAGCCCTGGCGGTCCTGCGGCGTCAGCCAGGGTTCGAACGCCGCGGCGAGACGCCCGCGCAGGGCCGACAGGCGGGGCGATTCGAGCCCGTAGGCGACGCCGCGGCCGATGAAGCGCAGGGACGCGACCTCGACCGGCAGCGGCGCTTGCGCCCGGACTTCGGCCGCCAGGGTCTCGACGACGCCGCGCTCCTCCTCGCCCGGGAGGTGGTGGAACAGCGTGACGTGGGCCGGAATCTTGTTGAGGGCCGGCGGGAAGTAGCGGCGGCGCTGGCCGTCGAACTCCGCGAAGGCGGCCTCGTCGAGTTCCAGGGTGAGGATCAGGGGGGGCTGCGACATTCTCCCGCCGAAAATGGCGCGGGCTTCGGGAATGGCCAGGGGCTGCGCTGTTCAGCTGGGTCCCGGCCCGCTACACGGCGCGGATGCGCGACAGCACCGACATGGTCCATCTCGGCCGGGATGGCTGGCTCTTCCTGACCGGCGGCACCAACCGGGTGCGGCAGCAATACCGGGCGAGCCTGCCCGTCGCCTGGCGGCTGTGGCGCTGGCGCCGGCTGATCGAGGCCCGCACCGCGACGGCGGCGGCCTTCGGCGTGCGCGCCTTCCACGTCGTGGTGCCGGAGAAGCTGAGCATCTATGACGACCGGCTCGACGGGCTCGTCCTCGATCCCGCCCTGTCGCCGGCCCGGCGCCTCGGCGCGCGCCTCGCCCGCTCGCCCGCGGCGCGTGCCTGGATCGACCTCGTCGGCCCGTTGCGAGCGGCGCGGGATGCGGAGCCGCCGCTCTACCTGCGCACCGACACCCATTGGAGCCAGGAGGGCTGCCGCCTCGCCTTCGGGGAGATCATGCGGGCGCTCGGCGCGGTGCCGCCGGCCGATCTCGCGACGCGGCCGTTCCACGACCATGACGGCGTGCTCGACCTCGGCGCCAAGCTCGATCCGCCGCGGCGCGAGACGATGCGGGTGTACGAGGTCCAGCGCGACGCCGTTCGCACCTACGCCAATCCGCTGGTCGAGGCCCACGAGGCACGGGGGACGGCCGCCGACCTCCATGTCGGCGCCCACGTGGTCTTCCGCAACGAGAGCCCGGCCGCCGATCCCCGCACGCTGATGCTGTTCGGCGATTCCTGCTCGCACTTCCACCCGATCTTCCTGACCGGGCTCCTCGCCGAGAGCTTTCGCGAGCTGCACTTCGTCTGGTCGGCGAGCCTCGACTGGGGTTACGTCGAGCGGGTGCGCCCGCACCTGCTGCTGGTCGAGGTGGCGGAGCGCTTCCTGGCGCGGGTGCCGACGGACCGGTTCGACGTTGCGGCGGAGGGGGCCAGGCGGATCAATGCGGGGAGGGGTGATGGAGGTGAGACCTGAGGTGTTTTCCGCTCGATCGACCGAAAAAAGCTAAAGCGCGTCTCCCCTCTCCCCGCGGGCAGGGAGAGGAGAAATTCCGTGCTCGACTTGCCTCGGAACAGATCGAGCAGGGACCTGGTCACTCCTCCGCCGCACACCGCGCCGCGCCCGATTCCGCCGCGTCGCACCAATTCGTTCCCGTCCACAGCCGCACCTGCACGGTGGCGACGCCGTCCGCGACGGTGATGCGGTTATACGCGTTGGGCTCGTTGCCGCGCAGGCGGGTCGAGGTGGCGGAGCCGGCCTGGACCGCGAGCAGCCGCCGGCCGGTCGCCTTCGCCTCCGGCCGGTCGATCTCGGCCTTCGGGCCGTCCGGGGTCGGCTCGGCGAAGCGGGCGTAGCCGCGGTGGAGGTGGCCGGCCAGCGTCAGGCCGACGCCGTGGCGCTGGAAGGCGTCGAGGGCCTCGTCGGCGCGGCCGACCAGGCGCGCCTCCTCGTCCCAGGGCGGCGGCATGAAGGGATGGTGGCCGACCACGATCCGGAACAGGCCCGGCGGCAGGGAATCGAGCCGCGCCTCCGTCCGCTTGATCTGCGCACGGGTGATCTTGCCCTGCGACCAGTCGGTCTCCGGCGCCCAGGTCCGCACGGTGTTGAGGCAGATCACCGCGATCTCGTCGTCCTGGAAGACCGGCTCGGTCTCGGGCGCGACGTAGCGGCGGTAGCGCCGGAACGGATGGAAGAAGCGCTGCCAGAGCCGGAACGGCGAGATGTCGTGGTTGCCCGGCACGGCGATCCAGGGATGCGGCAGCCGGTCGAGGAAGGCCTTCGCCTCCAGCCACTCCCGGGTGCGGGCGCGCATGGTGAAGTCGCCCGAGATGATGATCAGGTCCGGCTGGTCGCGGGTCAGCTCCGCCACCAGTCCCTCCACCACCGCCGGGTCGGTGCGGCCGAAATGCAGGTCGGAGATATGGGCGATCCGCTTCATCGGGGATCCTCCGCCGGCACGAGGACTTGCAGGGCGCTGCGGCGGAGGCGGTAGCGCAGGGGTGGGGCGATCAGCACGACCTCTCCGTCATTCATCACCCGCAGGGCCTTGCGGGCGTCGAGGGTCAGGGCGTCGGTCTCGTGCCGCTCCAGCCCGGGCAGGCGGCGCCACTCGCCGACCGCGAAGCCGAGCCCGAGGCGCACGAGCCGCGCCGCCGACAGGGTCTCGACGAGGTAGAGCGTGAGGTGCCCGCCGTCGACGCCCGCCCGCGACAGAACCTGGCCGAAACCCTCCCGGTAATCGCCGCAGACCACCGCGAGCGCCCGGAAGCGCACCCGCCTTGTGGTGCCGCGGAGGGTCAGCACGGCGCGCTCGCGCGGGTAGCGCCCGAGATGGCGCAGGAGACCGGCGGCCATCCGCAGGAGGTCGGGAAGTCCCATGCGGCCGCGCCGCGCCTCGCGGTGGCGCGCCATCCGGGCCGGCATGCCGAGCACCGAGTTGATCAGGAAGACGTGGCCGTTGACCTCGCCCGCATCGATCCGGTGCGCGAGGCCGGTCGCCAGCACGTGCACCGCTCCGTCGAGGTCGAGGGGCAGCCCGAGGTCCTTCGCCAGCAGGTTCATGGTGCCGAGCGGCAGGATGCCGAGGGGGACGTCCTGGCCGGTGAGCGCTTGCGCCGCGCAGGCCAGCGTCCCGTCGCCCCCCGCGACCGCGACGGCGTCGATGCCCGGAATCGTCGCGGCGGCCTTCAGCCGTTCCGGCAGGGGCGCGTCGGGACGCGGCTCCGGCACGACCGCGAGACCTGCCGCCTCCAGGCGCTCGCGCAGGCCGCCCGGCGTCAAGCCGCCGTCGACGAGCGAGCCCGCCGCGAGATTCGCCACCAGCACGACCCGGCGGGCGGGTGATTCACCACTCTGATTGGTCACACGGATCGTCCCGGGCGGCAGGGGCGCCGCCCGGGCAGGATGCCGGGTCCGTATCTCAGGCCGATGGCGGGGCCGGATTCGACCTCATGCTTCCCTTCATCCCACCCACACCCTCATCGTGAAGTGTCAGCCGATCGAAGATCGACTGACCTCGAAGGAAGCTTCCAGATCCCGCTGAGATCTCTGGGGGCCTCCTTCGAGGCCAAGCGATCTTCGATCGCCCGGCACCTCAGGATGAGGTCGCGGGTGGGGCGAGGAGATCGATCAGGGGATCACGCCGCCTGTTTCGCCGCCTCGCCGTAGAAGGTGCCGCCGCGCCCGGCCATCGCCACCAGCGTCTCCGGCGGGGAGAAGCGGGCGCCGTGCTTGGCTTCCAACTTGCGACAGAGTTCCACGAACCGGGCCGCCCCCATGAAGTCGATGTAGGACAGAGCCCCCCCGGTGAACGGCGCGAAGCCGAAGCCGAGGATCGAGCCGACATCGGCCTCGCGCGGGTCGGTGACCACGCCCTCGCCGAAGGTCCGGGCGGCTTCCAGCGCCTGGGTGACGAGGAGGCGCTGCTTCAGCTCCTGGAAGTCCACCGCGTCGGGATCGATCCGGGTCTCCTGGAGGTCACGCAGACCCGGCCACAGCTTCTTCGGGCCCTGCTCGGGATAGTCGTAGAAGCCCTTCCGGTTCTTGCGCCCGAGCCGGCCCTCGCCCTCGACGAGGGCGGTGAGCAGGCGCTCCTGCACCGGATTGACGGCGGCCTCGCCGACCTGCGCCTTCGTCGCCTTGACGATCTTGAGGGCGAGGTCGACGCCGACCTCGTCGTTGAGCGAGAGGGGGCCGACCGGCATGCCGGCCTGGCGCCCGGCATTCTCGATCATCGCGGCGGGCACGCCCTCGCCGAGCATCAGGTGGCCTTCGAGGATGTAGGCACCGACGCAGCGGTTGGCGAAGAAGCCGCGGGCGTCGTTGACGACGATCGGGGTCTTCTTGATCGCCCGGACGTAGTCGAGGGCGACGGCGAGCGCCCGCTCACCGGTCGCCTTGCCCATGATGATCTCGACCAGCATCATCTTCTCGACCGGCGAGAAGAAGTGGATGCCGATGAACTGCTCCGGCCGGCTCGACGCCTTGGCCAGCCCGCTGATCGGCAGGGTCGAGGTGTTGGAGGCGAAGATCGCGTCGGGCCCGATCACCGCCTCGACCTTGGCGATCACCTCGGCCTTGACCTTCGGGTCCTCGAACACCGCCTCGACGACGAGGTCGCATCCCGTCAGCGCGCCGTAATCGCCGGTCGCGGTGATGCGTCCGAGGAGCGCGTCGCGGTCGGCGGTCTTGGCGCGGCCCTTCATGATCTGGTCGGAGACGAGCTTGTGGGCGTAAGCCTTGCCCTTCTCGGCGGCCTCCGCCGACTGGTCGACCAGCACGACCTCCAGCCCGGCATTGGCCGAGACGTAGGCGATGCCCGCTCCCATGAAGCCGGCGCCGACGACGCCGACCTTCTTGAGCTGGACGGCGCCGACGCCCTTCGGCCGGCGCGCGCCCTTGTTGAGCTCGCCCATCGACAGGAACAGGGTGCGGATCATCGCCGCCGCTTCCGGCGAGCGCAGGATCTTGGCGAAGTACCGGCTCTCGACCTTGAGCGCCAGATCCATCGGCAGCTGCAGGCCCTCGTAGACGGCGTGCAGGATCGCCTTGGCGGCGGGGTAGTTGTCGTGGGTCTCACGGCGGTAGATGGCGTTGGCCGGCGGCCAGGTCATCATGCCGGCCGGCGAGTAGACCTTGCCGGACGGCGCCTTGAACTTCGGCTGGTCCCAGGGCGCGACGGCCGAGCCGCCGGCCTTGATCCACTCGCGCGCCTTGGCGACGATCTCGGCCTTCGGCGCGACCGCGTGGACGAGGCCCATGTTGCGGGCCATCAGCGGGCGGATCTGCTCGCCCTTGAACAGCATCTGCAGCGCGTCGCCGGTCTGCATCAGGCGGGCGACGCGCTGGGTGCCGCCGGCGCCCGGAAACAGCCCGACCTTGATCTCCGGCAGGCCGACCCGGGTCTTGTCGTCGTCCGACAGCACCCGGTGGTGGCAGGCGAGCGCCAGCTCGAAGGCGCCGCCGAGGCAGGTGCCGTGCACGGCCGCCGCGAACGGTTTCCCGCAGGTCTCGAGCTTGCGGTAGAGGAGCGTCAGCCGACGCGACTCCTCGAAGAAGAAGGTCATCGCCTCCTCCTGTCCGCGCTCGCGGGCCAGCCGCGCGTATTCGGCGCCGAGGCCCTGGAGCATCGTCAGGTCGGCGCCGCCCGAGAAGGTGTCCTTGCCCGACGTGATCACGCAGCCCTTGACGGCGGAATCGGCCACCACCGCGTCGATGATCTGGTTCAGCTCCTCCATCACCTCGGGGGTGACGACGTTCATCGAGCGACCGGGCATGTCCCAGGTGGCGAGCGCCACGCCGTCGGCATCGGTCTCGAAGCGGAAATTCGTGAGGTTCATGGCGAAGGCCTCGTGAGAGCGATTACGGCTTGGCCGGTGCAGGCGCCGGCGTCGGGGCCGGGACGCCTTGGGACGGCGGCGTCTGGCCGTTGCCCTGCTGCGACAGGGCCGCCAGCGAGAGCAGGTTCATCATCTTGGTCACCGCGTCCTTCGTGATGGTGGTGACCATCGAGGTCGGGTCGGCGTTGAGCGCCTGGAACTTCTGGTAGACCGGGTCGTCGTAGATCGAGACCAGCCGCTTCAGCTCGGCGGCGTCGAATTTCTGCGCGTATTCCTTCGACAGTCCGTCGACGAGGGTGTCGCGCTCCTGCGCGAAGGTCTTTTCCAGCTCCGGACGCAGCTTGGCCGATTGCTCGGCGCTCATCGAGGCGAGGGTCTTCTCCTCGGCCTGCTTGAACGCCTGCGTCAGGTTGCGGGCGACCGTCTTCGAGACGATGTCGCGGGCGAGCGCCAGTCGGTCGTCGTCGGCCCGGGCCGGGCCGGCGAGCGCCAGCCCGAGCGCCAGGAGGGGGAGGGCACGCATCGCCCTCACACCCGCTCGATGATCGTGGCGGTGCCCATCCCGGCGCCGATGCAGAGCGTGACCAGCGCCGTCCGCTTGTCCGTGCGCTCCAGCTCGTCGAGCACGGTGCCGAGGATCATCGCACCGGTGGCGCCGAGGGGGTGACCGAGCGCGATGGCGCCGCCGTTGACGTTGACCTTGGCCGGATCGACGTCGAAGGCCTGGAGGAAGCGCAGCACCACCGCCGCGAAGGCCTCGTTGACCTCGAAGAGGTCGATGTCACCGATGCTCATGCCGGCGCGCTTGAGCACCTTGCGGGTCACGTCGACCGGGCCGGTCAGCATCAGGGCCGGGTCGGAACCGATATTGGCGAAGGCCCGGATCCGGGCGCGGGGCTTCAGGCCCGCCTTGGCTCCGGCCTCTTGCGAGCCGATCAGCACCGCGGCGGCGCCGTCGACGATGCCCGAGGAATTGCCGGCATGGTGGACGTGCTCGACCGCCTCGACATCCGGATGCGCGTCGACCGCGACCGCGTCGAAGCCACCCATCTGGCCCATCTGGACGAAGGAGGGCTTGAGGCTGGCGAGCGACTGCATGTCGGTGCTCGGGCGGCGGTGCTCGTCGTGGTCGAGCAGCGTCAGGCCGTTGACGTCGCGCACCGGCACGACCGAGTTCTTGAAGCGGCCGTCCTCCCAGGAGCGGGCGGCGCGCTTCTGCGATTCGACCGCGTAGGCGTCGCACTCGTCGCGGGAGAAGCCGTACTTGGTGGCGATCAGGTCGGCCGAGACGCCCTGGGGCATGAAGTACGACTTGATGGCGATGGCGGGATCGACCGGCCAGGCGCCGCCCGACGCCCCGATGCCGATGCGGCTCATCGACTCGACGCCGCCGCCGACCGCCATGTCGTGCTGGCCGCTCATCACCTGCGCGGCGGCGAAGTTCACCGCGTCGAGGCCCGAGGCGCAGAACCGGTTGATCTGCACGCCCGGCACGTGGGTGCCGTAATCGGCGACGAGTGCCGCGGCGCGGGCGATGTCGCCGCCGGCCTCGCCGACCGGATCGACGCAGCCGAGCACCACGTCGTCGACGAGCGTGGTGTCGAGGGCGTTGCGGTCCTTGAGGGCGCGGAGCGCGGTCTCGGCGAGGCGGAGCGCCGTCACCTCGTGCAGCGAGCCGTCGGGCTTGCCGCGGCCGCGGGGCGTGCGGACGTGGTCGTAGATGTAGGCGTCGGGCATGGGGCGTCTTCCCGGGATTGTCTCGCAGGCGGCCCGTTCGCGGGCCGCAGGCACGTCGGGCCGTCCCGGTCGGGGACCGGGACGGCGTTCAGGCATCGGGTAAGCCTAGAACAGCTCCGCCGGCATCGCCATGACGGCGTCCGACCCGGCCGAGATCCGGGCGAGGCGGGTGCCGGTCTCCGGCAGCACGCGCTCGACGTAGAACCGGCCGGTGGCGAGCCGCGCGTCGAGGCGCTCGGCGATGCCCTCGCCGGACTTCTTCTTCTCGGCCGTGGCCTTGGCGATCCGGCCCCACATGTAGCCCATGGCGACGAGGCCCATCAGGTGCATGTAGTCGGTCGCCGCCGCGCCCGCATTGTCCGGCTTGGCCATGGCGTTCTGCATCAGCCACATCGTCGCCTGCTGCAGGTGGCCGAGGCTCTTCATCAGAGGGGCGCAGAACACCTTGAGGCTCTCGTCCTCGGCGTTCTCCTTGCAGAAGCCCTCGACCTCGGCGAGGAAGCGCATCATCGCCCGGCCGCCGTCGCGCGGCAGCTTGCGGCCGACGAGGTCCATCGCCTGGATGCCGTTGGCGCCCTCGTAGATCTGGGCGATGCGGGCGTCGCGCACGAATTGCGACATCCCCCATTCCTCGATGTAGCCGTGGCCGCCGAACATCTGCTGGGCGTCGACCGCGTTGGCGAAGCCTCGGTCGGTCAGCACGCCCTTCACCACCGGGGTGAGCAGGCCCATGTGGTCCTCCGCCGCCTGGCGGGCGGCCGGGTCCTCGGAGCGGTGGGCGATGTCGGCCTGGAGCGCGGTCCAGATCACCAGCGCCCGGGCGGCCTCGTTGAAGGCGCGGATGGTCAGAAGGGTCCGGCGCACGTCCGGGTGGACGATGATCGGGTCGGCGGGCTTCTCGGGCGCCTTGGCGCCGGTCAGCGAACGGCCCTGGAGCCGGTCGCGGGCGTAGGCGACGGCGTTCTGATAGGCGACCTCGGACTGCCCGAGCCCCTGGATGCCGACGGCGAGGCGGGCCTCGTTCATCATCACGAACATCGCGTTGAGGCCACGATTGGCCTCGCCGACGAGCCAGCCGGTGGCGCCGTCGTAGTTCATCACGCAGGTGGCGTTGCCGTGGATGCCCATCTTGTGCTCGATGGCGCCGCACGACACGCCGTTGCGGGCGCCCAGGCTGCCATCGGGCCCGACCAGGAATTTCGGCACCACGAAGAGCGAGATGCCCTTGGTGCCGGCCGGCGCGCCCTCGATCCGGGCGATCACCAGGTGGACGATGTTCTCCGACAGGTCGTGCTCGCCCGCCGAGATGAAGATCTTGGTGCCGGTGAGCGCGTAGGAGCCGTCGCCGTTCGGCACGGCCTTGGTCTTGAGCAGGCCGAGATCCGTGCCGCAATGCGGCTCGGTCAGGTTCATCGTGCCGGTCCAGGTGCCCTCGACCATCTTCGGCAGGTAGGTGCGCTTCTGCTCCTCGGAGCCGTGGACCAGGAGAGCGGCCATCGCACCTTGCGTCAGGCCCGGATACATCCCGAGCGCGACGTTGGCGCCGGAGACGAATTCCTGCATCACGCTGTTGAGGGTGTGGGGCAGGCCCTGGCCGCCATATTCCTCGGGCATCGACAGGCCCATCCAGCCGCCGCCCGCATAGGCGTCGTAGCCGGCCTTGAAGCCCTTCGGCGTCGTCACGCTGCCGTCGGGATGGCGGGTGCAGCCCTCTAGGTCGCCGACCCGGTTGAGCGGCGCCAGCACCTCCTCGCAGAGCTTCGCGCCCTCCGCGATCACCGCCTCGACCACGTCGGGCGTCGCCTCGGCGAAGCCGGGCAGGTTGCTGTAGCGCGCGATCCCGAACACGTCGTTGAGGAGGAACAGCACGTCCTCCACCGGCGCCTTGTAGCTCGGCATGTTTCCCCCGCTCCCACGATCTGATCCAGATCCGTCCGCGGAGCCTCCGCGGCGAGATAGTTCATATGTAAACTATCTCGGTGCGGAACGGCAAGGGGTGCACCGGCGCACCGCCGGGCTTCGTGCCCGACAAGGTTGACGCAGGATGAGCCCCGGGCGCGAGCCGAGGTGTGATCCGGGCGGCGCCCGCCCCCGCAGGGCGCCGCCAGAACTCCTGTCGCTCTCCGCCTCAGGCGCTCGCGACGGCCTGGCCGTAGCCCCGCAGCGCCTCGAGCGCCCGCTCGATCTCCGCCTTCTGGTTCTCCAGATGGGTGATCTGCTCGGCGACCTGGGCCGGGGAGAGGGCGAGCGTCGCACCGGCGCCGGCCTCGGCGAGTTCGTCGCCGTCGACCATCGCGGCGATCTCGCGCAGGGTGAAGCCGAGCTCCTTGCCCCGCAGGATGGTGGCCAGCCGCGAGCGGTCGTCCTCGGTGTAGAGCCGGGTCGTGCCGCGGCGCTGCGGATGCAGGAGGCCCTTCGCCTCATAGAAGCGCAGCGCCCGCAATGTTACGCCGAACTCCTCGGCGAGATCGCCGATGGTGAGCGTCGCCGGTGCCGTCGAGCGGCCGGCCGGCCGGCCGGTGCGCGGAGCGACCCCGCCGGAACGGGCGGACGCCCCTCTGCTGCTCTCGGTCTGCCGATCATAAGCCATGCCGATTCCCCCGTTGAGACACGCACGCTGTCGATACCAGGGACGCCACTCGGGTGCCCTGTGACACAAAGAAGGTCAAATGACCTACCTAAGGGAAAGGTAACGTCAACTTGAGCGTGTGTTACTTACGGTAAAATGGGCGATGTTTCAAGCTCTTACGACGGAAATCAGTTTACCGTTACGGGCTGCCAGCCGGAGGCGTGGAGCGGAAAATGCTCGTTCGGCTTGCGTCAAATCGCCCCCAGGTTGTGAACATAAATTGGTCATGAGTGAGTTGCGCGTGCAACGATCGAGAGCGTTAAGCGTGCCGGGGCGGACGTAAGGTTGCTGCTTAACCGCTTGTTTACCGTGTCGCTCGAAAGTGCGGGAGGGAACCTTCACAGGCGGCCGCCACTGACCGGATCTTCACGATCCAGCAGGGCGCAGGGTTCCTGCCGGCGACGCGCCGACGCCTACCCGCGAGATCCCCAGGCCCCTTGCGCAGAGCCCGCTATGAGACGGACCGCTCCCTCACTCGATGCTTTCGATCCGGAGCTGCGCGACGCCGCCCGCGAGGCTGCCCGGCGCGCCGGGTTGTCAGTGGACGAGTGGCTGGCCGAGGCGATCAGCGAGGGCTCCGCCCGCGCCGGCGTCCGTCAGCAATCGCGCCGCGTCGCCGGATCCCGCCGCGCGCGGCACGATCCATTCCAGGCCCAAGGTTTTCCGGAGGTCGAGCCCGAGGGCCGGCGGGCCGACCGGTCCTGGCCGCACGACGCGCCGCGGGCGCAGCGTCCGCGTCACGGGCGCGGCGCCGAACCCGCCATCGTCCCGACCGGCTCCGTCCCGGCCGCCTTGCCGGCGGCGAGCGACGCGCAGCTGGTCGAGGCCGTCGCAGCGATCGGCCGCCGCCTCGACGCGATCGACCGCCGCATCAGCGAGAACCGCGAGGCTGTCGACGAGGCGGTGACCAAGGCGGTGCAGGACAGGAAGGCGGAGCAGGCCGGTGCGGCCCGTCCGACCGACGATGCTTCCACCCCGCGCGACGCCGCGGCGCGTCCGGCCGGCCGTCGTACCCGCCCGGCCCCCAACAGCCTCGCTGCCGCCGTGGCGGAGATCCGCCAGCGCCAGCAGCAGCTCGACGACGGCACCCCCGGTGACGACCAGGAGATCCTGGTCGACGGCCTGCGGCGCGACCTCGCGCGGGTGATGGAGACGACCGAGGCCGCCGCCGACAAGCTCTCGCCGGCGATCGCCGGGTTGCAGGCCGAGACCACGCGCCTGCGCGAATCGATCGGCACGCTCGCCACCAGCGGCGATCTCGTGACCCTGGAACAGGCGGTCCGCACGCTGGCCGACGAGGTGCAGCGGGCCCGGGACCCGGCCGACCTCGTCGCCGTCGCCGGGCCGATCGACCTGATGCGGGTCCAGGTCGGCCGCCTCGCCGACGACGTCGCCGCCAACGTGCATGCCCGGGTGGCTCAGGACGTCGAGCGCCTGGCGCGGCAGATGGACGGGACGCTCGGCGCCGGCCGGACTGGGCTCGCCGACAGCGACGCGGCCGCCAAGCTGTTCGCCGAGCTCGAGGAGATCCGCGGGCGGCTGGCCGTGCTCGCCGAGCCGGCCCGGGTGCAGAACCTCGCCCGGTCGGTCGACGAGCTCACCGAGACCGTGACCCGGCTCGGCAACGGCATGCTCGACAGCCCGGCCCTGATGAACGAGCTGCGGCCGCTCCTGGAGGAGATCCGCGAGGGCGTGCGCGCCCCCGGCGCCGACGCGCCGGCCCTGGCCCAGGGCATCGCCGATCTCGACCGCAAGCTCGACGACCTGCGCGCCGAGCGGCGCGAGCAGCCGAACGCGGCCGGCGACATCCTCGGCCGCATCGACGCCCTCTCGGCCAAGGTCGACCAGGTCGCCTCGGTCAACACCGTCGGCGACGTGATGGGGCGGCTGGAGCAGATCGGCGAGGCCTTGCGCCAGCCGGCGCTGCCGAGCAGCGACCTCGCGTCGATCCACGGCATGCTGCGCAGCCTCGCCGACAAGCTCGACCGGGTCGGGCAGGGAGCGGGCGGCGAGACCCTCGACGGGCTCGAGCGTCAGGTGCTGGCGCTCGCGAGCCGCATCGACACCCGCGGCAGCGATCCGGCCCTGGCGGGCCTGGAGCGCACCATGGGCGACCTCCTGGCCCAGGTCGCGCTCCTGCGCGACGAGGCGCCGATCCAGGCCGCGGCGGAGCGCGCCGCCCGCAGCGTCGCCGATTCGATCGGGGCCGAGCGCAAGGGCGCGGCGGAAACCGAAGGCCTCGGCGGGCTGCAGGCGATGCTCGCCGACATGCGGGCGCAACAGGCGGCTTCCGACAAGCGCCTCCAGGCGACCATGGAGGGCGTGCATTCCGCCCTCGAGCAGCTCGTCTCCCGGCTGACCCATCTCGACGGCGAGCGCCGGAGCGAGGCCGGCCCGGCCGCCGTCGCGGCGCCGGCCCGTCACGCCCGCAACCTGCGCGACACGTTGCGCGAGACCACGACCCCGGCGCCCGAGCCGCGCCCGGCCCGCCGGCCGGAGGCGCCCAAATCCGGCCCGGCGAACCTTGGCCCGGCGAACCTTGGCTCGGCGAATCCCGGCCCGACGAGCCCGGCCGACGAGATGATCGAGCCCGGTGCGGTGCGTCCGCGCCAGCCGCACGGCGCCGAGACCATCTCCGCGCCGGAGCTGCCGGCCGGCGACATCAAGGCGAGCTTCATCGCGGCGGCCCGCCGCGCCGCCCAGGCCGCGGCGGCGGAGGCGGCCGGCACCGGATCGGTCCCGCCCGTGCCCGAGCGGAGCGTCGAGGCCCGGGGCAGCCTGGTTGAGCGGCTGCGGGCCACGATCGAGCGCCGCCGCCGGCCGCTGCTCCTCGGCATCGCCGCGATCGTGCTGGCGCTCGGCACGCTGCAGGCCCTGCAGAGCGCCGGCCCGCGTACCAGCACTCCGACGATCTCCTCGCACGAGGCGACGCCGGCCGATCCGACGACGACCCAGGCCACCGGTGCGCCCGCCCTGCCCAGGGGAACGCCCCCGGTCGCGGCACCCGCCGCAACGGCGGAGGCCAAGGGTGCGGACACCAGGGCCGTCGAGGCCAGGCCGGCTCCCGCCAAGCCCGATGCCGTCAAGCCCGACACCGTTCCCCAGAAGGGCGTGGAGACGGTGGCCCCCGAGGCGGCCAAGCCGAGCCTCGCCGCCAGGCCGACGACGCCGCGGGTGACCGACATGGCGTCCCTGAACAACGAGCTCGCCGGCCTCCCGGCCGGCGCCTCGTCCCTGCGCCAGGCGGCCCTCGACGGCGACGGTGCGGCGATCTACGAGCTCGCGAGCCGGGCCGTCGACGGCCGCGGCCTGCCGCGGGACACCGCGCTCGCCGCCAAGCTGTTCGACCGCCTGGCCGGCGCCGGCTACGCCCCGGCGCAGTACCGCCTCGGCAGCCAGTACGAGAAGGGCCTCGGCCTGGTCCGCGACCAGGAGAAGGCGCGGCTCTGGTACGGCCGCGCGGCGATGCAGGGCCATGTCCGGGCGATGCACAACCTCGCGGTGATGCTGGCCGAATCCGGCGCCGCCGGCGGCAAGCCCGACTACACCTCCGCGGCGACCTGGTTCCGCAAGGCCGCCGAGTACGGGGTGCGCGACAGCCAGTACAACCTCGCGGTGCTGCAGGCCCGCGGCCTCGGCGTCACCCAGGACCTGACCCAGGCCTATGGCTGGTTCGCGGCTGCCGCCGCGCAGGGCGACGACGATGCCGGACGCAAGCGCGACGAAGTCGCCGGCAAGCTGGCGCCGAAGGACCTGGCGGCGGCCCGCAGCGCGGCCGAGGCCTGGAAGGCGAGGGTCCCGGATCCGGCGGTGAACGATCCCCCGGCCGCCCGCGTCGAGACCGCGGCGACCCCCGGCGCGATGTCGCTGATCGGCGCGCCGCCGCCCCTCAGCGTCGGCAAGGGAACGGGACTGGGAACCGGCAAGGTGTAGGCACGCCGAAACACTCGAAGCCACAGCCGAGATCGACGGGCGCGGACCGGCCGGTTCGCGCCCGACCGCGTCCGGTGCCGGCGGTTTCCCCCGCGGCGCGACATGGTCTCGATCGCGTTGCAATCGTGGAGCGCTCTAGATCTCTGATCTTGCCGCATTTTCGACGACGAACCGGGATCCACTCGGTCGGAAAATGCTCTAGAGCGGGGATCCCCGCCGCACCGGATCCGCCCCGTCGTTGCAGATCTACCTTCCGATCGCCGAGATGCCGGTCAGCGTCCTCGTCCTCCTCGGGCTCGGCGCGGCGGTCGGCTTCGTCTCGGGGCTGTTCGGCATCGGCGGCGGCTTCCTGATGACCCCGATCCTGATCGTGATGGGCATCCCGCCGGCCATCGCCGTCGCGACCCAGACCGCCCCGATCGTCGCCTCCTCGGCCACCAGCGTGCTGGCGGCGCTCCGGCGCAACGCCCTCGACCTGCGGCTCGGCCTCGTCCTGGTGCTGGGGGGCTTCGTCGGCACCAGCCTCGGCGTCTGGTTCTTCGCCGCCATGCGGCGGGCCGGCCAGCTCGACCTCGTCATCACGGTCGCCTACGTGACGCTGTTCACGGTGGTGGGCGGGCTGATGCTGGCGGAATCCATGCGCAGCGCCTGGGCCCGCCACCGCGGCCGGCCCCGCCCGGCGCGGCTCGGCGGCGACCACGCCGCCTACCTGGCCTGGCCGCTGCGGATCCGGTTTCCGCGCTCGCGCCTCTATGCCAGCGTGATCCCGATCCTCGGCCTCGCGCTGTTCGTGGGCTTTGCCGGCGCGGTGCTCGGCATCGGCGGCGGCTTCATCCTGGTCCCGGCGCTGCTCTACCTGATGCGGGTACCGACCGGCGTGGTGGTCGGCACCTCGCAATTCCAGATCGTCTGCACCAGCTTCGTCGCGCTGGTGCTGCACGCGGTGCAGAACCAGGCGGTCGACATCGTGCTGGCGGTGATCCTGATCGCCGGCGGGGTGTTCGGGGCGCAGTTCGGCGCGCGGGCCGGGCGCAACCTGCGCTCGGAGTATTTTCGGTTTCTCCTCGCCATCCTGGTCCTGGCGGTGGGCCTGCGCTTCGCGGTCGAGCTGGGCCTGCGGCCCGAGGAGCCGTTCTCGATCGTGGTCCAGGAGGCGCGCTGATGCGCGCCGTTTTCGCCCATGGAGGCGCGCTGATGCGCGCCGTTCCTGCGCGTGGAGGCGCGCTGATGCGCGCCGTTTTCGCCATCCTGGTGGCCCTGCTCGCCGCGGGCCCGGCCCGGGCGGAATCCCTCGTCGTCAGCCTGTCGTTCAACCGGCTCGCCGTCACCTCGACCTATGCGGGCACGTCGGTCGCGGTGTTCGGCGCCATCGAGCGCGACGGGCAGGCGGCGGCGCGCTCCGGCGGCTACGACGTGGTGGCGACGATCCGGGGTCCGCGCCAGGCCCTGACCGTGCGCGAGAAGGAGGCCCTCGGCCCGGTCTGGGTCAATCGCGGCCAGCAGAAATTCGCCGAGGTGCCGAGCTTCCTGGCGGTCTTGTCCTCCCGCCCCCTGGCCGAGATCGCCGACGAGCCGACCCGCCGGCGCCTGCGGCTCGGCCTCACGGCCATCGTGGCCGCTCCCGACCTGACCCTCGCGGCGCCGGCGCCGGACGACCCTTTTCGCCGGGCGCTGCTGCGTCTGCGTCGGCGCGAGCGCCTGTTCAACGAGAACGAGGCGGGGATGCGGTTCCTGTCGCCCACGGTCTTCCGCGCCACCGCGCCGTTGCCGGCGACCGCGCCGGTCGGTTCCTACGACGTCGAGGTGCTGCTGCTCGCCGGCGGCGTGCCGCTCGCGCGGCAGGAGGCGCGGTTCGACCTCGTCAAGTCCGGCCTCGAGCAGGGGATCGCGACGGTGGCCCGCGATTGGTCGCTGGCCTATGGACTTGCCGCCGGCGCCCTCGCGCTCATCTCCGGCTGGCTCGCCAGCGTGATCTTCCGGAGAGACTGAATGCACCGCGCCGCGTCCCCCGCCGCCCTGATCCTCGGTGGTGCGGGCCTGATACCGTTCCTGGGGCTCGCCGCCCTGGTGATCCTCGGCCAGTCGCCGTTCGGGCTGGCGCCGCGCCCGCTGCTCGCGGCCTACGGCGCCGTGATCGCCTCGTTCCTCGGCGGCCTGCGCTGGGGCGCCGCCGCCGCCTCGCCGGAGGGGAGGGGCGTCGACTACGCTGTGTCGGTGGTGCCCTCGCTCATCGCCTGGGCGGCCCTGTTCGCGCCGGCGCCCTGGGACCTGCGGGCGCTCGGCGCCCTGGTGCTCGCCTGGGGCCTCGTCGACCAGGACCTGCCGCGGCGCGGGCTGGTGCCGGTCTGGCTCGGGCGGTTGCGGCTGGTGCTGTCGGGGGTGGCCGGGCTGGCGCTGCTGGCGGCGGGGTTTCTAGGATCCTCGTAGTATTCGACGACAATCCAGCGATCAGAATAAATCGCGGGATCCCCTCTCCCACACAGGAGAGGGGGGACGCGCTCGACTTGAAGGCCGCGTAGGAATCGTAGGATGGCGCGGCTCACTCCCGCGTCAACATCGTCCGCGCAATCGCGAAAACCCGCCCGTCCCCGATCAGGTGCGCGGTGAACCCGCCGGGAAACAGCCCGTCGAACGTCTCGGAGCGCACGTTGAGCCCGCCGGTCAGCGATCCGAAGGCGGGCATCACGAGGCGCGTCGCGTCGAGGACGAAGCAGCGCCGGCGCACGGCGCGGCCGCGCATCGCGACCTTGCCGACCGGGTGGTAGTGGCCGGCGACCTCGCCGGTCTCAGGCGCCGCCGCCGGCTCGTGCCGGAGCGTCAGGCCGCCGATCGTCAGGAGGTCGGCGAAGCGGCCGCCGATGCCGTCCTGGATCGCCCGGTCGTGGTTGCCGGTGATCCAGACCCAGTCGCGGCCCTCCTGCAGGGCGGCGATGAGCGCGCGGTCCTCGACCGCGAGGCGGGCCGGCCCCTGCGCGTCGTGGAAGGAATCGCCCAAGGCCACGACGCAGGCCGGGTCGAGCCGCGCCACCGCCTCGTGCAGGCAGGCCAGCGTCTCGCGGGTGTCGTAGGGCGGCAGGAACTGGCCCGAGCGCGCCGCGAAGGCGGAGCCCTTCTCCAGGTGCAGGTCGGAGACCACGAGGGTGCGGTGCTCCGGCAGCCACAGCCCGCCGCTGAGGTCGAGGGCGAGGGTCTCGCCGGCGAGCGTCACGCCGGGGGTCTTGTGGGTCTTCTCGAGCTTCAGCGGCAGCGCCACGATGTCACAGTCCTTCAAGCGGAGCGGGGCGCCCTCCGGTGTCACGCCAGCGCCTCGTCGAGCAGAGCCGCCTCGGCCTCGGCCAGGATCTCGTCCGCGCCCTCGCCGTAGACCCGCTCGCGCCCGATCTCGAGCATCACGTTCACGGCGAGCGGCGACACCCGGTCGAGGGCCTTGTGGATGATTCGCCCCTGGATGCGCGCAAGCATCATACCGAGGCGGGCCACGTCGAGGAGTCCGGTTGCCGCATCCTGCCGCGCCGCCCGCAGCAGCAGGTGGCCGGGCTGGTGCTTGCGCAGCACGTCGTAGATCAGGTCGGTCGAGATCGTGACCTGTCGGCCCGTCTTGCGCAGGCCCGGATGCCGCCGCTCGATCAGCCCGGCGATCACCGCGCATTGGCGGAAGGTGCGCTTCATCATCGCCGATTCGTCGAGCCACTCCTCGAGGTCGTCGCCGAGCATGTCCTGCGCGAACAGCCCGTCGAGGAAGCCGGGCTCGCGACCGATGCGCTCCGACAGGTCGCGGGTCCCGAAGACCGCGAGGCCGTAATCGTTGGCGGCAAAGCCCAGCGGCCGCATCCCGGCCCGCTCCAGCCGCCGGGTCAGCAGCATGCCGAGCGTCTGGTGGGCGAGGCGCCCCTCGAAGGGGAAGCAGGCGAGATAGTAGCGGTTGGCGCGCGGAAACGTCTCGACCAGGAGGTCGCGCGGGCCCGGCAGCACCGAGCGCCGGCGCTGCTGCACCAGGTAATCGGCGACCTGCGCCGGCAGGCGGTCCCACTCGAAGGGATCGGCGATCAGCGCCCGCACCCGGGCGGCGAGGAAGGTCGAGAGCGGGAATTTCGATCCGGCGTAGCTCGGGATCGCCGGGTCGGTGCCCGGGGGCCCGCGGGTGACCAGCGCCTCGTCCTCGTGCAGGCCCTCGAAGCGCAGGATCTCGCCGGCGAACAGGAAGGTGTCGCCGACGGTCAGGGTCTCGGCGAAATCCTCCTCGATCTCGCCGAGCACCTTGCCCCCCGCCGGCAGCACGCTGCCGGGCTTGGTGCGGTTGCGCCGGGCGAGCCGCACCTTGACCTTGGTCGACTCGATGATCGTGCCGATATTCATCCGGTACTGCTGCGCGGTGCGGGCGTCGCGCACCCGCCACAGCCCGTCCGGCCCGCGCAGGATCTTGGCGAAGCGCTCGTAGGCCCGGAGCGCGTAGCCGCCGGTGGCGACGTAATCGAGCACGAGCCCGAAATCGTCACGGGTCAGGTCGGCGTAGGGGGAGGCGGCCCGCACCTCGTCGTAGAGGTCGTCCTCGGAGAACGGCCCGGCGCAGGCCATGCCGAGCACGTGCTGGGCCAGCACGTCGAGGGCGCCGAGGCGCGGATCCGGCGTGTCCTGCGCCGCCTCCTCGACGGCGTCGAGGGCGGCGCGGCATTCCAGCATCTCGAACCGGTTGGCCGGCACCAGATAGGCCTTGGACGGCTCGTCCATGCGGTGGTTGGCCCGGCCGATCCGCTGCATGATCCGGCTTGCCCCCTTCGGCGCCCCGATATTGATCACGAGGTCGACGTCGCCCCAGTCGATGCCGAGATCGAGGGTCGCGGTGCAGACCACGGCGCGAAGCACGCCCGCCGCCATCGCGGCCTCGACCTTCCGGCGCTGGGTGGCGTCGAGGGAGCCGTGATGGAGGGCGATCGGCAGCCCGTCGTCGTTGAGGTTCCAGAGTTCCTGGAAGGTGTATTCGGCCTGGAGCCGCGTGTTGACGAAGACCAGGACCAGCTTGTGCTGCCGGATCAGGTCGTAGACTGCCGGCATCGATTGCCACGCCGTGTGCCCGGCGAGCGGCAGGGTGCGGCCGGTCTCCAGCATGCGCAGGTCGGCGCGCGCCCCGCCCTCGACGGTGATGAGGTCGGCCATCGCCGGTTCGGGCGCTTCTCCGGTTCCTTGCCCGCTTCCTTGCGGCACCAGGTAGCGACGGAGCGCATCGGGCTCGCGCACCGTCGCCGACAGGCCGGTCATGGCGAGGCCGGGCGCC
The DNA here is from genome assembly GCF_003173775.1 of Methylobacterium sp. 17Sr1-1. NCBI lineage: Bacteria > Pseudomonadati > Pseudomonadota > Alphaproteobacteria > Hyphomicrobiales > Methylobacteriaceae > Methylobacterium > Methylobacterium sp. 17Sr1-1. The sequence goes on along the minus strand of NZ_CP029552.1, from coordinate 2,987,296 downwards.
AGCCGGTGCAGGCGGGCGAGGCCGAGGCTCAGGAGGTCGCCGCGCTTCGAGGTGACGAGGGCGTGCAACTCGTCAAGGACCACGCGCCTGAGGCCCGAGAACAATTCGGCCGCCTCGCGGTGGGCGATCAGCAGCGCCAGCTGCTCGGGCGTGGTGAGCAGGATGTGGGGCGGGCGGGCGACCTGGCGGCTGCGCTTGTGCGACGGGGTGTCGCCGGTGCGGGTCTCGATCCGGATTCTCTGCTCCAGCCCGAGGCCGGCGACCGGCGCGTCGAGGTTGCGGGCGATGTCGACCGCGAGCGCCTTGAGCGGCGAGATGTAGAGGGTGTGCAGGCCCCCCTTGGGCGTCCCCTCCGCCAGCTCGACCAGGGTGGGGAGGAAGCCCGCCAGCGTCTTGCCGGCCCCGGTCGGCGCCACCAGCAGGGCCGAGCGCCCGGCTTGCGCCGCCGCCAGCAGGGCGAGCTGGTGCGGCCGCGGCGCCCAGCCTCGCGCCGCGAACCAGCCCGCGAAGGCGGTGGGGAGGGCGGAGACTGGCGGCGAAACGGATCGCCCGGGAGCGGAGACCGTGCGGGCCGCCGTCTTGGGGGAGGATGTTTTGGGGGCGGATGTCTTGGGCACGCCCCCGATGTAGCGCGCGCAGCGGTTTCGTGGGATGGCGGCGGCCTCAATCGGTTCTCGGGAGCGCCGTCGTGGGTCTCGAATGCACGCCCTGGATCACCCTCGACGAGTCCGAGCTGGAGGAGAGCTTCGTGCGCGCCTCCGGTCCGGGCGGCCAGAACGTCAACAAGGTCTCGTCGGCGGTGCAACTGCGCTTCGACGTGCGGCGCTCGCCCTCGCTGCCGAACGCCGTGGCGATCCGCCTGATGAAGCTCGCCGGGCGGCGGCTCACCGCGGAGGGCGTGCTGGTCATCACCGCCCAGACCCACCGTACCCAGGAGCGCAACCGCGCCGAGGCGCGCGAGCGCCTGGCCGATCTCGTCCGCGAGGCCGCCGTACCCCCGACCCCGCGCCGCCCGACCCGCCCGACCCTTGCCTCGAAGAAGCGGAGGCTGGAGGAGAAGGGCCGGCGGGGGGACGTGAAGAAGCTGCGGGGCGGGAAGCCCGGGATGGATTAACCGGGTAGGTGGCAGCCCTGCATCGTCATCGGCTCCTCCTCACGGCCCCGTCGGCCGCATCACCCCGTCGGCGTCGCGCTTGAGCGGCGCGGGTTGCAGCGGCAGCGGCGCGCCCGGCACCGCGTCGACGCTGACGCCGTGCGGCCAGCCCGCCGGCGCGATGGCGACGTAGCGGGCATAGCCCCCGGTGCCGCCGAGCGGCTTGGCGAAGCCGATCGCCACCAGGGCGCCGGCCTCGGGCACGAGGTCGAGGTTGGTCACGCCCTCGGCTTGCGCGAAGTTGTTGTGCATCAGCCAGGCCTCGCCCTCGAGAGTCGGCGTCGTGTCGGTGTCGAGGGGCTCGTGGCCGTGGAACAGGATCTTGCGCTCGAGGTGCAGGAACTGCAGCGCCGCGAGGCTCACCCCCGGAAACGGCTTCTGCCGGAAGCGCTCGGCCTCGCCCCAGCGCTTCGACCAGTCGGAGCGCACCATCACGACGGCGCCGGCCGGGATGCGGCCGTGCCGCTCCTCCCAGGCCGTCACGTCGGCGACCTGAAGGTGATAGCCCTCGTCGCGGATGACCTTCTGCGAGATGTCGATCACCGCGAGCGGGCGCAGGGTGTAGGTCGCCGGCAGGTCGCTGATCGTCGCGCCGCGGGGATTCCAGTGCGCCGGCGGGTCGAGCTGGGTGCCGTACTGGTCGGTCGGCAGGTCGTAGGCGGTGGCGACGAAGCCGTGGGTCTCGTAGGTGAAGACGTCGCCTTCCTTGGCGAACCCCTCCAGCGTGCGCCCGGCCCGGGCCGGCTTGAACGTCGCGCCGGCAAAGCCCGGCCAGACCGGCTGCACCGGCGCGAAGGCGTGGGTGAGGTCGATGTACTTCGCCGACCGCAACGTCTTGTCGTAGACCGACCAGAGGGAGAGGTCGTCCGCGATGGCCGGGCGGGCGAGGAACCCCGCCGCCAGCACCATTCCGATCAGCCGCTTCATCGCGCATCCCCGCGGGTCGAGAGGCGCCCAGAGTGCCGGCCCGCGGGTGGAGCCGCAACCGTCGCGGCGATGCCGCGCTCTCGGCTTCCGGCGATCCGTCAACGTTACGGAACGCGGAACGCTCGTCCCTGCATCCGCCGGTCCGGATTCGCGGAGGCGCTGCGGATCGCCGTGGCGCGGATGCGGGTCGAGGTCGAGGGCGCGACCCTGTCGTTCACGGTCAGCGCCGGCCTCGCCGTCGCGGAAGCCGGCGACGAGGTCGATGCGCTGCTGCGCCGGGCCGACAATGCCCTGTACGAGGCCAAGCATGGCGGGCGCGACCGCGTCGTCGTGGCCGGCCAGACGGTGCCGGCGCGGGCGGCCTGACCGGCCCCGTCAGTTCGCGGTCTGCCGGTAGCAGCGGATCTCCGCCTCGGCCTGGGCCCGGCGCAGCTCCGCTACCTTGTCGTCGAACATCTTGGTCGAGCGGAACTCGTTGGCGCGCTGGCCGATGCCCTGGCGCATGCCGAGGATGGTCGAGGCCTGGACGTACTTGTCGTAGGGCAGGATCGCCGCGATGGCGTCGATCGAGCAGGCGCATTTCGTCAGCGCCTCGCGGGTCTGGCCGTTGGCCGCCATACAGCCGAACACGTAATCGGCCCGCGCCTCGGTCGGATAGTCGTTGTCGTCGGCGCGCGCGGGCCCGAACCCGGCCGCGACCAGCACGCCGCCGGCGATCAGCGCCTTAACCAGCATTCGGTTCATAGCTCAGCGTTTCCTGCAGCAGGATCCCGCCCTCCGGGCTCGTCGCCCGGGCGTCGATCGAGACGATCTGGCCGGGCACGGCGGCCGAGACCACGAAGGTGTAGGTCAGGCTGTCGAAGCCGCGCAGGCGGTCGCGCACCGGATCGTCGACGAGGGGCCGCGCCACCACGCGCCAGCCCGGCTTCTTCGCGCCGTCGACCTCGACCTCGGCCGGGGTCACGCTCGCGCTCTCGCGGAGCGCCCGCCGGATCGCGTTCTTGATGTAGCGCGGGTTGCCCTTGAGCACCCGGGCGAGATCGTCGAGGTGGTGCTCGAGGAAGCGCACCAGCACGGGGTTGCCCGGTACGTCCTCGTAGGTCGCGGTCGGCATCCGGCGCTCGCCGGAGAACATCTCGACCTTGAGGTTGCGGGTCTCAGGCGTCGCGCCCAGGCCCACCTCCTCGCGAATGCGGTCCTCGACCGGGGGGCCGAATGGCGCGCCGTCGATGCCGCTGAAACGGGTGTAGCGGTAGGTCAGGGGCCGGCCCGGCGGGGCATTGGCGAGCTGGTTGGTCTCGAACAGCAGCGCGGTGGCGTTCGGTGGCGATCCTTGCGGGGCCGCGTCTTGCTGTGACGGGTCTTGCGCGAGGGCCGGCCCGCCGAGGAGGGCGGAGAGGATGGCTGCCAGGACGAGGCGTCTCACACGGGCGCTCCCTCGGGGAGGGCGGCGCGGGGCGCGCCGCCGATGGTGCGGTACTGGTAGTCGGGCGCGGTCTCCAACGCCGATTCGGCGATGGCCAGGGCCTGCACCTTGCCGTGGAGGGGCGAGAGCGAGCAGGCCGGATCGGTGGCAGTGGCATCGCCGGCGAGCGCCAGGGCCTGGCAGCGGCAGCCGCCCCAATCCTTCTCGCGCCGGTCGCAGGAGCGGCAGGGCTCCTGCATCCACTCGGTGCCGCGATAGGCCCGGAACGCCGGTGAGTCGGACCAGATCTCAGCGAGCGAATGATCCTGGACGTGCCAGAACTCCAGGCCCGGGATCGTCTCGGCGGCGTGGCAGGGCAGCACCTTGCCGGTCGGCGTCACGTTCATCAGCCGCCGGCCCCAGCCGCCGGCGCAGGCCTTGGGGTACCTGGCGTAGTAATCCGGCACCACGAGGTCGATGACGAGCTGTCCCTTCAGGCGCTCGCGCGCCTCCTCGACGGTGCGGATCGAGCGGTCGACGTCGGCCTTGGCCGGCATCAGGGCGGCGCGGTTGACGTAGGCCCAGCCGTAATACTGGGTGTGGGCCACCTCCAGGCGCTTGGCGCCGAGGCGGACCGCCAGATCGATCAGCGCCGGCACCTCGGCGATGTTGCCGCGGTGGATTACGGCGTTCAGCGTCAGCGGCAGGCCGAGCGCCGTCACCCGCTCGGCGAAGGCGAATTTTTGCGGCTGCGCGTTCTTCAGGCCGCCGATGCGCTCGGCATTCCCCGCCTCGACCGCCTGCACCGAGAGCTGCACGTGGTCGAGCCCGGCCTCGGAGAGGGCGTCGAGCTTGTCGAGCGCGCCGGCCACGCCGGAGGTGATCAGGTTCGAGTAGAGGCCGAGCTCGGCGCAGGTCCGGGTGATTGCGACGATGTCCTGCCGCGCCGTCGGCTCGCCGCCCGAGAGGTGGACGTGGAGGACGCCGAGCGCCGCCGCTTGGCTGAGCACCCGCTGCCAGGTCGCCGTGTCGAGTTCGGCCGAGCGCCGGTCGAGATCGAGGGGGTTCGAGCAGTAGGGGCAGCGCAGCGGGCAGCGATGGGTCAGCTCGGCGAGGAGCCCGATCGGGGCCGGTAGGGTGGGCGTGACGGCGTTCATGACTGTCCCTCCGGGAGCCTCACGCCGCCGGCACGGTCTCGAGCACGCGCTTGAGCAGCAGGCCGTCCAGCATGGTGATGACGTCGGGCTCGATGACGCCGCGATCGGTCTCGTATTGCTGCGCCAGCGCCTCGGCGATGGCCCGGATGCTGCGCGTCCCGTCGACGAGGCCTAAGACCGCCACGGCGTTCTGGTCGAGGTCGAAGGTGCGCTCGGGCGCCAGCAGCACGTGGGCGTTGCGCACCGTGTCGTGGCGCAGCCGCACGCCCCGGGGCAGGCGCGGCACGCTGTCGGGGGTCAGGCTCATGCGCCTGCCCCCGTCCGCAGACCCTCGCCCGGGCGCCAGGCATCGGGCGGGATCATCCCCGGCGCTACGTAGGCGAAGTAGAGCGCGTCGAGCTGGGTCCACAGCACGTTGCACTTGAACCGCAGCGCGTCGAGGGCCTGGGCCTGCTGCTCCGGCGTCACGGCGTGGCGCTTGACGTAGTCGAGGGCGAAATCGGCGTCCCGCGGCGCCTGGGTCAGGCGCTTGTCGAAGTAGGACAGGGTCTCGCGGGTGATGAAGTCGTAGTTCTTCAGCATCCCGGACACCCGCTCCGAGATGATCGTCGGCGAGAACATCTCGGTGAGCGAGGAGGCGATGGCCTCCAGGAGCGAGCGTTCGCCGACGAAATGCACGTAGGCCTCGACCGAGAAGCGGGTGGCCGACAGGATCCCCCGGGTCGAGAGGACGTAGTCGCGGTCGAAGCCGACGCCCTCGGCGAGCTTCAGCCAGCGCTCGATGCCGCCGTCGCCCTCGTGGTCGCCGTCGTGGTCGACGATGCGCTGGCGCCAGATCCGGCGCAAGTTCGCGTCCGGCAGGCGGGCCAGCAGGGTGGCGTCCTTCACCGGGATCATCGCCTGGTAATAGTAGCGGTTGAGCGCCCAGGCCCGCACTTGATCCTTATCGAGCTTGCCGTCGTGCAGCAGGCGGTGGAACGGATGCAGGTTGTGATAGCGCCGCGCCCCGATGTCGCGGAGCGCCGCTTCGAGTTCGTCCGGGGAGAGCAGGCGGTCGGTGGGCTCGCTCGGGCTCACGGACAGGGCGAGGGAGGCGGTCATGGCGTCCTGGCGTTTCCGGTTTCTTCGGCGTTTCCGGTTTCTTCGGCGTTTCCGGTTTCTTCGGCGTTTCCGGTTTCTTCGTTGTCGGCGGTCCCATGGGGCGGGAGATTGATCCGCCGCGAGGAGGGGTCAAGGGGGACCAAAGTGATCGGGAGGCCGGAGACGGAGGATCGACCGGTCGCCGCTCACAGCCGCAAGGCCAGCCCGTCCTGCGCCACGACCCACCCCGCCGCCTCGACGCCGCGGCGCTCCTCGGAATCCTCGACCAGCACCGGATTGGTGTTGTTGATGTGGACGAACACCCTCCGCCCGATCGGCACCCCGGCCAGGGCCTCGACCGAGCCGCCCTCGCCGATCATCGGCACGTGGCCCATGCGCCAGCCGGTCTTGGTGCCGACGCCGGCGCGGATCATGTCGTCGTCGGCGAGCACCGTGCCGTCGAACAGGAGCGCGTCGACCCCGGAGATCCGCGCCTTCAGCCCGTCCGTGACGCGGGCGCAGCCCGGCACGTAGGCGAGGCGCTTAGTCCCGGCCTCGATCATCGCCCCGACCGTGCTCTCGGTCTCGGCGCCGATTTCCGGCGTGCCGTCCTCGAGCCAGAGCGGCACCTTGCCGGGGACGGGGAACAACGTGACGGTGAGGCCCGGCACCGGCGCGAACGGCTGGTTCAGCGCGATCTCGACGCGCTCGACCACACCGGACGCCATCACGTCGAAGACGCGATTCGCCCCGATCGAGTCGAGGATGCCGCGCGTGGCGTGGAGGCGGAAGGGCTGGCCCTCGCGCAGCGTGAGGAGGCCTGCGACGTGATCGACGTCGCCGTTGGTGAGCAGCACCGCCCGGATCGGCGAGTGCCGCAAGCCCTCGCGCGGATGCAGGGCCGGCGTGTCGAACAGCTGCTGGCGGATGTCCGGCGAGGCGTTCACCAGGAGCCAGTGATCACCGTCGGCGGAGACGGCGAGGCTCGACTGGGTGCGGGGCAGAACCCGGCGGTCGCCCGCCCGGGCCATGGCGCAGATCGGGCAGCGGCAGTTCCACTGCGGCACGCCCCCGCCCGCTCCGGATCCCAGAACGATGGCGTGCATGGTCGACCGTCGTTCCCGCTCAGTTGAAGGGATCGATCTCGGCGGACTCGTAAGAGGTGACCTCCATGCCGACGCAGATCTCGGCGACGACAGGCAACGACCAGGTCTTGGCGCAGGTCTTGTCGGTGGTCTTCATCGGCGTTCCTCCTGCGACTTCGGCGGACGGTCCGGCTTGTGGCGCCGGGCTTCTGAAAATGTCCGGGTCGAGCGCCGTCCGGCGGTGGCCGCCGGAGGCGCGAATCAGGCGAGCCCTTAGTTGAAGGGATCGATCTCGGCGGACTCGTACGAGGTGACTTCCATGCCGACACAGACCTCGGCGACGACGGGCATCGACCACTTCATGGCGTTTCTCCTGAGCGGCGGAACCCTCTAAGAGGTTCCTAAGACTTTGAGATGACAGTGTTTTCCGTCACCCCAGGATATATCGGCAATCGGCGCCCGGAGCGCAAGCGCTATTTTGCCGAATCCCCGGGACGGACGGGGCCCGTTCTTCTCAGACCGGTCTTATTGTGCATCACGGCCAGCGCTTTAGCCAGCATCGATTGCGCCCAAAATAATTTCGTCATTGACGGAATCCGGCCTCGTGCAGGTCGAGCATGAAGCCGCGGCCGCGCACGGTGACGAGGCTCGGGCCGCCGGCCCGGACGATGTCGGCGAGCTTGGTGCGCAGGTAGCCGACATAGACGTCGACCACGTTGAGCGAGAGGCCGCCCTGGCTCGCCCAGAGCCGGTCGAAGATGTCGCCCCGCGTCACCGGGCGGCTCGCCTGCTCCATCAGGATCGCCAGCAATTCGGCCTCGCGCTGGGTCAGGCGGGCGGTGACCTCGCCGAAGCGGACCTGCCGGGTTGCGAGGTCGAGGGAGAGGCGCCCGGCACTGACGAGGGTGCGCGATTCGCCGGTCACGCGCCGCCGCTGCAGGTGGGTGCGCAGGCGCGCGAGCAATTCGTCGAACACGAACGGCTTGACGATGTAGTCGTCGGCCCCGACCGCGAGGCCGTCGACTCGGTCGCCGACCTCGTCCTTGGCGCTCAGGAAGAGGATCGCCCCCGGATAGCCGCCCTCGCGGAGCGAGCGGCAGACGTCGTGGCCCGAGCCGTCCGGCAGCATGTTGTCGAGGAGCACCGCCTCGGGCACCCGCTCGCGGGCCGCCGCCAGCGCCTCGTCGACCCCGCCGGCGACGTCGACGGCGAAACCCTCGGCGGAGAGGCCCCGTGCCAACATGGCGCGGATGTCGCCGTCATCCTCGACGATGAGCACGCTCGTCATGCGCGCCGTTCCGGTCGCCCGGTCATGCCGCATCCTCCCTCGTGTCCTCGCCGGGCAGTTCCAGGGTGACCCTGGCGCCGAACCCCCGGCCAGCGGTCCGGCCTCTTGGATCCCCCGATTCCAGGCGGATCACCCCATCATGGCGCTCAACCACCCAGCGCGCCAGTGCGAGCCCGATGCCGAAGCCGGCCGAGCCCGAACCCGAACCCGAGCCGGGCCCGTCTCCGCGGCGGAAGCGCTCGAACAGGACGTCGGACTCGTCGGGGAAGCCCGCGCCGTCATCGGTCACCGTGATGGCGGCGCCGCTGCCGCTTGCGGTGAAGCCGACGCCCACCCGGGTCGCGCCGGCGGCGTGGCGGAGCGCGTTGTCGATCAGCCCCTCGACGATCTGGCGCAGCCACTCGGCATCGGCCAGGACCTCGACGTCGGCGGCGCTCGGCTCCAGGACGAGCGCGATGCGACGGCGCCCGGCCTCCGGCGCGCAGCTCTCCACCGCCTCGGCCAGGATGGCGGCGAGGCTCACCGGGCGGCGCTCCAGCGCGATCTGGCCGGATTCCGAGCGGGCGACCCGCAGCATGTCGCCGACCCGGCGGTGCAGCCGCAGGGCGCGCTTGCGGATGGTCGCGATCACCGGCCGGAGATGGTTGGGCGTGTCGGGGGAGCGGGCGGCGAGGTCGCACTCGCCGAGGATCACGGTGAGCGGCGTGCGCAGCTCGTGGCTGACATCGGCGAAGAAGCGCCGGCGCGAGCGGTCGATCTCCTCGAGCCGTGCATTGGCCCCGCGCAGGTCGGCGGTGGCGCGGGCGACGATCTCTTCCAAAGCCGCCCGGTCGGCGGCGACCCGGGTCTCGCGCCGCTTCAGTCGCGCCGCCATCCGGTTGAAGCTCGCGACGAGGAGGCCGAGCTCGTCGCGGCTCGCCACGGTCAGGCGGGTGTCGAGCTCGCCCCGGCCGATCGCCGCGGCGCCGGCCCGGATCGCCTCGATCCGGCGCAGGATCGGCCGCGTGAGGCTCTGGTGCAGCAGGACGAGGAGCAGCACGATCACCAGGGCCCCCGCCACCGCGGCGCCGCGCATCCGGGCCGCCAGCGTCCGGACCTCCGCCGCGGAGGCCTCGACCGCCCGGCGCTCGGCCTCGACCAGGAAGGTGAGGGGCTGGCCCGTCACCGCCCCGAAGGCGTTGAGCGCTCCCCGAATCGCGTCGGCGCGCCGGCCGGGCTCCGGCTCGCGCTGGATCTGCGCCACCTGCCGGTCGAGCATGGCGCGGGCGGCGCGCAGGCGGGCGAGCGGGCGGGCCCGGGCGGTGTACTGCGCCCGGTCGAGGACGCCCCCGGCCCCGGCCACCGCCCGGCTCAAGCCCTCGTCGACGGCGTTCAGCGCCCGGTCGACCTCGTTGCGGGCATTGGCCAGCCGCTCGGGCCGGCCCGGATTGTCGCTCACCGCCTCGACGGAGGCGAGGCCGAACTCGGTCAGGCGCCCGGACAATTCGGCGATCAGTTCCAGTCGCACCTGCGCGTCGAGCGTCGCGTCGAGGGTGCGCTCGGCGGCATGCATCGCCCCGTAGAGGCCGAGGGCCGCCAGCACCACGAGGGCGGCGGCGCTGCCGACGAGCAGCCCGAAGCGGAGTCTGAGCGATCCCATTCCCGGCTCTGTCCTCCCGTCGTTCCGGCCATCCTGGCACGGGATCGCGAGGGAGCGCGAGAGGGACACAAGGTGCCGTCTGGCGACCGGGGCAACGGCGTGTCACCCTGCCCGGCGACGCTGCGTCAGGAGACGACGACCATGCTGAGCATCTGGGGGCGACGAACGTCCTCGAACGTCCAGGCCCTGATGTGGTGCGTCGGCGAACTCGGGCTTCCTCACGAGCGGCACGATGCCGGACATCGCTATGGCGGGACCGACACGCCCGCCTTCCGCGCCATGAACCCGAACGGCACGATCCCTGTCCTGCGCGACGGGGACGGCGAGCCGCTGTGGGAGACCAGCGCGATCCTGCGCTATCTGGCCGGCCGTTACGGACCCGATGCGTTCTGGCCGGCGGAGAGTGCGGCGCGGGCGCGTGTCGACAAATGGGCTGAATGGGCCAAGCTGAACGTCGCCATGAACTTCACGGCGCCGATCTTCTGGCGGGTGGTGAGGACCGCCCCGGCCGATCAGGATCCGGTCGCGCTCTCCCGAGCCCTCGCCACCCTGGGCCGCTTCCTCGACATCGCCGAGGCACGCCTGTGCGGCTCGGCCTTCCTGGCGTCGGACGCGCTGACGCTGGCCGACATTCAGTTCGGACACGTCCTCTTCCGCTACTTCGACGTCGCGATTCCCCGGGAGGACCGACCGGCCCTACGCCGATACTATGACGGCCTCCTGGAGCGACCGGCCTTCCGTGAGCACATCGTCGTGTCGTACGAGGAACTGAGGCCGGACGGGCAGCAGGAGCGGCCGTGACGCCGGAGGCGGCGAGCCGCCGGCCCCGCGGGGATTCAGGTCGTCACGCGCAGCCCAGCCCCGCCAGCGTCTCGCGCACCGCCTCGTCCAGCGGCGTGTGGGGCTCGACCCCCAGAAATGCCACGAGCCCGGCATTGCCCATCCGCAACGGCTCCCGCCACAGGTAGCGCATCTCGCGGATCTCGCGCGCCAGCGGCCAGAAAGGCGCCGCCAGCGGCAGGAGACCCCAGGGGAAGCGCCGCACCCGCACCCGGCGGCCGACCGCGCGGGCGATGGCGGCGACCATCTGGCGGCCGTCCGGGTCCCAGTGGCCGTCCATGTTGAAGGCCGCGAAGCGGGGAAGCTCGGCCTCGCGGGCGGCCAGCCGCACCATGGTCTCGGCGACGTCGGGCAGGAAGGCCCATTGGTGGCCGATGCCGGGCGTACCGGGATCGAGCACCGCCCGCACCGGCCGGCCCGGCCGCACCAGGGCCGAGGAGAACCAGGAATTGGCGGTGGTGCGCGGCCCGAAGAAGTCGCCGGCCCGCACGACCAGGCTGCGCACGCCCGAATCGCGCAGGCGCTGCTCCATGGCGATGCGGATGCGGCCCTTGGGCGTACGGGGCGTCTGGGGGGCGTCGTCGCCCGGGTTCGGGCCGGCGTCGCGGCCGTAGACGTAGACGTTGCCGGGCAGGAGCAGGCGGGCGTCGGCCGCCCCGGCGGCCGCGATCGAGGCATCCAGCATCGGCAGGACCAGCCGGCCCCAGTCGCGGTAGCCGGGCGGGTTGACCGCGTGGACGATCAGCGACGCCCCCGCGGCCGCCGCGACCACGTCCGCGGGCACCATCGCGTCGCCCTGCCGCCACGCGAGCCCGTCCGCCTCCCGGCGCACCCGGGCGGGATCGCGGTGCAGCGCCCGCACCGTCCAGCCATCCGCCGCGAGGCGCCGCGCCACCGCGCCGCCCACCCCGCCCGTCGCACCCAGCACCAGGGCCGTTCTCGTCGTCATCGCACGCTCCTCGTTCGCCACGAGGGTGATGTGCCAGGGCGCCTGGAATACGAAAATTGCCGAATGCCGGCGATCGGCTATACGGTTTCGCATGACCGAGCCGAGTTGGGACCATTATCGCGCCGCGCTCGCCGTGCTGGAGGAAGGCTCGCTCTCCGGCGCGGCGCGGGCGCTCGGCCTGACCCAGCCGACCCTCGGCCGACAGATCGCGGCCCTGGAGCAGGCGCTCGGCGTCGCCCTGTTCACCCGCTCGCCCGCCGGCCTGACGCCGACCGGGGCGGCGCTGACTCTGGCGCCCTACGCCGCGTCCCTGAAGGCGACGGCGGACGCCTTGCGCCGGGCGGTGACGGCGGAAGCCGAGGGCCTGTCGGGCAGGGTGCGGATCACCGCCTCGGAGGTGGTCGGCGCCGAGGTGCTGCCGCCGATCCTCGCCGCCCTGCACGCGCGCCATCCCGGCCTCGCCCTCGACGTGGTGCTCTCAGACCGGATGCAGGACCTGTTGCGGCGCGACGCCGACATCGCGATCCGCATGGCGCCGCCGAGCCAAGCGGCGCTGGTGGCGCGCCGGGTCGGCACGGTGGAGTTGGGCCTCTACGGGCACCGCCGCTACCTCGACCGGCGCGGCGTGCCCGAGCATCCGGCGGAGCTCGCCCGCCACAGCGTGATCGGCTTCGACGCCGAGACGCCGTTCCTGCGGGCGATGATGCGGGCGGCGCCCGCCCTCGGCGAGACGCCCTTCGCCTGGCGCAGCGACAGCACGCTCGCGCAGCTCGCGGCGCTCCGGGCCGGCTTCGGCCTCGGCGCCTGCCACACGGCGCTCGCCGCCCGCGACCCGGACCTGGTCCGGGTGCTGCCGGAGCTGGTCTGGGCGCTGCCGACCTTCGTGGCGATACACGAGGACCTGCGTGCCTTGCGCCGCTGCCGGGTGGCCTTCGACGCGCTGGCGGAGGGAATGGCGGCCTATTGCGCAGAATAGTGCTGTGTCTGTCTTGCAGGTACCTGTTAGAAAAAAGCGCGGGATCCCCTCTCCCGTGTGGGAGAGGGGTAGGGGTGAGGGTGGAGACGGTTCAAACTAGAACTCGACTGTCGAGATGCCAGCACCACGCTCAGTGCATTAAACTGAAGCGCGCCACCCTCACCCCTAACCCCTCTCCCACACGGGAGAGGGGAACCGCGCTACACTGTCGAATATCGTAGCCGCACCAACCTGTAAGGGGCGAGACACCCGCTCATCACCCCTTCTCCAGCCCCGCGATCGCCCGGGCGAAGTCCCGCGCCGCGAAGGGCTCCAGGTCGTCGACCCCCTCGCCGACGCCGATATAGTGCACCGGCAGGCCGAACTTGGCGGCGAGCGCCACCAGGATGCCGCCCCGCGCCGTGCCGTCGAGCTTCGTCATGACGAGGCCGGTGACCCCCGCCATCTTCTGGAACGTCTCGACCTGGCTGAGCGCGTTCTGGCCCACCGTGGCGTCGAGGACGAGGAGCACGGCGTGGGGCGTCTCGGCGTCGAGCTTGCGGATCACCCGGATCACCTTCTCCAGCTCGGCCATCAGCCCGGCCTTGTTCTGGAGCCGGCCGGCGGTGTCGATCAGCAGGATGTCGGTGCCGGCGTCGCGGGCGGCCTGGAGCGCGTCGTAGGCGAGGCCGGCGGCGTCCGAGCCCTGCGGGCGGGCCACCACCGGCGCGCCGGTGCGCTCGCCCCAGACCCGCAGCTGCTCGATCGCCGCGGCCCGGAAGGTGTCGCCGGCAGCCAGCATCACGCTGTGCCCCTGCGCCCGGAATTTCTGGGTCAGCTTGCCGATCGTCGTGGTCTTGCCGGCGCCGTTGACGCCGATCATCAGGATCACGAACGGCTTCTTCGTCGTGTCGATGACGAGCGGCTGCGCCACCGGAGCGAGGGCGCGCTCGACCTCGGTGGCCAGGATCGCCCGCACCTCGTCGGGGGCGATGCCCTTCTCGTAGCGGCCCTTGCCGACCGCCTCGGCGATCCGGGTCGCGGTCTCGAGACCGAAATCGGCCTGGATCAGCGCGTCCTCCAGCTCCTCCAGGGTGTCGGCGTCGAGCTTGCGCTTGGTGAACAGCCCGGTCACCCGGTCGGACAGGGCCGAGGAGGTGCGCTTGAGACCCCCGGTCAGCCGGCCCCACCAGCTGCGCTTCTCCGCCGGCGCCTCGGTCTCCGCCGGGGGCTGGTAGATCACGAGCGCGGCAGGCTCGGAGTCGAGAGTCTCGGGCTCCTGGATCTCGCTCTCGTCGACCCCGAATTCCTCGACCGCGGATTCCTGCATCTCGGGCTCGGCGGCCGCCGGCACCTGGCCTTCCGGCTGCACGCCCTCCACCGGCTCCAGGTCGGCGCCGGCCAGCTCGTCGGGCAGGTCGTGCTCCGGCTCGGTGTCGGGCGAGGCTTCCGTCACGGTCGGCGGCGCCGGCAGCACCTCGTCGGCGCCGGTGGCGAAGTCGGGCACGCCCTCCGACAGGGTGCCGGTCGGCTCCGTCGGCATCGTCTCGGCGGGATCGGGCGCGGCACTGGTCTCGGGAGCCGCGGCGGGCGTCTCGGCGGGAGTCTCCGCCGGCGCCTCGGCCTTGCGGCCGAGCAGTCGGCCCAACCAGCCCGGCTTCTTGGTGTCACTCATCCGCACTTGCTCCCGACCCACCGGACGATCTAGGGCGGCCTGCCCCGGACTTCGCCCGCATCCGCCGCCCCTGCGACAGGCTCATGATCCAAAGGCCCATGATCGACAGGCCCATGATCGTCGACGACATACTCTCGCGGCTCCTCTACCGCGATGCCCTGGTGCTCGTCATCGACAAGCCGGCGGGATTGCCGGTGCATCCCGGGCCGAAGGGCGGCGAGACCCTGACCCGGCACCTCGACGCCCTGCGCTTCGGCCTGCCGCGCCGCCCGGAGGCCGCCCATCGCCTCGACCGCGACACGTCGGGCTGCCTCGCCCTCGGCCGGCACGCCAAGGCGCTGGCCCGGCTGAACGCCCTGTTCGCCCAAGGTCGGGCGGAGAAGACCTACTGGGCGCTGGTCGAGGGCGGCCCGTCGGAGGAGACCGGCGAGATCGATCTGCCGCTGATGCGCCGCTCCGACGACCCGCGCAGCTGGTGGATGAAGACCGATCCCGCCGGCGACCCTTCGCTCACCCGCTGGCGGGTGATGGGGCGCGATCCGGCCGCCGGGCGGACCTGGCTGGCGCTGACCCCGGTGACCGGGCGCACCCACCAGCTGCGGGTGCATTGCGCCGCGATGGGCTGGCCGATCCTCGGCGACTCCGTCTACGGCAGTGCCCCGCGCCAGGGCGGGCCGGGCCTGCAGCTCCACGCGAGGGCGCTGGCGCTACCGCTCTACCCGAAGAAGCCGGCGATCACGGTCGAGGCGCCGGCGCCGGGGCATATGCGGGAGGGGTTGAGAGCGTGCGGGATGGGGGAGGGGTGAAGGTCAGCAAAACTTCGGCCCTCGCCGTTTCGTCCGACCCACGCCACTCCACAACTCTCCTCGCCATCCCGGTGCCGCGAAGCGGAACCCGGGACGGCGATGGAAGATGGCACGACCGACGCCGGACATCCCTCACGCCGCCCGCAACACCCGCCCGTCATGCCCGGCGATGCGCAGATCGACCAGGGCCCCCGCCTCCATCCCTTCCGGCAGCCGCACCGGCAAAAAACCTTCCGTCCGCCCGGTGCCGCCGCGCTCGGCGAGCACCCGGCGGGTCTCTCCCACCTCGCGGTCGAGGCGGCGGGCGAAGGCCGCGGCGCCCGCCTCGCGCAGGCGCGCAGCCCGATCGCGGATCTCACCTGAGGCGACCTGCGGCATCCGGGCGGCCGGCGTGCCGGGGCGGGGCGAGTAGGGGAAGACGTGGAGCTGCGCGAGGCCGCATTCCTCGACGAGGTCAAGCGAGCGGGCGAACTGGGCCTCGGTCTCGGTCGGGAAGCCGGCGATCAGGTCGGCGCCGAACACCGCGTCGGGGCGCAAGGAGCGGATCTCAGCGCAGAACCGGATCGCGTCGTCCCGGCCGTGGCGGCGCTTCATTCGCTTGAGGATCAGGTCGTCGCCGGCCTGGAGCGAGAGGTGGAGATGCGGCATCAGCCGCGGCTCCTCGGCGAAGGCCGCGACCAGTTCCGGATCGGCCTCGACGGAGTCGATCGAGGACAGGCGGAGGCGGTCGAGCGCGGGCACCGCGCGCAGGATCGTCCGCACCAGCGCGCCGAGCGTGAGGTCGCCGAGGTCGCGGCCATAGGCCGTCAGGTCGACGCCGGTGAGCACCACCTCGCGGGTGCCCTGCTCGACCAGGGCGCGGACCTGCGCCACGGCCGCCGCCACTGGCACCGAGCGCGAGTTGCCGCGGCCGAAGGGGATGACGCAGAAGGTGCAGCGGTGGTCGCAGCCGTTCTGCACCGGCAGGAAGGCGCGGGTGCGCGCCCGCATCGGCGTCGCCTCGGGGAGCGGGTCGGCACCCGGCGCCATCACGTCGTCGATCCGCACCCGCTCGGGCGAGGCCTCGGCCCAGACCGCGGGATCGAGCTTGCGCCGGTTGCCGAGGATCTCCGCCACCTCCGGCATGGCGGCGTAGGCCTCGGTCTCGACCTGCGCACCGCAGCCGGTCACCACTACCCGCGCCGCGGGGTTGGCCCGCACGGCGGCCCGGATCGCCTTGCGGGCCTGCCGTCCGGCCTCGACGGTGACCGCGCAGGTATTGACGAGGAGAAGGTGGGTGCGGCCCGCCTCTTCCGCCTGCCGGCGCATCGCCTCCGATTCGGCGGCGTTGAGGCGGCAGCCGAAGCTCAGGACCTCGACGCTCACGCGGCCGCCTCGAATAGCGAGGCCGCGAAGGTGCCCTCGTGCTCCAGCTCGGTCGGGCCGGTCATGCGGACGTGGTCGTCCTCGCCCCAGGCGATGCGCAGGTCGCCGCCGGGCAGCGTCACCGTGGCCTCGCGGCCGGTGAGGCGCAGGCGCGCGGCCGCGACGAGCGCCGCGCAGGCGGCGGTGCCGCAGGCCCGCGTCAGCCCGGCGCCGCGCTCCCAGACCCGCAGGCGGATATGGGCGCGGTCGATCACCTGGGCGATGGAGATGTTCGCCCGGTCCGGGAAGATCGGGTGCGATTCGAGCAGCGGGCCGACCCGGGCGAGGTCGTAGGTGTCGGGATCGCGCTCGACGAAGAACACCGCGTGCGGGTTGCCCATGCTGACCGCGCCCGGCGAGTGCAGCACCGGGTCGTCGATCGGCCCGACCTGGAGCTCGATGCGGCGGGTATCGGGAAAGGGCTCGGCGAGGGGGATCTCGTTCCAGGCCAGCCGCGGCGCCCCCATGTCGACGGTGAAATCCAGGGCTGACACGCGCACGACCTCGAGGAGGCCGGGCCTCGTCTCGAGCACCAGATGCTCGCCGAGGGTCGGACGCGCCATCACGGGATCGTCGAGCATCGCCCAGGCGACGCAGCGGGTACCGTTGCCGCAGGCGCCGGCCTCCGAGCCGTCGGTGTTGTAGATCCGCACATAGGCGTCGGTGCCCGGGGTGACGGGGTCGTGCAGCACCATCATCTGGTCGAAGCGCGAGGCCGGGTCGGCGGCGATGGCCCGGGCCTCCTCCGGCTGGACCCGGATGTCGCTCCCGCGCAGGTCCAGCACCACGATCTCGTTGCCGAGCCCGTTCATCTTCAGGAAGCGGCGATGGGCGAGGGGGGACACGGGCGGGATTCTCCGGCGGGCGGGGCTGAGATGGGGTCGGGGCGGTGTATGGACCAGAACCGGCGCGGGGGCGAGCCGGGTGGGCATCGCTTCGAGACCGGCGTCCTCACGCTCTCGCGATGAGCCCGCAACGGCTTTGCGCTTGACGCGTTCGATCCGGCCGGCGATGCCGGCCCACGCTGAAGCCGCCCGGAGCGCTCCGCCCGTGATGAAGACCCGCCTCCCGACGATCGCGATCGGCCTCGCGGCCGCCCTGGCCTGCAGCGCCCCGGTCTTGTCCCAGCAAGTCCCGGCGCCGCAGCCCGCCCCGGCGCCGGCTCCCTCGCCCGCCGCGCCCCCGGCCGGCACGCCGTCGCCGGCGCAATCGACCCCGCTGCCGACCACGACGGCGCCCGGCCCGGGCCCCGGGACCAACCAGGCCCCGACCCCGCCGGCGCCCGAGAAGGCGCTGCCGCCCGCGACGCCGGTACCCCCGGCCGCGGGGCGCCCGCCGCTGGTCGCCAATCCGGGCGACCCGTCCGACGTCGACGAGGTGACGCTGCCGGCCAAGCCCGCCGCGATCCTGTCCGGCAACGCCAAGTGGGACCAGGCGCTGCCGAGCCTCAAGGACGCCATCGCCAAGGTCGAGGCGGCCCTCGGCCAGGCCGGCATCAAGGCCGTCGGCAAGCCGATCTCGGTCTTCACCCGCACCGACGACGACGGCTTCCAGTTCGAGGTGATGGTGCCGGTCGAGGCCGCCCCGAACCCGCGCCCGGCCGGGCTGCCGGACGACCTGCGCTTCGGCGCGACGCCGAGCGGCAAGGCCCTGCGCTTCACCCACAAGGGCTCCTACGAGGGCATCGACCAGACCTACGAGACGGTGACGGCCTATCTCGACGCCAAGGGCATCCTCGTCCAGGACGCCTTCGTCGAGGAGTACCTGACCCCGCTCGGGGGCCCGTCGGACGATGCGCTGGAGGTGAATATCTACGCGCTGCCCAAGTAGGGGTGAGGCGATAGCCTCACCCCTATCCCGGACGACTGGAGCGTCAGCGGAAGGAAATCCGGGACAGAGGGCGAGGTCTGAGCCTCGCCCCTATTGCATCGCCCGCACCCGGGCCAGGAACGCGTCGTAGTTCTCCGGCGTCAGGATCCCGACGAGCTTCTCACGAATGCGCCCGTCCGGCCCGATGACGAAGGTCTCCGGCACGCCGTAGACCCCGAGATCGATGCCGACGCGACCGGCCTCGTCGGCGCCCACGGCCCGGAACGGATTGCCGTGGCGGCCGAGGAAGCGGCGGCCGTTCTCGGGCTGGTCCTTGTAGTCGATGCCGACGAGGTTCACCCCGTCGCGGGACAGCCGCACCAGCATCGGATGCTCGACCTGACAGGGCGCGCACCACGAGGCCCAGACGTTCAGCACCGTCACCTTGCCCTTGAGGTCGGCGGCCGACAGGCCCGGTACCGCGGCGCCGTCCTGCCGGGCCAGGCCGGGCACCGGCGGCAAGACGAAGTCCGGCACCGGACGGCCGATCAGCGCCGAGGGGATGGCCGAGGGGTCGTAGCCGGTGGTGAGGAGCTTGCCGAGGAAGATCCCGGCCAGCGCCGCGAAAGCGAGGAGCGGCAGCAGGAACAGCAGCCGGCCGCGGCGCGGCGCCTCCTCGGTCTCCTCCACCGGGTGCACGGGGGCGTCGCTCACCGGCGGCCCCGCGGTGTCGGTTCCTGCGCGAGCCGGGCGAGCGCCCGCTCCTGCGCCCGCCGGTCGAGGATCGCGTTGGCGACCAGGCCGAGGATCACCAGGGCGGTGAAGCCGTAGGCGCCGAGG
This sequence comes from Methylobacterium sp. 17Sr1-1, assembly GCF_003173775.1. NCBI lineage: Bacteria > Pseudomonadati > Pseudomonadota > Alphaproteobacteria > Hyphomicrobiales > Methylobacteriaceae > Methylobacterium > Methylobacterium sp. 17Sr1-1. The sequence goes on along the minus strand of NZ_CP029552.1, from coordinate 2,968,284 downwards.
ATGAAGGCGGCGTGAGGTCCGAGATCCATGCGGGTCAGGCCGCCTGCGGGGCGAGGAGGGCGGCGTCGAGCCGCTCGGCCTCGAGGATCGTGAGCGTGCGCACGCGCCGGCGCAGGATCTCGGTGCGCATCGCCTGGATGTGCAGGGCGATGCCGAGCACGGAGGCGGCGGCGATCATCACCAGCAGGGGATGGAGCATGGTCGGGTGGATGGTCGGCCCGCCCATCCGCAGGATCGAGGCCGGCTGGTGCAGGGTCGACCACCAGTTCACCGAGAACTTGATGATCGGCAGGTTGACGGCGCCGACGAGGGTCAGGATCGCGACCGCCCGGGCGGCCCGGTTCGGGTCCTCGATGGTGCGCCACAGGGCGAGCAGCCCGCAATAGATCAGGAACAGCACGAGCATCGAGGTCAGGCGCGCGTCCCACACCCAGTAGGTGCCCCACATCGGCTTGCCCCAGAGTGAGCCGGTGACGAGGCAGATCAGCGTGAAGGCGGCGCCGATCGGGGCGGCGGCGCGCTGCGCCACGTCGGCCAGCGGATGGCGCCAGATCAGGGTGCCGAGCGCCGAGACCGCCATGGCGCCGTAGAAGAACACCGCCATCCAGGCCGCCGGCACGTGGATGTACATGATCCGCACCGTCTCGCCCTGCTGGTAGTCGGGCGGGGCCACGAACCAGGTCATGTACTGGCCCACCGCCAGCAGCAGGAGGGCGAGGCCCGCCACCCAGGGCAGGAGGGACCCGGACCAGCGCATGAAGTGGCCGGGCTGCGCCAGCCGCGTGAGACGACCCATCGCCTTGGGACCCATCGCCTTGGCATCCATCGACATCGGCGCCGGGTGTAGCGCGCGGAGGCGTCGTTCAGCAATGCGGACGAACGGCGCAGCCCGGCGGGGCGGGGAGCGGTGGACGGCTCGGAACGAAGCGTGGCGGTGTCGGTTATCGCAGCGGCTTTTTTCTCGGACCGGAGTGCTCCCGCCATGTTGAAATGGGCGATCATCTTCTTCGTGATCTCGCTGGTGGCCGGCGCGCTCGGCTTCACCAACGTGGCGTCGGGCGCCCGCGGCATCGCGCGCCTTCTGTTCGGGCTGTTCCTGGTGATCGCCGTGGTGATCGTGATCGCGGCGGTGCTGATGGGGCAGGCGGTGTTCTAGGCCGGCGCCCCAGCGCAGTACGGGGGAAGGTGGTCACCTGCGTGACGGAGTCGCTCGCGTCACGCTACGGAAATACCACCCTCTTCGTCATTCCGGGGCCGCGCAGCGGAGCCCGGAATCCAGAACCGCGGATGGTTCAGGACAAGGCGGAGAGCGCTCCGCCTCTTTCTGCATAACCTGAGTGTATGGATTCCGGGCTCCGCTGCGCGGCCCCGGAATGACCCTGTGGGTGTGAAATCCGCCGGAGCCAAACGCCTGCCCTCACGCCGCCTCCGGCGCCGCCCCCACCAATTGCCGCGCCTGCAGGACCGACATCGGCTCGCCGAAGGCGAAGCCCTGCGCGTAGTCGCAGCCGATCTCGGCCAGCGCCAGGGCGTCGGCTTCCGACTCGGCGCCCTCGGCGACGATCTCGAGCCCCAGTTCCTGCGCCATCCGGACGATCGAGCGCAGGATCCCCGAGCGCCCGTTCGCCATCTGGCGCACGAAGGAATGGTCGATCTTGATCGTGTCGAAGGGGAAGCGCTGCATGTAGGTCAGCGCCGAGTAGCCGGTGCCGAAATCGTCGAGGCACAGGCCCGCGCCGAGCTCGTGGATGCGGGCGAGCATCTGGGCGGCGTATTCCGGGTTCTCCATCACCAGGGCCTCGGTCAGCTCCAGCTTGAGCGAGCCGGGGACGACGCCGGTGCGGGCGAGCACGGTCTTCACGTCGTGCAGCAGGTCGTGGCGCAGGAGCTGGCGCGAGGACAGGTTGACGGAGGCGAAGATCGGCGGCTCGACCACCAGCGCCTGCTGCCAGGCGGCGAGTTCCGCCGCGGTGCGCTCCAGGGCGAACACGCCGAGATTGACGATGAGCCCGGATTCCTCTGCGATCGGCAAAAAAACCTGGGGGGCGACGCGGCCGAGCCGCGGATGGTCCCAGCGCAGGACGGTCTCGAACCCCGCCACCGTGCGGTCTTCCAGGCGCACGATCGGCTGGAAGAGCACCTTGATCTCGTTGCGCTCCAGCGCCCGGCGCAGGTCGCTCTCCAGCATCATCCGCTCGCCGCGGTCGGAGCGCATGGTCGGGCGGTAGACCTCGATCCGGTCGCCGCCCTGGCGCTTGCCGTTGATCATGGCGAGCTCGGCGTTCTTCACCACGTCGTCGCGCTTCACCACCGCGCCCGCCTCGTGCAGGGCGACGCCGATCGAGGGCGTCAGGAAGATCTCGCGGTCGGCGTAGGTGATCGGCGTCGTGATCGCCCGGCGGATGCTGTCGGCGAAGGCGATGATCCGGTCGGGATCGCGCTCGGAGAGCAGGATGATGGCGAACTCGTCGCCGGCGACCCGCGCCAGCGTGTCCTGCGGCCGCAGCAGCCGGTTGAGGCGGCGCGACAGGGTCAGCAGGATCGAATCGCCGGCCGAGAGCCCGATCGCGTCGTTGACCTGCTTGAACCGGTCGATGTCGACCACGAACAGGGTGGGCTTCAGGCGCGGGTCCTGGCTCGCCAGCGCCAGCGCCGCATCGAGCCGGTCGTTGAACAATTCGCGGTTGGGCAGGCCGGTGAGGTTGTCGTGGACGGCGTCGTGCAGCAGCCGCTCCTCGGCGATCTTCGCCTCGGTCACGTCCGCGATGGTGCCGACGATGCGCACCACCTCGCCGTCGGTGCCGATCACCGGCCGCGCCTTGAGGCGGAACCAGTAATAGGGGCCTGCGGCCGAGCGCAGGCGGAAATCCTGGGAGATCCGGCCGCGCCGCTCCTCGATCACGGTATCGAGGGCGGCCGAGTAGCGCTCGACGTCGAAGGGGTGGAGCAGGGAGAGCCAGTTCGCCTGCGGCCCCTCGAGCGCCCCGCGCTTGAGGCCGAGCTGCCCCTCGATCTCGGGTCCGGCGAAGACCCGGTCCCCCGGCACGTCCCAGTCGAACACCACGTCGCCGGCGCCGGTCAGGGCCAGCGCCCGCCGCTCGGTGTCGGAGACGAGGCTGTTGCCGAGGCCCCCGCCCGCGAAGGCGTGCTGGAGCACCGTGAAGCCGATCAGCATCACGATCAGCACCAGGCCGCCGATGAGGGCCGGCTGGACGAGGTCGTTGTGGAGCTGGCCGGTGATGGCGAAGCCCGCCGCCACCACCCAGGCGAGCAGCAGCAGCCAGGTCGGGATCAGCAGGATCGCCCGGTCGTAGCCGTTGTGGATCGCCAGATAGACCACCAGCAGCAGCCCGACGCCGGCCACCGTGGCGACCGAGATCCGCGCCACGCCCGCCGCCACCGGCGGGTCGATGACGGCGAGGCCCACGAGACCGGCGAGGAACAGCAGCCAGATCAGCGCGACGTGGCTGTAGCGCACGTGCCAGCGGGCGAGGTTGAGGTAGGCGAACAGGAACACCAGCAGCGTCGCGCCGAGCACCGCTTCCGCCGAGGCGCGGTAGATCCGCTCCGCCGCCTCCGTCACCGGGAAGATGCGCTGGAAGAACCCGAAATCGATGCACGCATAGGCCAGCACCGCCCAGGCGAGGGCCGCCGCGGCCGGGAAGATGATGGCGCCCTTGACCACGAACACGATGGTCAGGAACAGCGCCAGCAGCCCGGCGATGCCGATGATGATGCCCTTGTAGAGGGTCAGCCCGGTCGCCTTCTTGCGGTAGGCGTCCTGGTCCCAGAGATAGACCTGCGGCACGTTCGGCGTGCGCAGCTCCGCCACGAAGGTGACGGTGGTGCCGGGATCCAGCGTGATGACGAACTGGTCGGCGTCCGGGCTCTCGTCGCGCTCAGGGCGAATGCCCTGGCTCGCCGTGATCGCGGCGATGCGCGAGCCGCCGAGATCGGGCCAGACCACGCCGGAGCCGACGAGGCGGAAATGCGGGGCGACGAGGACGCGATCGATCTGCTCGTCGGTGTCGTTGGTGAGCGCGAACACCATCCAGTCCGGCCGCGCCCCGGTCTCGCGCGCCTTCACGGCGATGCGGCGCACGATGCCGTCCTTGCCGGGCGCCGTGGAGATCTGGATCAGGTCGCCGTCGGAGCGGTAGCGCTCGATCGCCGGGGTGAGATCGATGGCCTGCGAATCGAGGGTGACGCGCACGGCCTCGACCGCGCGGGCCTCCGGCGCGGCGAGGAGCAGCCCGGCAAGGGCCGCGAGGCAGGCGAGGACGAGTGAGAGCGTGCGCAAGCTTCGGCGACTTCCGACCGGACAGGGACGGCCACGGGGCGGCTCGGGGAGGTGCCGGACCGTACTGACGCCCAAGCTTCCGAGCAAGGCGGAGGCCCCGGATCTCCCCTGTCGCCTACGAGCGCGACCGTCGTCCGGCTTCGATCGCTCCGCTTTGCGGCCAAATCAAGTTGTGCCGATCCCTTCGCGATCGGTGCCGACCGCTTCGTGACCGGGCTCGGCCAGCGAGACCACCTCCCAGCATTCCGGATGGCGCATCAGCTCGGTGAGGAACGCGAAGGTCAGCGCGTGGGTCGGGCAATTCGCCACGATGCGCCCGAGGATCGGCCGGCCGGCGAGAGCCAGATCGCCGACGAGGTCGAGGATCTTGTGCCGCACCGGCTCGTCGGGGAAGCGCGCGCCGCCGAGCACCCGTCCGCCGAGCAGGATCGCGACCCGCCCGGGACGGGCGCCGCGCAGCAGCGGCTCGCGGTCCCGCGGGTGCATCCGTTCCTCCGTCTCGGGACAGATCGAGCGCCGGCATTCCGGCCGCGTGACCGTGGGCACGAGGTCGTCGGCCCGCACGGTCTGGGACTCGAACGAGCGGGCCCAGAGTGTCTCCCGAGTCGACGCCGGCAGGAGAGTGCGGGCGAGGCGGGTCTTGAGCAGGGTGCGCCAGATCAGCGAAGCGTTGCCGAAGCTGCGGCTCGGGGCGATCTCGGCCCGGAACGTGGCCGGATCGATCGGGCCCGACCAGCGCAGCACGCCGAAGCCCGGCAGCCGGTCGGTGCTGACATCGACCTCGAAGGCGTCGGCCGGCTCGGCGCGCAGGAAGCCGTGCATTCCGTCGACCTGAAACGGCGCGCGAATGCGCAGAACCTGGCGTGGCCGGTCCTGCGGTACCCGCCCGGCGGCATCGATCAGCGCGCACCAGCGCGCCGCCGAGCCGTCGAGGATCGGGATCTCGGTCCCCTCGACGGTGACCGCCGCATTGTCGATGCGGGAGGCCGCGAGGCCCGCCATCAGGTGCTCGATGGTGCGCAACTTGCGCCCCTCGCCGACAGCGAGGGCGGTGCTCATCCGGCTCGCGACCCAGTCCGCCGTTCCGGCCGGCACCTCGGCCGAGGTCCCGGCGCAGCGCACCGCGAAGCGGATGCCGTGGCCGGCGGGCGCCGGTGCCAGGGTGACGCGGGCGGCCCGGCCGGTATGCAGCCCGGGCCCGCGCGCCGATACGCTCCGGCCCAGCGTCGCCTCGCGCCACGCGACGCTTTCGAATCCCATGTCTCGCACCCGACCGTTCCGCCGGCCGCCCCCGGCCGTCGTGTGCTTTTTCCAAGGCGCTGACGCGGTTGTTCCGTGGGCGGGAGGGCGTGAGCTGCCAATCTCCTCGACCCCGGGACTTCGGCCGCGCAGGACCTGCCTTCGGGCACTCGCGCGCTCGACTGCAGGTTGCTTCTACGGAGACTGGCGGAGAGCCGACACTCGACCGTTCGGCCTAGTTCGGGCGGCGGGGCAGCAGTCGAGACGTCTTGCTGCGCGCGGGATGGAGTCGATTCGATTGTCGATTTTGGGCGGAGCGCTAGGGAACACCTCGCGAGGGCGCCGCCCCGAACCCTCCCCCCTCTGTGGGGGAGGGTGGCCTGCGGAGCAGGCCGGGAGAGGGGCGGCGCGACGCTGATCCAGGTGGCGCCCTTCACACCGGTTCGGTCCTATCCGGAAGCGGCGTCCCCTCTCCCGCCCCACTTCGTGGGGCACCCTCCCCCGCAGAGGGGGAGGGTTAAGGCCGTGGCGCGTGCCGGGACCCGCTCACCCCGCCTTCAGCACCTTGCTCACCGCTTCCAGGCTCTGCAGCTTCTTGATCGGCCCGATCGCCGCGATCGTCGGCGCCCCGGCGATCAGCGCGCGGCCGGCCGCCCGCACGTCGTCGGGGGTCACGGCGTCGACCTTGGCGATCACCTCGGCGGCCGGGATCACCCGGCCCCAGGCCAGCAACTGGCGGGCCGTGCGCTCGATGCGCCCGCCCGGCGTCTCCAGCGCCGAGAGAAGGGCCACCTTGAGCTGGGCCTTCGCCCGGGCGAGCTCGGTGGAATCGACCGTGTCGGCCGCCTCGCGCAGGCAGGCGAGCGTCACCTCGACGAGGCCCGGCAGGTCGGCGCCGGCGGTGCCGGCGCCGATGCCGAACAGGCCGCAATCGCTGAACGGCCAGTGGAAGGCGTGGATCTCGTAGGCGAGGCCGCGGGTCTCGCGCACCTCGTGCCAGAGCCGCGAGGTCAGCCCGCCGCCGAGCACCTGCGCGAAGAGGTGCGTGGCGTAGTAGGATTCGTCCCGGAACGACAGGCCGGGCAGGCCGAGCACCAGGTTGGCCTGTTCGAGCTTGCGCGGCATCCTACGCTCGCCGCCGCGATACTGGCCGGGCACCGAATCGGGCGCGGACGCCGCCGGCATCGCCCCGAAATGCTTCTCGGCCGCAGCGACGATCGCCTCGTGCTCCACGGCACCGGCCGCCGCCAGCACCATCCGGCCGGGTGTGTATTCGCGAGCGAGATAGGCCTCGATCGCCATCTTGTCGAAGCTCTTGATCGTCTCCGGGCGCCCGAGGATCGGCCGGCCGATCGGCTGGTCGGGGAAGGCGGCCTCGGTGAAGGCGTCGTAGACGACGTCGTCGGGCGTGTCCTCGACGGCGGCGTATTCCTGGAGGATCACGCCCTTCTCGCGGGCGAGCTCGCCGGCCTCGAAGGCCGAGCGGGTCAGGATGTCGCCGAGCACGTCGAGGGCCACGTCGGCATCCTCGCCCAGCACCCGGGCGGTGTAGCTCGTCTGCTCGACGCTGGTGGCGGCGTTGATCTCGCCGCCGACATTCTCGATGTCCTCGGCGATCTGGCGGGCGGAGCGCGTCGCCGTGCCCTTGAACGCCATGTGCTCGATCAGGTGGCTGAGCCCGTGCTCCTCCGGCCGCTCGTTGCGCGAGCCGGCGCCGATCCAGACCCCGAGGGTCGCGGTGGCGACCCCGGGCATCGCCTCGGTGGCGACGGTGAGGCCGTTGGAGAGCCGCGTGATCTTGAGGTCCGGCGAGGCGCCGAGCGTCGCGAAATGCTGGTTCATGCGGCTTGTCCCAGGATGCGGGCGCGCTCGCGGATCGCCCGCTCGACCGCCGCCTCGTCGTTCGGCAGCACGGTGAAGCGCTCGCGGCGCTCCAGGAGGTCGGCGAGGTGGGGCGGCAGGGCCGGGCGGATGCCGGTCGCGGCCTCGACCGCGTCCGGGAACTTCGCCGCATGCGCGGTGGCGAGCGCCACCACCGGTGTCGCCGGATCCTCGGCCACGAGCTTGCGGGCAGCGCGCACGCCGATGGCGCTGTGCGGATCGATGATCTGGCCGGTGCCCTCGTAGACGTCGCGGATCTCGGCCACCACCTCGTCCTCGGGCACGGCGGCCGCGTCGAACTCGGCCCGGATCCGCGCGAGCGTCGCGGGGTCGAGCGTGAAGGCGCCCGACTGCTTGAGGCCGGCCATCAGCCGGTTCACCGCGGAGGCGTCGCGGTCGAGGGTCTCGAACAGCAGGCGCTCGAAGTTCGACGAGACCTGGATGTCCATCGACGGCGAGGTGGTCGGGGCCACGCCCCGGACCTCGTACGATCCCGTCGCCAGCGTGCGGGCCAGGATGTCGTTGGCGTTGGTGGCGATCATCAGCCGGCCGACCGGCAGGCCCATGCGCTTGGCCGCCCAGCCGGCGAGGATGTCGCCGAAATTGCCGGTCGGCACCGAGAACGAGACCGGGCGATAGGGGCTGCCCAAGCTCACCGCGCTGGTGAAGTAATAGACCGCCTGCGCGGCGACGCGGGCCCAGTTGATCGAGTTGACGCCCGACAGGCGCACGTCCTCGGCGAAACGCGGGTGCTGGAACAGCGCCTTCACGATCGCCTGGCAATCGTCGAAGGTGCCCTCGACGGCGAGCGCATGGATGTTGTGCGCGTCGACCGTGGTCATCTGCCGGCGCTGCACCTCCGACACCCGGCCGTGGGGATAGAGGATGAACACGTCGACGTTGTCGAGGCCGCGGAACGCCTCGACGGCGGCGCTGCCGGTATCGCCCGAGGTGGCGCCGACGATCGTCGCCCGGCTGCCCTTGGCCTTGAGCGCGTGGTCCATCAGCCGGCCGAGGAGCTGCATCGCCACGTCCTTGAAGGCGAGCGTCGGGCCGTGGTGCAGTTCGAGCAGGAAGAGGTTGTCGCCGAGCTGGGTCAGCGGGCAGACCGCCGGATGCCGGAAGGTGGCGTAGGCCTCGTCGATCATCCGGTCGAAATCGGCTTGTGCGATCTCGCCGTCGACGAGGGGCGACAGCACGGTCTTGGCGGCCTCCGCGTAGGGCCGTCCCGCGAGCCCCGCGATCGTCTCGGGGGAGATCTGCGGCCAGCTCTGCGGGATGTACAGGCCGCCGTCGCGGGCGAGGCCGGCGAGCAGCGCGTCGGTGAAGGTCAGCGGCGCGGCGGCGCCGCGGGTCGAAACATGAAGCACGGTGATCAGTCCTGAGGCTGCCGCAGGCCCTACACGAATCTGGCGCGCGCGTCAGCCGTGCGTGCGGGCAGGCCGATCAGGCGCCGGCGCCCGGCGCCTTGCGCAGGCGGCAGCCGGTGATCCGCCACGCCCCGTCCGCGTCGCGCTCCAGGGTGTAGAGCGCCTCCCAGTCGGTGCCGTCCTGGTCCTGGATGCGCACCCCTTGCGCGAGGCTGCCGTCGGGCAGTTCCTCGTCGGTGCCGAACTCGAACCGGCGGTTGCGGTAGATGGCGGCGTAACCCTGCCGCACCATGCCGATGAAGGTCTCGGGGCTCGTGAAGATCGACCGGATGGCGGGGGCCGCCTCGGCGTAGGCGGCAGCCGCGTCGTCGTGCCGGAACGCCTCCTGCTGGCGCAGGATCGCCCCGCGCACCGCATCCCGGTCGCCGCTGCCGGCGGCGAGCGCGCCCTGGCCGACGGCCAGCAGGGTCATCAGGGCGACGAGGGTGCGCATGGGCCAATGACCCTCTCGGGACGAACGGTCTCGTCCGGATGCCCTAGCGTAGCAGGCCGATCCGGTGCGCACAACTTGAAGTCGTTTGAACCTTTTGGGGGTTGCGGGATGGGGGATGATGGGAGCGTCCCTCGGTGCGGCGCTGGGGCTTCGTGCCTACCGCCGCCGAACGCTTGTCCCATCCGCGACCTCATCCTGAGGTGCCGGCGATCGGAGATCGCGCACGATCGAAGATCGCGGAGCCTCGAAGGAGGCCTCCAGATGTCGCCGAGACCACTGGAGGCCTCCTTCGAGGCTCACTTCGTTCGGACCTCAGGATGAGGTTGCGGGTGGGACGGAAACAGCACAGGGATGACCCCGAGTGGACGGATTCCGTCGTACGACGACGCAACCTACACCCCGCTCGCCTTCCGCCCCAGCTCCACCACCCGCAGGTTATTCGTCGTCCCCGCCCGGCCGAACGGGATGCCGGCCACCGCCACCACCAGGTCCGGCGCCTGCGCGAAGCCTTCCTGCGCCGCGACCTCGGCGGCGCGGTCGACCATGGCCTCGTAGGATTCGATCTCCGGGCCGAGCACGGAATGCGCGCCCCAGTACAGGCTGAGGCGGCGCGACACCGCCGTGTCGGAGGTGGCGGCGAGGATCGGCACGTTGGGGCGCTTGCGGGCGATGCGGGCGGCGGTGGTGCCGCTCGACGTGAAGGCGACGATCGCCGCCGCCTCGATCGCGTCGGCGAGGGTCGCGGCGGCGGCCGCCACGGCGTGGGGCGGGCTGTCCTCGACCTCCGGCTCGCTCGCCCGCACCAGCGAGCGGTAGAGCCGGTGCTGCTCGGTGCGGCGGATGATCCGGTCCATGATCGAGACCGCCTCGATCGGGTACCGCCCCGCCGCGGACTCGGCCGAGAGCATCACCGCGTCGGCGCCGTCGTAGACGGCGGTGGCGACGTCCGAGGCCTCCGCCCGGGTCGGGGAGGGCGCCGAGACCATCGATTCGAGCATCTGCGTCGCGACGATCACCGGCTTCACCGCGTGGCGGCAGGCGCGCACCAGCTCCTTCTGGCGCCCCGGCACGTCCTCGGGCGGGAGCTCCACGCCGAGATCGCCGCGGGCGACCATGATCCCGTCGGCGATGCGGATGATGTCCTCGATGTGATCGAGCGCCGACGGCTTCTCGATCTTGGCGATCAGCCCGGCCCGGCCGGCGATCAGGCCGCGCGCCTCCATCACGTCGGAGGGGGTCTGGACGAAGGAGAGCGCCACCCAGTCGACCCCGAGCGAGAGGCCGAAATCGAGGTCGCGCCGGTCCTTCTCGGTCAGCGGCGAGAGGGCCAGCACGGTGCCCGGCAGGTTGACGCCCTTGCGGTCGGAGATCGGCCCGCCCACCACCACGTCGGCGTCGATCGCCGCGTCGTCGACGCCGACGACCCGCACCCGGACCCGGCCGTCGTCGATGAGCAGCTCCTGGCCCGGCGCCACCGCGGCGAAGATCTCGGGATGGGGCAGGGGGATCGCGTCGGTTCCGCCCTCCCGGCCCTCGCGCACGAAGCGGATCCGGTCGCCGGTGGCAAGCTCCGCCTTGCCGCCCCGCAGGGTGCCGATGCGGATCTTCGGCCCCTGGAGGTCCTGCAGGATGCCGATCGGCCGGCCGGTCTCCTGTTCGAGCGCCCGGATCGCGGCGTGGACCTTGGCGTGGTCGTCGTGGGTGCCGTGGGAGAAGTTGAGCCGGAAGGTGTCGACCCCGGCGAGAAAGAGGGCCTTCAGCCGTTCCGGCGTGTTGCTGGCCGGGCCGACGGTGGCGACGATCTTGGCGTGGCGATGGCGGCGCATGGGGGTCGCTCCTTGCTGATCCGGATCAGGGCTTGGTGCGGCGGTAGACGGTGGCGAAGGTGACGTTCAGGCCGCCGCAGGCGCTGTTGTCCTCGGCGAGCAGGAATGGCGGCAGCAGCTGAAGGCGCAGGCGGCAATCGGTCGGCGCGCCGGCCGTGAAGGGGAGCGTGCCCTTGTCCCCCATGGTGAAGGCGAGGGTGTGGCCGCTCGGCGCCGCCTCTCCCGCGACGCTGCCCATGTTGACGGCGCCGCGACGGACCCGGTCGGGATCGAGGGTGCCGTAGGTCGCGTCGCCCTCGATCGCCAGGGTGCCGGCGGCCTTGCCCGGACGGATCGTGATCGTCTGCTCCGGCGCCGTCCAGGTGCCGGTCCAGTCCTTCGGTGCCGGCGCCGGTGGAGCCCGCTCCCGGGCCACCGCGCTCTCCGGCAGCCAGCCGGCGCGGACCGCGCCCTTCTGCCCGACGTAGGTGGCGCAGACGAAGCCCGGTACGGTGCCGCCGAGGATCACGGTATTGCCCGGCACCAGGAAGGCCTTCTCGCGGCAGGCGGGATCGGCCCCGGGGCAGCCCTTGCGGCCGGATGCGCTTGCCACGAACGGCACCCGCGCCTCGCCGGGCTTGATCGTGCCGAGGCTCGGACCGGAGCCGGCCCCGAGCGCGCCGTAATCGAAGCAATCGCCCTCGGCGGCGAGCGCGCTCCCTGCACCCGCGAACCAAGTCAGCGCGATCAGACTCGAAACGATCCGCTCCCGGCCGCGCCGCGTTCCGCCCCGCATCGTTGAGATTCCTTGGCCGTTGCCTCACCGCCGCGGAAGCTAGGGCATCTTGGACCAAAGGAGCACCCGTCGGCTCCCGAATAGCATCGCCTGCCGCAACGCCGTGCTCTTGACGGCGGTTATGCTGCATCGCACCCTGTCGCTCGCTAACCATTCGGCGACACGACGTCAGGGGGGTATCGACGGTCATGCTGTTCCAGCCGCCCGTCTTCGAGACGATCTTTCGCATCCCCGTCGAGCATCGCCTGGTGATCCGGGGCTCGCGCAGCCGCGGCGCCCCGACCGACGGCGTATGCTGGTACCACGACGAGTTCGACGCCGCCGGCACGCTCGTCGCCCGCTACGAGACCTACGACGAGATCGATGACGACGGCCGGGCCCGCTGCGGCTGGCGCCGCTACGACGCCGCCGGACGGCTGGTCGCGCGGCACGAGGTGGCGATGCGCTGGTCGGGCCTCGTCGCCCTGAAGCAGTCGCGCCGCGGCGCCGAGATCGCGCTGCAGCGCCATAGCGGGCACGGCACTCCTGCACCGCTCGCCCGCCGGGTCCAGGCCGCCGGATCCTGGCGGCCCGACATCGTTCCGGCCGCTTGACCCTCGGACCGGCTGCGGTCACGATTACCCCATGACCTTCCCACGCCCCATCGCGCCGCGGCGCCGAATTCTTCTCCCGGCCTGAAGCGTCGGGCCGGGTTGTCGGCTGTCCGCGTCCCCGTGACGCCCACGGCGCTCCTGTGGCGCCCCCGGAAGGTCTCGTCCCAGGCCCGTCACCGATGCGGTGCTGTACCTCCTGTGCGGCAAGATCTCGGCTGGACAATCGACGCTCGCCGCTGCGCTGGCCACGCGGCCCGGCACGATCCTGGTCCGGGAGGACCAGTGGCTCGCCGGGCTCCATCCGGGCGAGCAGGCGACCCTCGCCGATGACGTCCGCAACAGCCGGCGCCTGCGCGCCACGATGGGGCCGCACCTCGTCGCGCTCCTGCGGGCCGGCCTGTCGGTGGTGCTCGATTTCCCCGCCAACACGCCGGAGAGCCGGACCTGGATGCGGACGCTGTTTCGCGAGGCGGAGGTGGCGCACCAGCTGCACTCCCTCGCGGCCGACGACGCCCTGTGCAAGGTGCGCCTGCACCATCGCAACGCGGCCGGGACGCACGAATTCACCGTGAGCGACGAGGAGTTCGACCTGTTCACGCGCTACTTCGTGCCGCCGACCGAGGAGGAGGGGTTCACGGTGGTGCGGCATCGACAGGTCGAGGAGGGAGGGACGTCGGCTTGAGCCGGTGAGTGACGGCGCGTGCCTGTTCCGACACTTTCGTCGGTTCGATCGAGGGTATTGTTGCCCTCCTCGTCATCCCGGGTTCCGCTTTCGCGGCTCCGGGATAACGCAGTGAGCGCTCGATTCCTTGGGTCTTCTTACCAGGATGATCGAAAGTAATTACTCGTTGATTGGATTTTTAGCCTGCCGTCAGCCACACCAGATGCCCGTCCGGGTCACGCAACAGCGCATCCGCGCCGCCGCCGGGCCGCGGGCCGCCTCCGCCCGAGACCAATCGTCCGGCATGAGCGGCGCAGGCTGCTGCCAGAACCTCTTCATCCGCCATCGCGATCACCAGGCGGGTCGCCGCGACGTCGTTCACCGCGAGGTCGGAGGCCGGCCGGGAGGGGCCGCCGCGGTAGCACAGCAGCTCGACATGGGGCGGCCGCCCGTCCGGGAAGCCGAGACCCGTCACCTCGACCGTCGGGTCGGCGACGGCGTCGAGGCTTGCCTGTTCCGGTCCGGTATTGAGCGAGCGCGACGCCACGCGAAGCCCGAGGGAGTCGTAGAACGCGACGCTGCGGGCGGTGTCGGCGACCGAGATCGCCGAGTGGTCGAGGCCGAGGCAGGGATCGGACGCATCCGGCCGCCGCCACGCCGCGGGCGTCGCCGCGGGCGGGAAGGCCAGGAATTCGAGGGGATGGCCCTCGGGGTCGCGGAACTTGAACGCGGTCACGCCGCCGGACGAGTCGGGCAGCCGCACCGGCCCGTCGGTCGAGATCGGGCGCCAGCCCGGATGGGCCGACAGGCGGGCATGGGCCGCCGCCATGTCGGCGACGATGATGGCGCAGTGCTGGAACAGCGGGCTGAAACCCGGCACGTCGCCCGGATAGGGCCGGCCCGCCGGGGTCACTGCGACGAGGTCGAGGCGCTGGTCGCCGAGGCGAAGCGGCACGGTCCGTGCCCCGGGCACGTCCGAGGCCGGCGGCGCCTCGGCATCGGTGAAGCCCAGAGCCCCGCGGTAGAAGCCCGCCAGCGCGTCCGGATTGCCTGAGACGAGGACGATGCGGGCGAGGCGCAGGGCGCCCGAGCGACCGGCGCTCACGGCGTCTGCACCCCGCGCCGGTCGAGGAAGATGGAATAGAGCGTGTGCGAGCCGCCGATGAACAGGCGGTTCTTGGTCGGCCCACCGAAGGTGAGGTTCGAGACCGTGTGGGGCACCAGGATCTTGCCCATCAGCTTGCCCTCCGGGCTGATGCAATGCACGCCGTCGCCCGCGCTCGACCAGACGTTGCCGTCCTCGTCGACCCGCATTCCGTCGCAATAGCCCGGCGAGATCGTGTGGAAGATGTCGCCCCCCGACAGCGCGCCGTCGGGGGCGACGTCGAAGACACGGATGTACTGGCGCGGGTTCGGCTTCGACTGGTCGCCGGTCTCCGCCACGTAGAGACGGCGCTCGTCGGGCGAGAAGGCGAGGCCGTTCGGGCCGTCGAAATCGCCGGCCATCACCGTGATCTCGTTCGTCGCCGGATCGAAGCGGTAGAGCGCCGGCGGCTGCTCGGAGGTCTGGCGGCCGCCCTCGTAGTCGTTCGCGATGCCGTAGACCGGATCGCTGAACCAGATCGTGCCGTCGGACTTCACCACCACGTCGTTCGGCGAATTGAGGCGCCGGCCGGCGTGCCGCTCGACCAGCGTCGTGACCGTGCCGTCGTACTCGGTGCGGTACAGGCAGCGGCCGCGATGCGAGCAGGCGATCAGTCGGCCCTGCCGGTCGCGGGTCTGGCCGTTGGCGTAGTTCGAGGGCGCGCGGTAGACCGAGAAGCCGGCCCCCTCGATCCACCGCATCGTGCGGTTGCGCGGCAGGTCCTGGAACAGCAGGCAATCGGCGTCGCCCATCCAGACCGGGCCCTCGATCCAGCGGAAGCCGGAGCCCAGCTCTTCGAGCGGGGCGTTGCCCAGGATGTAATGCTTGAAGCGCTCGTCGTGGATCTCGAACCCATCCATGGCGTCACCGGAACCGGCAGGCCGCGCCGGTGGTCGGGGCCGAATCGTACTGGACGATCATCAGCACCGCCGGCTCGTCCCCGATCGTGCCGGAGCGGTGGCCCTTCTTGCCGTCGACTTCGCGCACGTTCTGGTCCTCGCCGAACGAGATCTCGCCCGGGCCCATCTCGACCCGCGTGCCGTCCATCGATTCGACGAACCAGCGGCCCGAGAGCGGGATGATCCATTGCGGCTTCGGGTTCGGGTGCCAGTCGCCGGTCCAGCCGACCGGCTGCACGGTGACGAAGACCGTGGCGCCGTCATGGGTCTTCTGCCCCTGCCATTGCGGCGGGGCCGGCGGGGACATCGACTTCTCCTCGAACTCGGTGAACGCGCACCGGGTCTGGTGGCTGATCCCGTCCGCGTCGGCCCAGAGGTGCCAGTAGGGGATTTTTGGCTTGTCGTCGCTCATCGGGCGGTCTCGCTGACGCTGTAGGGCTTCGACGAGGCGAAGGGGTCGGAGAAAAAAGTCTCGACGGTGCTCGCCCCGGTGCCGAAGGTGACGAGCAGAAACCCGCCGGCGAGCGCGAGGTTCTTCCAGAAATCCCAGAAAAGCTCGCGCCCCTTGCCGCCGGACCAGAAATCGCCCGGCTTCCAGAACTGCTTCCACAGGAGCGCGGTGACGCCGCAATAGCCGGCGAGCACGAAGGCGGCGAAGCGGTCGGCGATGCCCGTGAGGATGCCGAGCGACATCACGATCTCGACGAACAGGCCGGCGAGGATCAGCGCCGTGGCGGGTGCGGTGGCGTGGACCGCCTGCTTCGCCTGGCCCACCGCCCCGCGGAAATTCAGGATCTTGTCGAGCGCGCTGAACGGCAGGAACAGCATCACCAGGAGGAGCCGGACGCCGAAGGCGACCGCGATGCTGAAGCTGGCCATCGTCCCGGATCCCCGCTGCCTTGTTTCGCACTGCGAAAAGCTAACTGGGGCGGGTCGACGTTCGCGCCAGCCCCGCCATATCCGGCTCGCACGACCGAGCGGCCCGGATCATCCCGTGCCTGCCGCAGGAGGGACGACCGCCGATGAGCGAGAACCGGCATTACGACGTCGTCATCATCGGCTCGGGGCCGGGCGGCGGCACGATGGCGTGGCGGCTGGCCCAGACCGGCAAGCGCATCCTGCTGCTCGAGCGCGGCGACTACCTGCCCCGCGAGCGCGAGAACTGGGACAGCCAGGCGGTCTTCGTCGAGGCGCGCTACCAGGCGCCGGAGACCTGGTACGGTGCCGACGGCTCCAGCTTCCATCCCGGCCTGCACTACTTCGTCGGCGGCAACAGCAAGGTCTACGGCTCGGTCCTGCTCCGCCTGCGTGAGAAGGACTTTTTCGAGGTCCGCCACCCGGACGGGATCTCGCCGGAATGGCCGCTGAAATACGACGTGTTCGAGCCCTACTACCAGGCGGCGGAGGAGCTCTACTACGTCCACGGCCTGCGCGGCGAGGACCCGACCGAGCCGCCCGCCGCGAAACCCTACGCCTACCCGCCGATCACCCACGAGCCCCGGATCCAGGAGCTGTTCGACGGCTTGAAGCGCGAGGGCCATCACCCGTTCCACCTGCCGGTGGGCGTGCGGCTGGAGGAGCGGGACGGCAAGCCGCTGCCGCACTCGGCCTGCATCCGCTGCGACGCCTTCGACGGCTATCCCTGCATCACCAACGGCAAGGCCGACGCGCAGATCGCCTGCGTCGATCCGGCTTTGGCCGCGCATCCGAACCTGACCCTCAAGACCAAGTCCTACGTCGACCGGCTGCTGACCGACCCGTCCGGGCGGACGGTGACCGGCGTCGAGGTCAGGCGCGGCAGCGCGACCGAGACCTTCACCGGCGACATCGTCGTGGTGGCCTGCGGCGCCCTGTCCTCGGCGCTGCTGCTGCTGCGTTCCGCCAGCGACGCCCACCCGCACGGGCTGGCGAACCGCTCGGGGCAGGTCGGCCGCAACTACATGCGGCACAACAACTCGACGGTGCTGGCGATCTCCCGCACCCCGAACCCGACCAAGTTCCAGAAGACGCTCGGCCTCAACGACTTCTACTTCGGCGCCGACGACTGGGAGTTTCCGTTGGGCCACATCCAGATGGTCGGCAAGTCGGACGGGGTGCAGATCCACGGCGAGGGCCTGCCCGGCTTCCTGCAATGGTTCCCGGAGAAGCCGTTCGACTGGCTCGCCAAGCACTCGCTGGATTTCTGGCTCACCACCGAGGACCTGCCGATCCCGGAGAACCGGATCTTCTACGACGGCGACAAGGTGCGGCTCGACCTCAAGCAAACCAACGAGGAGGCGCTGCACCGGCTCAAGGCCAAGCTGCGCGACCTCTGCGGGAAGCTCGACATCCACCCGCACCTGTTCGACCGCTCGCTCTACCTCGGCAAGGACGTGCCGATCGGCGGCACCGCCCACCAGGCCGGCACGCTGCGCTTCGGCCCCGACCCGGCGACCTCGGTCCTCGACCTCGACTGCAAGGCGCACGAGCTCGACAACCTCTACGTGACCGATGCGAGCTTCTTCCCGTCGATCGGCGCCGTGAACCCGACGCTGACGATCATCGCCAACGCGCTGCGCGTCGCGGACCACATCATCGGGCGGTTGGGGGCGTGATACTCTCAACCCCTTTCCGGGCCCGGAACGGGCCTGCACGACTGGAACGAAGTGGAAGGAGATCCGGGATCCAGCGAAAAAAGCCGCGAAGCGTCCGTCCTTCTGGGACGGTGCACCATTCGGAGCCGCTTCGCGGCACTTCCTCCGCTGGATCCCGGATCTCCTTCCGCTTCGCTTCAGTCGTCCGGGAAAGGGTGGGGAGGCTGATGTCATTGCAGCGCGCAAGCCCCTACGCCTCCAGCGCATAGATGCCGCACCTCCGTACGGGCTATGACGGGACGCCCGCCTCGAAGGAGCCCCCGATGCCCCTGGACCCCGCCCTGCGCGACCGCATCATCACGGCCGTCGCCGACGGCTTTTCCGACCAGATCGCCCATACCCAGGCGCTGATCCGCTTCCCCTCGACCCGCGGGCAGGAGCAGGCGATCCAGGATTTCGTGTTCCGCAGCTTTCGCGAGCGCGGCTACGCCATGGACCGCTTCGCGATGGACCGGGAGCGGATCGAGGCGCATCCGGGCGGAGCCAGGTTCGCGCCTGAGCACTCCGACGCGCCGATCGTCGTCGGCATCCACCGGCCGCGGGAGGAGACGGGGCGCTCGCTGATCCTCCAGGCCCATGTCGACGTCGTGCCGGCGGGCCCCGCCGACCTCTGGACCCACCCGCCCTTCGAGCCGGTGGTGGAGGGCGACTGGCTCTATGGCCGCGGCGGCGCCGACATGAAGGCGGGCCACGCCGCCAACCTGTTCGCCCTCGACGCGCTCCGCCGCATCGGGCTCCAGCCCGCCGCCACCGTGACGCTGCAATCGGTGGTCGAAGAGGAATCGACCGGCAACGGCGCCCTGATGACCCACCTGCGCGGCTACCGCGCCGACGCGGTGCTGATTCCCGAGCCCGAGGAAGAGATGCTGGTGCGCGCCAATACCGGCGTGCTGTGGTTCCGGGTCGAGGTCCGGGGCCGGCCGGTGCACGTGCGCGAGATGGGCACGGGCGCCAACGCCATCGACGCCGCCTACCGGGTGATCGGGGCTTTGCGCGGGCTCGAGGCGCGCTGGAACGAGGACAAGGCCGGGCGCCCGCATTTCGGGGGCGAGGCGCACCCGATCAACCTCAATATCGGGCGGATCGAGGGCGGCGACTGGGCCTCCTCGGTGCCGGCCTGGTGCCGGATCGACTGCCGCATCGCGATCTATCCGGGCACCAGCGCCGCGGACGCGGCCCGCGAGATCGAGGCGGCGGTGGCGGCCTTCGCCCGGGACGACGCCTTCCTGTCGAACAGCCCGCCGAGCGTCACCTTCCACGGCTTCTTCGCCGAAGGCTACGTGCTCGACGAGGGCTCCGAAGCCGAGGCCGTGCTCGGCCGGGCGCACGAGGCGGCCACCGGCAGCGCGCTGAAGAGCTTCATGACGGCGGGCTACCTCGATACCCGGGTCCACGCCCTCTACGACCGGGTGCCGGCGCTCTGCTACGGCCCGAAGAGCGAGAACATCCACGGCTTCGACGAGCGGGTGAGCCTCGCCTCGCTCAAGCGCATCACCACCGCGATGGCGCTGTTCGTCGCTGAGTGGTGCGGGACGGAAGCCCTCTGATGGCGCGGGCCCTCGCGGGCCCGCGACCTCGCCGATCGAAGCTGCGCTTGTTCAATCGAAGCTGCGCTTGGCGCCCGACCCGCCGAGGCTGATCTTGCGGGCCTGGGGTGCCGCCGGGGCGGCCTGGACGGGCTTGGGCGGCGGCAGGTGGGCCTGGCCGTGGACCACGGCGCCGATCTCGCCGAGCGCCTTCACCAGGTCGTCCTTGCCGCAGGTGCGGGCGACGGTGAGGCCGAGCTTGTGGGTGTGGCTCTTGGCGTAGAGATAGCCCGCGAGCTTGGCGCGGGTCTCCACCGGCAGGGCGTCGAGGAGGTCCGGCAGGTCCTCCGGCTCGGCCCGGTAGATCTCCCCGAGGGTCGCGAGGGGAACCGGGCAGTCGCGGTCGGCTTCGGCGCCGCTGGTGGGATGGCCCTGGATCATGATGCGTCCTCCGGCTGATGGCGTGGCGCCGAAACTAGGGCCGTCCGCGGGAGGAAGAAACCGCAGGGGCCGCGAATCGGGGCGCTCGCGCTCCGGCGCCTCGATGCCCTATGCTCGCCCGGGAGACCAGGGGGCGCGGACACATCATGACCATGGACACGGCAACCGACGCGGCGCGGCCGCAGGGTGAACTGACGGTGCGCACCATCGCGATGCCGGCCGACACCAACGCCAACGGCGACATCTTCGGCGGCTGGGTGATGTCGCAGATGGATCAGGCCGGCGGCATCGCCGGGGTCGAGCGGGCACAGGGCCGCGTCGTCACGGTGGCGGTCGAGGGCATGACCTTCCTGCGCCCGGTCCGGGTCGGCGACGTGCTCTGCGTCTACACCCAGGTGGTCGGCACCGGCCGCACCTCGATGCGGCTCCAGATCGAGGCCTGGGCCCGGCGCTTCCGCACCCAGACCCGCGAGAAGGTGACCGAGGGCGTGTTCACCTTCGTGGCGATCGACGACGACGGCCGCCCGCGCCCGATCCCGCCGGCGGCGCCGGGCCTGTCGCCGTGAGCCCGGCCCACGCCGATCCGGACACGTTCGCCTGCCAGGAATGCGGCGCCTGCTGCGCCTACTCGGCCGAGTGGCCGCGCTTCAGCATCGAGGACGACGCCGACATCGCCCGGATCCCGGAGATCTACGTCGACGATCCGGCCGGGCGCATGCGCTGCGAGGGCGAGCGCTGCTCCGCCCTCGACGGCCGGGTCGGCGAGCGGGTGGCGTGCAAGGTCTACGCGGTCCGCCCCGAGGTCTGCCGCACCTGCGAGCCCGGCGACCCGGAATGCCTGATCGCCCGGCGGCATCACGGGCTGCCGGTTTAGGATCTGTCGTGACATAGTTCCCATCGGGTCGCGGAAGCAGGCGCAGGAACGGCCGCCATCGGCCACGCTCCCTGGGACACAACTGATAGTTGGTCGAGCAACGGAAAGGCGCGGGCGCGTCCGCGCCGAGTCGCTCCCCGCGTTGCGCGGCACCCTGTCGCATCTCATCATCCGACGGACGCCTCGGTCGCGGTGCGAATCCCCACCGAACGACTTGACGGCCGACGCTCGAACACATCTTCTGTGCAACTTGCACGATGCTGGGACGATCAGTTTATTGTCCTGCATCGTCGTGACGGACGACAGATGACGTGAATGCCGAAAGAGCATTCCGCCAGGGGGGATCGATGACCGACCTGACGCGCCGGGCGTGGCTCGGGGGCCTTTCCGCGGCCGGATTCCTGACTGCGACCGGGGCTGCCCAGGCCGCGATGGGACCGAACGACAAGTTCGACCTCGTCATCAAGGGCGGCGAGGTCATCGATCCGAGCCAGTCGCTGCGCGCCAAGCGCGACGTCGGCATCCGCTTCGGCCTCGTCGAGGCACTCGACCCCGACATCCCGACAAATCGCGCTCAGCGCGTGCTCGACGCGTCCGGCAAGCTCGTCCTGCCCGGCCTCGTCGATCTCCATGCCCACACCTACCCCTACGGATCGGCCATCGGCATTCCGGCCGACGAGACGGTGCCGTATTCCGGGGTGACCACCGTGGTCTCGGCCGGGGATGCGGGGGCCAACAACCTCGCGGCCCTGCGCCGGCACATCGCCGCCCAGACCCGCACGCGCATGTTCGCCTTCGTGCACATCGCGAATAACGGCCTGTCGGCCTTCCCGGTCGCGGAACTCTACAACATCGACAACGCCCAGGTAGAGGCCTGCGCGCTGGCGCTCGCGGAGAACCCGGACTTCGTGATCGGCGTGAAGGTGCGCATGTCCGAGAACGTGATCTTCAAGCACGGCGTCGAACCGCTCAAGCGGGCGATCCAGGCCTGCGAGATGTCCGGGCGGCCGGCCAAGGTCATGGTCCATATCGGGGGCGTCGAGACGGCCGAGCTGATGAGCCGGATCCTCGACCTGCTGCGTCCCGGCGACATCCTCACCCATTGCTATTCCGGCGCGCCGAATATCGGCGGCCAGTTCACGAACATCGTTCAGGACGGCAAGCTGCTGCCGGCCGCCCTCGAGGCCAAGCGGCGAGGCGTCGTGTTCGACATCGGCCATGGCGGCGGCTCGTTCGACTTCACGGTGGCGGAGGCGGCCATCGCCCAGGGCGCCCCGCCGGACACGATCTCCTCCGACCTCCACGTCGTCTCGGGCAACACGGCGGGCATGCCGTTCCTGCCCTGGGTGATGAGCAAGTTCCTGCCGCTCGGCTTCAGCCTCGAGCAGGTCGTGGCGATGACGACCTCGGCCCCGGCCCGGGTGATCGACCGCGGCGCCAAGCTCGGCACGCTCCAGGTCGGCGCACCGGGCGACGTCTCGGTGATGGAATGGGTGGAGAGGCCGGTCAGCTTCGTCGACACCCGCAACAACACCCGCAGCGGCACCGCCTATCTGAAGCCGGTGCAGACGGTGAACACGGGCGTGCCGTTCGGGCGACCGTTCCAGGCGCCCTTCGCGGTCCGATAGGGCGGCCATCGGAACCATCACGGACGACGGTGTCCGGGGACCGGTTCTCCGGTTCGGGATCGTCCCTGCGATCGCACGCTGTCGGCGAACGCGCTCGTGGTGCGGTCGCGGGTGTCCGCGCGCGAGGTGCCGCACCCTCTCGTGCCGCGCGTGCCCCTTGCGCCGCGGGCCCAAGGTCGGCACATCCGCCGGATGATCGATCATCCGACCCGGGACGTCGGCTTCGGGGTCTACCTGCACTGGCCCTTCTGCGCCGCGAAGTGCCCCTATTGCGACTTCAACAGCCACGTTCGCCACGGGCGCCTCGACCAGGCGCGGTGGCGGGCCGCCTTCGCGCGGGAGATCGCCCACGCGGCGTCGCTCGCGCCGGGGCGAACGGTCACCAGCATCTTCCTCGGCGGCGGCACGCCCTCGCTGATGGAGCCCGAGACGGTGGGGGCGCTCCTCGACGCGGTGGCGGGCGCCTGGAGCGTGGCGCCGGACGTCGAGGTGACGCTGGAAGCCAATCCCACCAGCGTCGAGGCCGGCCGCTTCCGCGGCTACCGGGCGGCGGGGGTCAACCGGGTCTCGCTCGGGGTCCAGGCCCTCGACGACCCCTCGCTGAAAAAACTCGGCCGGCTGCACAGCACCGCGGAGGCGATGCGGGCGGTGGAGACCGCCGCCGCGCATTTCGAACGCTACTCCTTCGACCTGATCTACGCTCGGCCCGACCAGACGCCGGAGGCCTGGGCCGCGGAACTGCGCGAGGCGATATCCAGAGCGGCGGAGCACCTGTCGCTCTACCAGCTCACCATCGAGGAGGGGACGCCGTTCTACGGGCTGGCCGCCGCCGGCAAGCTGACGGTGCCGGACGACGACACGGCCCGGATCCTCTACGACGTGACGCAGGAGGTCTGCTCAGGCGCAGGCCTGCCGGCCTACGAGATCTCGAACCACGCCCGGCCCGGCGCGGAATCGCGCCACAACCTGCTCTACTGGCGCTACGGCGAGTATGCGGGCATCGGCCCCGGCGCCCATGGCCGCCTGGTCCTGCCTGACGGCCGCACCGGCACCTCGACCGAGCGCAACCCGGAGGCCTGGCTCGCCCGGGCCGAGGGCGAGGGGCACGGCATCGTCGAGACGGAGCGCTTGAGCCCCGGCGACCAGGCCGACGAGTTCCTGATGATGGGCCTGCGCCTGCGCGAGGGCATCGACCCCGCCCGCTACGCGGCGCTCAAGGGCCGGCCCCTCGACCCGGAGCGCGTCGCCGGGCTCGTCGCGGCCGGGCTGGTCGCCCGGACGCCGGACTCGCGCCTCGCCGCGACGCCCAAGGGCGCGCCGGTGCTCAACGCGGTGGTGGCGGAACTGGCGGCATGATTACGTTCCCGACGGCCCCAGCGCCCGCGGCGCCGGGCTGACGATCGTCGTGGCGCCTCCGCGGATCTCGAACACCGCCAGCGTCCGGTCGCTGGTGCCCTCCGGGCGGAACCGGAAGGTGCCGTCGATCCCGGCGAAGCCCGAGGGGTTGGTGAGCGTCGTGTCGGCGAAGCGCTGCGACCCGTACTGGCGGTTCAGGGCCGCGGCGAGGGATACGGCGTCGTAGGAGAGCGTCGCGACCCGCACCGGATCCGCCCCGAACCTCGCCCGGTAGCGCTGGCTGAAGCCGGTGAAGCCCGCCGGATCGGCGGCGGCGAACCAGCCGCCCTGGAAGGCCGGCAGCGCGAAGACCCGCGGGTCGTTCCACACCGCGGTGCCGACCGGCTTGACCCGGGCCGGGCTGAAGCCGGCGCGGGTCAGCGCGGCGCCGGCGGCGCCGAGGCCCTCCGGCGTATCGGGCAGGAACAGCGCGTCGGCCTGCGGCGCCGGGCCGGAGATCAGCGGGGCGAGGCGCCCGACCGAGGCGGCGGGGTTGCCGGCGGGGTAGCGCTCGATCGCCACCACGCGGCCGCCGCGGCGGGCCACCGCCTCGCGGAACTGCGCCTCGACGACGTGGCCGTAGGTGGAATCCGGGATCAGGGCCGCGAAGGAGCGACGCCCCGCCGCCGTGGTCTCGTCGATGATCCGGTCGACCTCGGTCTGCGGCAGGAAGCTCAGCAGGTAGACGCCGCGCGCCGCGACGCTGGTGTCGGTCGAGAAGGCGATCACCGGCTTGCCGCTCGGCCGCACAGTGGCGGCGGCCGATTGCACCGTGGCGGAGAAGAGCGGGCCGATCACCAGCTCAGCCCCCTCGGCGAGCGCCGCCGCCGCGGCCTCGCGGGCGCCGTCCGGCGTGCCGCGGTCGTCCTTCACCAGGATCTTCAGGTCGGGGCTCTGCGATTCCTGCAGCGCGAGGTCGGCGGCGTTGCGCAGGGCCGCGCCCACGGACGCGCCGGGGCCCGAGAGCGGCAGGATCAGCGCGACCTTGACGCTGCCGGCGCCGAGCGTCGCCCCGTCGCCGGACGGGGCGGCCGGCGCCTCGACGACCGGCGCCGTGCGGGTGGCGACGACCGGGCTGTCGACCCCGCCGCAGGCGGCGAGCCCCGCCAGTACGGCGAATGCCAGGGCGCTCCGCTTGAGGCGCCTCACAGTGTCGAGGCCGATGCCCCCCATCGCCCGCTCCCCCGGTCCGGTCGTCCTGCGCCGCGAATCGGCGCCGGCAACCCGGCAGCAACATCCATGCCTCGGTGCATAAAGTCTGCCGCCGAAAAGTAAACGACCGCTCCCGTCCGCCGCGTTCTGGCGCCGCGCGGTCGAGCCGTGGCATTGTGGCGGCGATGACCCAGCGCAGCGACGATTCCCGCCCACGTTCCCACGGCCGCGCGACCGGTCGGGGACCGGCCGTCTACACCGCCTTCGGCCTCGCCGCCGAGGCCGAGCCCCTGTCCCCCGGCCTGCACGTGGTGGCGACCCCGATCGGCAACCTGAAGGACGTGACCTTCCGGGCGCTCTCGACGCTCGCCGCCGCCGACGCGGTGCTGGCGGAGGACACGAGGGTCACCCGCACGCTGCTCGCCCATTACGGCATCACCACCCCGCTCGTCGCCTATCACGAGCATTCGGGGGAGGGGGTGCGCGAGCGGATGATCGCCCGCATGAAGGACGGCGAGGCCCTGGCGCTGGTCTCGGATGCCGGTACGCCGCTGGTCTCGGATCCGGGCTTCAAGCTGGTCCAGGCCGCGATCGAGGCCGGGCTCGCCGTCACCCCGATCCCCGGCCCCTCGGCGGCGATCACCGCGCTCGTCGCCGCCGGCCTGCCGACCGACCGGTTCTTCTTCGAGGGGTTCCTGCCGCAGAAGAGCGGGGCCCGGCGCAACCGGCTCTCGGTGCTCGCCGGCGTGCCCGGCACGCTGGTGCTGTTCGAGGCGCCCCACCGCCTGCCCGAGATGCTGGCCGACGCCGCCGAGGTTTTGGGCGGCACCCGTCCCGCCGCGGTGGCGCGCGAATTGACCAAGCTGTTCGAGACCGTGCGCCGGGGCGACCTCGCGGGGCTCGCCGCGGAGTACGCGGCGTCGGGCCCGCCGAAGGGCGAGGTGGTGGTGGTGATCGGCACCGCGCCCGAGGACGCGCCGGGCCCGGAACACGACGCCGACCTCGACGCCCGGATCGAGGCGGCGCTCGCCCGACACTCGATCAAGGACGCCGCCAGCCTCGTCGCCGACGAGACCGGCCTCAAGCGGCGCGAGGTCTATGCCCGCGCCCTGGTGCTCGCCCGCCGCGCCGACGATGCCGGCGACGCCTGACGCCGCGCGCCGCCGGCTCCATCTCGCCCGCGGCCGGCGGGCCGAGCTGCTGGCGGCTTTCGCCCTCCTCCTCAAGGGCTACCGGCCGCTGGCCTGGCGCGTGTCCCTCGGCGGCGGCGAGATCGACCTGATCGTGCGCCGCGGCAGCGCGATCGCCTTCGTGGAGGTCAAGGCGCGGCCGACCCTCGACGCGGCGCAGGACGCGATCGACGCCCGCAAGCGGCGCCTGTTCTCCCGCGCCGCCCGGGCCTGGATCGCCCGCGCGCCCTGGAGCGCCGGCCTCACGCTGCGGGCCGACGCGGTGCTCGTGGCGCCGGGCCGCTGGCCCCGCCACGTCGTCTCGGCGTTCGAACTCGAGATGGGCCGTTAACCCGGATTCTCCGGTTCCGTTCATCTCGCGTGCAGCGCAGCATGCTTAAGCTCGCAGTCGCGATTGCGGGCGAGAGCAGGGGGGCACGAGATGCGCAGCGGTTTCGGATGCGAGTCCTGCGGCTCGCCGGGGGTTCGGCTGCCGGCCGACCTCACCGACGACGCGATGATCCAGTGCGACGGCTGCGGCTGCACGCTGATGGCCTGGGGCGCGTTCAAGCGCCGCGTCGAGGCGCAGGAGGCGGCCGACTCGCGCGAGCCGGCGGAGCGACGGACCGTGGCTGCGGCGCACCGGGGCGGGCGCTGAGGCTGTCTCGCCGTCCGGGCGTGAGTTGATGTGACAGGCGGGAGCTTGGGCTTTTCGTCTCGCCACGTCATGCCGATGACGCGGAACAATCCGTGGGCGTCAGGAGGCGCAGGACCTCCCCTCTCCCCGCGGGCGGGGAGCCGTACGGGGAAAATCCCTTTTGGAATCGAGCGCGGGATCTTCGATCCCCGCGGCCCTTCTCTCACATAGGAGAGGGGAGACGCGCCGTTTCTTTTCCCAGACAGCCGTGCGCCAACGGCGAGAGGGGAAGTAACAGCGCCTCTCGATTGGCGCGACAGTCAGGCTGATGCCCGGGACCGCCTGTCCCGAACCGACGGCCTCGAAGAAATTCTCGGAGATCCGAGCCCGCCCCTCAGCCCCCCGCCGCGATCGCGGCGATCAGGGTGCGCTTGAGGTCCTGCTGGCTGAACGGCTTCTGCACCACCGGGCGATCGCGGAACGGCTCGCGGATGCCGGCGCCGCCGTAGCCGGTGGAGAACACGAGCGGCAGGCCGCGGCGCACGATCGCCTCGGCGACGGGGTAGATCGGCTCGCCGGCGACGTTGACGTCGAGGATCGCGACGACGAAGCTCTCGCTCTCGGCCATCTCGAGCGCCTTGCTCAGCCGGGCCGCCGGACCCACGACCTCGCAGCCGAAATCGAGCAGCATGTCCTCCAGCAGCATCGAGATCGCCGCCTCGTCCTCCACCACGAGGACGCGGGCACCGTTCAGGAGGTCTTCGCTTGTGTCCGTGCCCACGCCGGAGTTCTTTCCCTCAACGCCCCGAATCGAGGCCCGATCGATCTGTCCCTGCCGCAGCGGCAACCGCGCGACCGTCAGGGGCTCCATCCGCCCGCAACCCAGGCGGGTCCGCGCCGGCCGCCACGGCCCGCGCCGGTGAGCCGTCGCCCGGAAAGCCAGACATGTCAAGCGCACGGACCTGGGACGCGATGCAGCGGCGGCCAGATACTCCCCACCCCTTGAATCGGAGGGGCCTGATCGCGGGGGGACTTGCGGGTCTGGCCTTCTCCGCGGATGCACGGGCCGACCGGCCGGTCGTCGTCGCCTCGAAGTCGCACGGGGAAGGGATCCTTCTCGGCGCCGTGATGGTGATGGTGCTCCAGCGGCTCGGCGTGCCGGTGACGGCCCGGCTCCAGCTCGGCCCGACCCGTATCGTGCGCACGGCGCTCACCGCCGGCGAGATCGACGCCTATCCGGAATATACCGGCAACGCCGCCTTCTTCTCCGGTACCGATACCGATCCGGTCTGGCGCCGGGCGGACACGGCCTATGCGGCGGCGAAGGCCTTCGATGAGAAGAATGGCCTCACCTGGCTGAAGGCGGCGCCCGCCAACAACACCTGGCAGATCGCCGTCAAAGGCGATCTTGCCCGGGCCGAGCGCCTCGCCACGATGGCCGACTTCGCCGGCGCGGTCCGCCGGGACCTGATCGAGCTCTGCGCCTCGGCGGAGTTCGTCGAGAGCCCGGCGGCCCTGCCGTCCTTCGAGCGCGCCTACGATTTCGTGATGCCGCGGGAGCGGATCGTGATGCTGCCGGGCGGCGACACCGCCGTCACCCTGCGGGCGGCGGCGCAGGGCATCAGCGGGGTCAATGCCGGCATGGTCTACGGCACCGACGGGGCGATTGCCGCCCTCGACGTCGCCGTGATGAGCGATCCGGCCGGCGCGCAGATCGTCTACGAGCCGGCGCCTTTGTTCCGCACCGCCGTCCTCGACCGCTATCCCCAGATCGCACCCGCCCTCGACCGTCTCTTCGCCGGCCTCGACCTCGCGACCCTGCGGCGGCTGAACGCCCAGGTCGCGGTCGAGGGCGACACCCCGGAGGCGGTCGCCCGCCGCTACCTCGGATCCCTCGCGCCATAATTCTCCAGCCATGATTCTCCCGCCATGATTCTCCGACCATGACTCTCGGCACCCTGACGTCCGGCTCCCTCATGCGCGGGATGACGACGCGGCCCGTCGCCTGGCTGCCCGCGGCGGCGGCCGGCCTCGCCGTCGCGAGCCTCGCCGGCCTGCCGTTCCTCACCCTGGCGCCGAATCGCCTCGTGCCGGGCAGCCCCGTCGGCTGCGGCCTCGCCGGGGCGGCGGCCGGCGCGCTCGCGGTCGGTGCGGCCGTGCTGCTCGCCGGTCCCCGGCGGCCCTGGCGCGCCTGGGCCGCCCTCGCGGCGGCGCTCGCCGCCTGGTGCGCGCTGCTGCTCGGGGCCGGGCAGGGGGCGGCCGGGCTCCTCGCGGGCCAGCCGCCGGCGGCGCGCGCCGCCCTCGGGTCGGGGGCGTGGCTCGCGCTCCTGGCGCTGGCGAGCCTCGCCGCGGACGCGGCCAGGGCCGCCCTGCCGCGCCGGGGCGGCCTCGTCGGCGCCCTGCTGCTCGTCGGCCTCGCGCTGATGATCGCGGGGGCGGGCCTCCTCGATTCGCTCTCGCTCGCGGTCGAGTACCGGGCGCGGGCGGGCGTCGTGGCGGCGGCCTTCGTGCAGCATCTCGGGCTCGCCGGCGCTTCGCTCCTGCTGGCGCTCGCGGTGTCCGTGCCCCTGGCGCTCCTGCGCCTGCGCGACGGGCCGGCCTCGCGCCTCGTCGACGGGCTCGTCGGCGGGATCCAGGTCGTCCCGGCGCTCGCCCTCTTCGCCGCCCTGGTGGCGGGACTGTCCGGCCTCCTCGCCCTGGTGCCGGCCCTGCGCGGCCTCGGCCTCTCGGCGATCGGGCCGGTGCCGGCGGTGATCGGCACCGGCGCCTATCTCGCCCTGCCGCTGGTGAGCGGGATCGCCGCCGGGCTCGCGGCGGTCGATCCCGACGTGCTCGCCGCCGCCCGGGCGATCGGTCTCACGCCGCGCGAGGTGCTGCTGCGGGTCCGCCTGCCCCTCGGCGCGCCGGTGCTGGTCGGGGCCTTGCGGGTCGCGGCGGTGCAGAGCGTGGGGCTTTCCACACTCGGCGGCCTCGTCGGGGCCGGCGGGCTCGGGGCGCTGGTCTTCGAGGGAATGGCGCAGTTCGCCCAGGACCTGATCCTGCTCGGCGCGCTCCCGGTGATCGGCCTCGCGCTCGCAATCGATGCCGGGCTCGCGCTCCTCGCCGGCGGGAGGGAGCCGGCATGACTCACGCACGCCGGACCCGCGCGCGCGCTCCCCGCGCCCTCCTGCCCCTGCTGCTGGGCCTGGGCCTCGCCGTCCTCAGCCTGCCGGACGTCGCCGGGTTCGTCGTCCGGATCCTCGGCCTCCAGGCGGGCACGCCCGTGCCGGCGGGGCGCCTCGCCTGGCTCGCGCGCCAGCATCTCGTCCTGGCGCTCGCAGGCTTCGGCCTCGCCGGCGGGGCCGGGCTCGGCCTCGGCATCCTGGCGACCCGCACCGCCGGCGCCTCGCTGCGCGCCACCCTCGACACCCTGGCGGCCGCCGCCCAGGCCGCGCCGCCGGTGGTGGTGGTGGCCCTGGCACTTCCGGTGATCGGCTTCGGGGCGCCGCCGATCCTGCTGGCGCTCGCCGCCTACGGGCTGATGCCGGTGATGCGCGGCACGGTGGGGGCGCTCGCCACCGTGCCGGAGGAGGTGCGCCGGGCGGCGACCGGGATGGGGCTCACGCCGTCGCAGACGCTGCTGCGGGTCGAGCTGCCGCTCGCCGCCGGGCCGATCCTGGAATCGTTGCGCGTGGTGCTGGTCCTCGCGGTGGCGACCGCGGCGGTCGGGGCGCTTGCCGGCGCCCAGACCCTCGGCACCCCGATCGTGGTCGGGTTGCAGACCCAGAACAACCTGGCGCTGATCCAGGGCGCGGCCGCCGCGGCGGCGCTCGCCTTCCTGACCGAGGCGGCGTGGCTCGCCGCCGCGGCTTGTGTGGGTCGGCTGCTGCGGCGGTAGCGGTTACGCCGCCAGCCCGCGCTTGCGCAGCAGCGGTCCGGTGCTCGGCAGCCGCCCGCGGAACGCCGTGTAGGCGCTGCGGGCATCGCGCAGGTTGCCGGCACCGTAGATGTAGGTGCGCAGGCGCTCGGCGGTGGCGGGATCGAAGATGTTCCCCGCCTCCCGGAAGGCGTCGAAGGCATCGGCGTCCAGCACCTCGGACCAGAGATAGCTGTAATAGCCCGCCGCGTAGCCTTCCCCGGCGAAGATGTGCTGGAAATGCGGGGTGCGGTGGCGCATCGCGATCTCGGCCGGCATGCCGATGCGGCGCAAGGATTCCGCCTCGAAGGCCAGCGGGTCGATGCCGCTCTCGGCCTGCGGCGAGAGGTGCAGGTCGAGGTCGACGATGGCCGAGGCCGTATATTCCACCGTGGCGAAGCCCTGGTTGAAGGTGCGGGCGGCGAGCAGCCGGGCCAGCAGGTCCTCGGGCATCGGTTCGCCGGTGCGGTAGTGGCGGGCATGGGCCCGCAACACCTCCGGCTGCTCCAGCCAGTGCTCGTAGAGTTGCGAGGGCAGTTCGACGAAGTCGCCCGCCACCGCGGTGCCGGCGAGCATCGGGTAGGTCACGTTCGAGAGCAGGCCGTGCAGGGCGTGGCCGAATTCGTGGAACAGCGTGCGGGCGTCGTCGAAGGACAGGAGCGCCGGCTCGCCCTCAGCCCCCTTGGCGAAGTTCATCACGTTGACGATGATCGGCGTGACCTCGCCGGTCAGACGCTCCTGCGAGCGGAAGCCGCTCATCCAGGCGCCCGAGCGCTTGCTCGGCCGCGCGAAGTAATCGCCGAGGAAGAGGCCGATCACCCGCCCGTCCCGGTCGGCGACCTCCCAGGCGCGCACCTCCGGATGGTAGCGCGGCACGTCCGACAGCTCCGTGAAGGAGAGGCCGAACAGGCGGTGCGCGGTGTCGAAGGCCGCCTGGATCATGCCTTCGAGGGGGAGGTACGGCTTGATCTCGCCCTCGTCGAGGGCGTGCTCGCGCCGGCGCAGGCGCTCGGCGTAGTGGCGCCAGTCCCACGGCGCGAGGTCGGAGGTCTGGCCGTCCTCGCGGGCGAGGGCCTGGAGCCGGTCGCGCTCGGCTTCCGCCCGGCGGCGGGCCGGCGCCCAGACCTCTTCCAGGAGCCCGACCGCGGCCTCGGCGCTGCCGGCCATCGTGTCGTCGAGGCGGTAGGCGGCGTAGCTCTCGTAGCCCAGCAGGCGGGCGCGCTCGGCGCGCAGGCGCAGGGTCTCGGTGATGATCGCCCGGTTGTCGGTGTCGCCGCCATTCTCGCCGCGGCTGATCCAGGCGGCGTAGGCGCGCTCGCGCAAGGCGCGGTTGGTCGAGAAGACCAGGAACGGGTCGATCAGCGAGCGCGACAGGGTGATGACGTGACCACCCGTCAGCCCGCGCTCCTCGGCGGCCCGCGCCGCGGCGGCGCGCAGGAAGGGCGGCAGGCCGGCGAGGTCGTCCTCACCGGTCAGCTCCAGCGCGAAGGCGCCCTCGTCGGCGAGCAGGTTCTGGCTGAACTGGGTGCCGAGCTCGGCGAGCCGCGCGGCGATCGCCGCCATCCGCTCCTTGGCCTCGGGCGCGAGCTCGGCCCCGGCGCGGCGGAAGCGCAGGCGGTAGCGCTCGCGCACCCGTTTCGCCTCGTCGGAGAGACCGTCCTCACCGACTGCGGAGACCCGCGCCCACAGGTCCGGGTTGAGGTAGATCGCGCTGCCGTGGCGGGCGAGCCGCGGCGCCACCGCCCGCTCGACGGCCTGAAGCTCCGGGTTGGTGTGGCTGCCGGTGAGGTTGAAGAAGGTCGAGGAGACCCGCCGCAGGGCCTGGCCGGAGCGCTCCAGCGCCTCGATGGTGTTGGCGAAGGTCGGCGGCTCGGGATTGCCGGCGATCGCCTCGATCTCGGCGATGTGCTGGGCGAGCGCCCGCTCGAAGGCCGGCTCGTAATGCGCGGGCGTGATGCGCTCGAAGGGCGGCAGCCCGTGCGGCGTGGTCCAGGCCGGCTCGGAGAAGGGGTTGGGCTCGTGCTCCGCCGTGACGCCGCGCATGCTGGTCCTCTCGCTGATTGGGCGGGCGACGATAGACCCTGGGGCGGGGGGCGCAAGCGCGGCCGGGATCGCGCGAGCGCGGCATGGTGCGCTGGAACGGTCACGCTTGCCTTCCCGTTGAGGAGTGGGACTCTGGGGAGGGCGGGATGCCGGGGACGATCGTGGGGCGGATCCTCGCCGCGCTGGCGGGGGCGGCCGTCGTCGCCGGTTCGGCGATGGGCCAGACAGCGCCGGCTCCGCCGCCGCTGAGCCGGGTTCCGGCCGAGCAGGTGCCGCTGCCGCCGCCGCGGCCCGAGGAGGCGAAAGTCCCGGCGACCAGCGAGCCGGCGGCCAAGGATGGGGCTCCCAAGGAGATCGCCAAGGACGCTGCCAAGGACGCTGCCAAGGACGCGCCGGCCGGCCCGATCCCCGCGCCGGCGCCGCTGCCGCCCGAGCGGCCCGCGGACGTGCCCTCCGGCCCGGCGCCGACCCCCGCCACGGCGGTGCCCGACGACACCGCCTGCCTGCGCCGGCTCGAACGCCTGGGCGTCAAGGCCGAGCCGGTCGCAGCCCTCGCCGACGGGATGTGCGGGGCGGCCAAGCCCCTGCGGGTGACCGCCCTGCCCGACGGCGTCGCCCTCGCGCCCGCCGCCACCCTTACCTGCGTCGCCGCGGAGGCCCTGGGCCGCTGGAGCACCGAGGTGCGGGCGATCGCCGAGCAGACCCTCGGCAAGGCGCCGCAATCCTTCCAGATCGGCGGCTCCTACGAGTGCCGGGGCCAGAACCACGATCCGAGCGCCAAGCTCAGCGAGCACGCCTACGCCAACGGGGTCGACGTGATGGGCTTCACCGTCGAGGGACGGGCGCCGGTGGCGGTGGGGGCGGCGCGCGAGGGGACCCCGGAGGCGGCGTTCGTGGCCGCGGTCCGGGCCCGCGCCTGCGGCTTCTTCCGCACCGTGCTCGGGCCGGGTTCGGACGCCGCCCACGCCAACCACCTCCACCTCGACGAGCGCGAGCGTCCGGCCGGCCACCGCCTGTGCCAGTGAGTGCGGGGAAATCCGGGAACGGGACGCAGCATCCGGCGCTTTTAGGACTTGCTGGTTTGACATGCGGGAGAGTGTCGGATGCGCAGGACGGCGAGGCTCGGGGTGGCTCTGCTGGTGGTGGGCCTGTCGGGCGCGGCCGGCGCCGCGGAAAATCCCCTGACCGCGGAGGCGATCAACCAGGCGCAGTTCGGCGCCGGAGCGCCCGATGGTCGGGAGAAGGGCAAGGACGCCGGGAAGAAGGAGACGAAGTCGTCGAAAACCGCCGACCCGCTGACCATTCGGGTCCAGGTGCTCCTCGACCGGGCCGGCTTCTCGCCCGGCGCCATCGACGGGCGCGACGGCGACAACCTGCGCGGGGCGCTCGCTGGCTTCGCCAAGGCCAAGGGGCTGACCGCCGCGAAGGAGCTCGACGCGCCGTTGTGGCAGGCCCTGTCCGGCACCAGCCAGGACCCCGCGGTGACGCAGTACACGCTGACCGAGCAGGACGTTTCCGGCCCATACGTGGAGGAGATCCCGCCGAAGATGGAGGAGCAGGCCGACCTGAAGGCGCTCTCCTACGCCTCGCCCGCCGAGATGCTGGCCGAGCGCTTCCACATGAGCAAGGGATTGCTGGACGCCCTCAACCCCGGCGCGGCCCTGACCAAGGCCGGCACGGTGATCACGGTCGCGGCGGTGCCGCCGCTCGAGACCGGCCGCATCCCGGGCAAGGAACTGCCCCAGGCCCCGAAGGTGACCCGCATCGAGGTCGACAAGGATGCGCTCCAGGTCCGGGCCTACGGCGAGGACGGGGCCCTGGTCCACCTCTACCCGGCCTCGATCGGCAGCGAGGAGAAGCCGGCGCCGAGCGGCGTCCTGAAGGTCGAGAGCGTCGCCTTCGATCCGACCTACACCTACAATCCGAAGTATGAGTTCAAGGGCGTCGAGGCGAAGCACAAGTTCACCATCAAGCCCGGCCCGAACAACCCGGTCGGCGTGGTCTGGATCGACCTGTCGGGCAATGACGGCTACGGCATCCACGGCACGCCCGAGCCGGAGAAGGTCGGCAAGACCGAGTCGCATGGCTGCGTCCGGCTGACGAACTGGGACGCGCGGGATCTCGCGAAACACGTCGCGAAGGGCGCGACGGTGGATTTCGGGAAGTGAGGGAGCCTTGCCGATTCAACAGCCCTGGCGACGGTACCCAAAATAGTAGGTTGTGCGGGAGCAGGAGCGACGGCCGCTGCGCAACTCGTTGTCTTGCGTCCTGTGGTTCCCATCATTCTGGGATCTGACGCCCGAACCCGGAATGACGCAGAGAACCTAAATCCTAGTCGAAGCAAAAGCCATCATCCAAAACGAAGAACGCCGTATCTGCGAGCTAGCTTGCTCACAGATACGGCGCTGCTCTTCAGGCAGATGAAAGGGCCCGATTAGTTCCCCTCGACCTCCCCGCCATCTCCCTCGATCTCGGCCTCCGCCTCGCCCTCGCCCTCGATGTGCTCGACCGACACCACCTTCTCGGTCTTGTCGGTGTTGAACACCGTGACGCCCTGCGAGGCGCGGCCGACCACCCGGATGTCGTCCACCGGAACCCGGATCAGCTTGCCCGCGTCAGTGACCAGCATGATCTGGTCGCTGGTCTCGACCGGGAAGGAGGCGACGAGGGTGCCGTTGCGGGCATTGACCTCCATCGCCTTGATGCCCTTACCGCCGCGGCCGGAGATCCGGTACTCGAAGGACGAGGTGCGCTTGCCGAAGCCGCGCTCCGACAGGGTGAGGACGAACTGCTCCGCCGCCCCCATGGCGATGTAGCGGTCCTGCTCGAGGTCGATCGAGGCCGCGGCCTCCTCGGCCTCGGGCTCGGGCGCCGCCGGCAGCTCGATCGCCTCGCCGGTGGCGCGCCGGTCGGCGTTGGCGCGCTTCAGATAGGCTTGGCGCTCCTCGGGCGAGGCCTCGAAATGGCGCAGGATCGTCATCGAGATGACCTGGTCGCCCTTGGCGAGGTTGATGCCGCGCACGCCGGTCGAATCGCGGCCCTTGAACACCCGCACGTCGGTGGTGGGGAAGCGGATGCACTGACCCGCCCCGGTGGTCAGCAGCACGTCGTCGGCTTCGGTGCAGATCTCGACATGGACGATGTGGTCGCCCTCGTCGAGCTTCATGGCGATCTTGCCGTTTCGGTTCACCTGCACGAAGTCGGACAGCTTGTTGCGCCGGACGTTGCCGCTGGCCGTGGCGAACATCACGTCGAGCGTCTCCCAGGACGCCTCGTCCTCGGGCAGCGGCATGATGGTGGTGATGCGCTCCTTGCCCTGATCGAGGGGCAGGATGTTGACGAGCGCCTTGCCCCGCGCGTTCGGCGCCGCGAGCGGCAGCCGCCACACCTTCTCCTTGTAGGCCTGGCCCTGCGAGGAGAAGAACAGCACCGGCGTATGGGTGTTCGCCACGAACAGCCGGGTGACGAAATCCTCGTCGCGCATCGACATGCCGGCGCGGCCCTTGCCGCCGCGGCGCTGGGCCCGGTAGGTCGAGAGCGGGACGCGCTTGATGTACCCGGCATGGGACACGGTCACGACCATGTCCTCGCGCTGGATCAGGTCCTCGTCCTCGACGCTCGAATCCCAGTCCAGAATCTCGGTCTTGCGCGGGGTCGCGTACTCGGCCCGCACCTCCGCCAGCTCGTGCTTGACGATGCCCATGATCCGGGCGCGGGAGCGCAGGATGTCGAGGTAGTCGGCGATCTCGTCGGCGAGCCGCTTCAGCTCGTCGCCGATCTCGTCGCGGCCGAGCGCCGTGAGGCGCTGGAGCCGCAGGTCGAGGATGGCGCGGGCCTGGGTCTCGGACAGGCGGTAGGTGCCGTCCTCGCTGACCCGGTGGCGCGGATCGTCCACGAGCGCGATCAGCGGCGCGATGTCCTCCGCGGGCCAGTCGCGGGCCATCAGGGCCTCGCGAGCGGAATTCGGATCCGGCGAGGTGCGGATCAGCCGGATCACCTCGTCGATGTTGGCGACCGCGATGGCCAGCCCGCACAACACGTGCGCCCGCTCGCGCGCCTTGTTCAGCAGGAACTTGGTGCGGCGGGAGACGACCTCCTCGCGGAAGTCGATGAAGGCCTGGATCAGGTCCTTGAGGTTGAGGAGCTCGGGCCGCCCGCCGTTCAGCGCCACCATGTTGCAGCCGAAGCTCGTCTGCAGCGGGGTGTAGCGGTAGAGCTGGTTGAGCACCACGTCGGCGACGGCGTCGCGCTTCAGTTCGACGACGATGCGCATGCCGTCGCGGTCGGATTCGTCGCGCAGGTCGGCGATGCCCTCGACGCGCTTCTCGCGCACGAGATCCGCGATCTTCTCGACCAGCGAGGCCTTGTTCACCTGGTACGGGATCTCGGTGAAGATCAGCGCCTCGCGCTCTTTCCGCAGCTCCTCGATGTGCGACTTCGCCCGCATGATCACCGAGCCGCGGCCGGTCATGTAGGCCGAGCGGGTGCCCGAGCGCCCGAGGATCGAGCCGCCGGTGGGGAAGTCCGGCCCCGGGATGATGTCGTTCAGGCCCTCGATGGTGATCGCCGGATCGTCGATGAGCGCGATGCAGCCGTCGATCACCTCGCCGAGATTGTGCGGCGGGATGTTGGTCGCCATGCCGACCGCGATGCCGCCGGCGCCGTTGACGAGGAGGTTGGGGAAGCGGGCGGGCAGGACCGCCGGCTCGTCCTTCGACTCGTCGTAGTTCGGGTTGAAGTCGACGGTGTCCTTGTCGATGTCCTCGAGGAGCGCCATCGACGGTTTGGCGAGGCGCGATTCGGTGTAGCGCATCGCCGCCGGCGGGTCGCCGTCGATCGAGCCGAAGTTGCCCTGGCCGTCGACCAGCATCAGCCGCATGGCGAAGTCTTGGGCCATGCGGACGAGGGCGTCGTAGATCGACTGGTCGCCGTGCGGGTGATACTGACCCATCACGTCGCCGACGATGCGGGCCGACTTCACGTACTTGCGGTCCGGCAGGTAGCCGTTCTCGTACATGGAGTACAGGATGCGGCGGTGCACGGGCTTGAGGCCGTCGCGCGCATCCGGCAGGGCCCGGCTGACGATGACGCTCATCGCGTAGGCCAGGTAGGACTGGCGCATCTCGTCGGTGATCGAGACGGGCTTGATGTCGGTCGCGGGCGGCGGTGCGCCGGTCGAATCGTTCTCTGCCAAGGTCTGTCTCTCGTCGCGGCCCGCGCGGGCTCACATTCTCTTGCCGGAGGGCTTAGCCGATTTGCGCTCCGGGTGCCAGCGGAACGCATGGAAGGCGAAGCAAATCAGCATCTTAGATGGGTGTTCCGGAGATGTTCCACAACCCCGCCGGACTTCGGTGGACGAGTGTCCCGCGAACTCGTTAGAGATTGGCAAAGGATGCGGGAATCGGGCGCCGGTCCTCATGCCCGCCCGAAGCGGGAGGCCGCCGATGGACGTCGTTCTGGACCACGCGCGGGCTTGCGGCCCGGGCCCGGCCGTCTCGTGATCGCGCAGAGGCGCTGGCCGGTCATCTCGGCGCTCGGCATCGTGCAGATCCTCGCCTGGGGCTGCAGCTACTACCTGCTGACGGTGCTCGGCCCCTCGATCGCGGCGGAGACCGGCTGGGGACTGCCCTGGATCTTCGGCAGCCTCACCGCCGGCATGCTGGCGGCGGGCCTCGTCGCGCCCTTCGCCGGCCGGACGATCGGCCGCCGGGGCGGGCGGCCGGTCCTGGCGGTGTCGGCCCTGCTGCTCGCCGCCGGGCTGGTCGTCCTGGGTCTTGCCCCGAACCTGCCGGTCTTCGGCCTCGGCTGGCTGGTGATCGGCGCCGGGATGGGGTCGGGCCTCTACGACGCCGCCTTCGCGACGCTCGGGCGGCTCTACGGCGCCGATGCGCGCCCGGCGATCACGACGCTGACCCTGTGGGGCGGGTTCTCCAGCACCCTGTGCTGGCCGCTCTCGGCCTTCCTGCTCGCGCATCTCGGCTGGCGCGGCACCTGCCTGACCTACGCCGCCCTGCAACTCGGCGTGTGCCTGCCGCTGATCCTGGGGGCGGTCCCGCGCGCCGCCCCGCGGCCGGCGGCAGGGGGCGGACGGTCCGATACGGTGTCGCTCGACGCCGACGAGCGGCCGGTCTTCCTGATGCTCGCCGCGATCGTGACTTGCACCGGCATCGCCACCTCGATCTTTTCGGTCCACCTGCTGACGCTCTTGCAGGATCGCGGCCTGTCGCTGGCGGCGGCGGTGTCGCTGGGCACCCTGGTCGGGCCGTCGCAGGTCGGGGCGCGGCTGCTCGAAGTGGCGAATCGCAGCCGGCACCACCCGATCTGGACGCTCACCGCCGCGGTGGTGCTGATGGCGGTCGGCCTACTCCTGTTGGGGAGCGGGCTGCCGGCACCGGGCCTGGTGCTGGTGGTCTACGGTGCCGGCAACGGGCTCTACTCGATCGGCCGCGGCACCCTGCCGCTCGCCCTGTTCGGGCCCGACCGCTACGCCGCCCTGCTCGGCCGGCTGGCGAAGCCGAGCCTCGCCGCGCAGGCCGTCGCGCCGTCGGCCGGGGCCTACCTCATCGCCCATGCGGGCGCCGACGCGACACTGGCGGCTCTGGCCGTCCTGGGGGTGATCGACGTCGTCCTCGTCGGCGCGCTGTGGCGGATCCGCCGCCGCGGCAGGCTCACGGTGCGGGTCGCGACCGAAAAAAAGCCCCTCCCGCAGGGCGGAAGGGGCTGAGCGCCTGCTTGTTAGGCGAGGACAGCGTTACGAGACGCTTTCCAATCCCATCTGCGACCCCATCCTGAGGTGCCGGGCAATCGGAGATCGCGCGGCCTCGCAGGCTCTGTAGTCGGGTCGGGCGCGGCTCGCGCCCGACTGTCATTTTAATGCGTCGTGACGTTCTCGACCGCGGCGGCGGCGCGGCGCCGGCGCGGGGCCGGCTTCGCTGCGGCCTCGGCCACCTCGGCCACGACCTTGGCCGCGGCGCTCTTGGCAGCAGCGGGTTTGCGGGCCGCCGGCTTGCGCACGGGCTTGGCGGCGACCGTCTCGGCGGCCGGCGCCTCGGCCGGCGGCGCCGCCGGCCGGGTGAGCTCCTGCTCGGCCAGGCGCCAGTAATGCTCGTCGCGGCCCGGCGCGCGGCCGTCCCGCTCCCACAGGGCGTAGGCCCGCTCGCGGATGCTCGTCTCGAAGTGATCCATCCCGACCTCCTCGGTGTTCAGTTGAGCGGACCATCGCGGCTCGTGGTTAAGGAAACCCTAACCCGCCGGTCCGAGCGGCCTGCCACCGGAAGCGGCGGGACTTCGGGAGGCGGGAGTTCGAAAGACGAGACTTCGAAAGGCGAGACTTGGCGCCACACTCCCCAGCCCGATACCCCCGTGGCGCTTGCCGCGGCGACACGCCTCCGGCACACCGGCGCAGGCGCGGGCGGGTTTTTGGGCGCGATGGCACTGGTGAAGAAGGCGAAGCTCGCGGCCCGGGACGGTGCGCCCACGGCGCCGGAGGCGGAACCCGCGCCCCGGCCGGGCCGGACCCGCGAGCCGGCGGATACGCGCCGCGAGCCAGCGGATATGCGCCGGCGGAAGGCGACCGAGCGCCTGGGCGCCGCCACCGAGGAGCTGGCGGCCGGCGTCACCGAGGCGTCGGCGGCGGCCGAGGAGCTGCGCCGGGCGATGGAGCAGATCGCCGGCGGGGCCGAGGAGGCCGCGGGTGCGGCGCAAGAGTCCCTCGCCGCGGTGGCGGCGATCGTCGGGCGCTTCGGTGCGGCGCGGGAGCGGGCCGACCTGTCGCGCCAGCGTACCGCCGCGTTCCAGTCCGTGCTCGCCGAGGCCAGCGTCCAGGCGACCCAGTCGGTCGCGGCGATCGAGGCCGAGGCCGGGCGGCAGGCCGCGACGGTCGCCATCGTCGACGACCTCGATCGCGGGGCGGCGAGCATCGGCGAGGTCACCGGCACGGTCGCGGAGATCGCCGACCAGACCGGGCTGCTCGCCCTCAACGCCGCCCTGGAGGCGGTCCGGGCCGGGGAGCACGGCCGCGGCTTCACGATCGTCGCCGACGAGGTGCGGGCGCTCGCCGAGACCGCGGAGGCCGGGGCCGGGGAGGTGCGGGAGCGGGCCGAGGCGATCCGGGCCGAGATCCGGGCGCTCGGCGCCGCGATCCGGGACGCCGCCGCACGGGCGGTGACGGAGGCCGCCTCGGGGACGGGGGTCGCCCGACGGCTCGAGGCGGCGCGGACCGATCTCGGCACATTGGCGGAAGGCGCCCAGAGCATCCTGGCGGCGGCGCTCCGGGCGGAGGCGACCACCCGCGAGGCGCAAGCCGGCGCCGAGCAGGTCGCGGCGGCGGCCGAGCAGCAGGCTGCCGCGGCCGAGGAGGCGCAACGCGCGGTGAGCCAGCAGACGGAAGCCCTCGACCAGGGCCAGGCCACCGCCGAGGCGCTGGCGGCCCTCGCCGAGACGCTGGGCGGCGCGAGCGCGGACCGCGCGCCTCCCGCGCAGCCCGCGGGCGTGGCCGGCGCGAATCCCGAGGCGATCGCGGGGGCCGCCGACGCGCTCTCCGCCTCGATCCAGGAATTGTCCGGCGCCGCGGCCGAGATCCTGGCCGCGGTCGACCAGATCAGCCGCGGCCTGACCGTCCAGAGCGCCGCGGCCCGGCAATCCGCCGCCGCGATGACGGAGATCGAGCGCGCCGCCGCAGAGGCCCGGACCGGTGCCGACCATGCGCTCGCGCAGGTCGCGGGCCTCGCCGGGACCCTGCGCGAGGCCCGCGCCACCCTCGGCGCCCTCGCCGACGGGGTCGGGCAGTCCCTCGACGGGATGCACGCCTCCCTCGACCGCCTCGGCGCGATCGAGGCCGATACCGGGCGCATCGAGACGATCGCGGAGGGCATCGCCCTCGTGGCGGTGCAGATCGGCATGCTGGCCGTGAGCGGCGCGATCGAGGCCGCCCGCGCCGGCGAGGCCGGTCAGGGCTTCGCTCTCGTCTCGGGCGACATCCGGGCGCTGTCGCGCGACGCGAGCGCCGGGACCGAGCGGATCCGCGCCACCCTGCGCACGATCCGGAATGGCGCCGCCGCGTTGCGCCGCGCCCTCGAACGCGCGGCGGCCGCCGCCGAGGCCGAGGTGGCGAAGAACCGGGCCCTCACGGCCGGCCTCGCCGCGGTGGCCGCCGACGTGGCGGAGCTGGAGCAGGCCAACCGCGAGATCGCCGGCGGGGCCGACGAGATCCTCACCGCCGCCGCCGATGTCGCGGCGGGCGCCCGCCAGATCGCCGCGGCCGCCGAGGAGGCCGACCGCGCCTCGACCGAGGCCGCCACCGCCGCCCGCCAGCAGGCCCGCGGGGCCGAGGACCTGGCGGCGGCGGTCGAGGAGATCGCCCTGCTGGCCGACGAGCTGCGGGCGGATGGCTGAGGCCGGGCGCGAGCGCGTCCTCGTCGTCGCCCTCGACGGCGAGGGCCTGCGCGTCGCCCTCCCGGCCGAGCTGGTGCGCGGCCTGGCGCCGGTCCCGGCCCTGACCCGGGTGCCGGGGGCGCCGGCATGCCTCGTCGGACTCGCCGAGAGCCGCGGCACGGCGCTCCCGGTCCTCGACCTCGCCCGGCTGCTCGCGCCGGCCTCGGTGCGAGAGACCCCGAGGCCGGCCCTCCAGGGTCGGATGGTGGTGGCCGAGGCCGACGGGCCGGTCGGGCTCCTGGTCGCCGGAATCGTCGGCCTCAAGGCGGATCCGGGCGGGGCCGCGATCCTCGACCTGCCGGGCCTGATCGCGGGCCGTCTCGCGCGACGGCCGGGGGGAGACGCCGATGCCGCGGCGTCGCGCAGCCATGCGGTTCCGCCGCGGGCCGTCCCCGACAGCGCTCCGGACGTCGCCTTCCTGGCCCTCACGGCCGCCGGGCGATCCTACGCCCTGCCGCTCGACGCGGTCGAGGCGGTGACGCGTCGTCCGGAGAGCGTCGCGCCGGCCTCCGATGCGAGGGCCGTCCCCCTCGGCACGATGTCGTGGCGCGGGCGGGCGCTGCCGCTCGTCGACCTCGCCGCCCGGCTCGGGCTCGCGGGCGGCGCCGGCACCCGGGTCGCGGTGCTCCGCGGCCTCGGGCTGGTGGCCGAGCGGGTCGGGCCGGTGCTGCGGGTGCGGCCGGAGGCGATCGACCCGGTGCCCCGAACCCTGCGCCGCGCCGGCCCGGCCGCCGGGCTGGCGGCGGGCTTCCTGCGCCGCGACGACGGGACCCTCGTCTGCCTCCTGTCGCCGCAGGCCCTCGCCGGCGCGGCGGAGCCGGCGCGGGCCGCTCCCTTCGCCGCCGGCACCGAGCCGATCGTCGTCGTCGACCTCGCCGGCAACGCCTACGGCCTGCCCGCCGGGGCGGTGCGCCGGGTGGAGCGGGCGCCGGACGCCCTCGTGCGGGTGCCCCGGGCGCCGGACGGCCTCGCCGGGATGCTGGCCGTCCGCGGCGGGACGCTGCCGGTCCTCGACCTGCGCCGGCACCCCGGCGTGCCGCCCGGGATCGGCTCGCGGCGCCTCGTGGTGGTCGAGGCCGGGGGCGCACGGGCCGGCCTCCTCGTCGATGGCGCGGCGCGGCTGGTGCGGCCGGAGACCGCGGCGATCCGTCCGGCGCCGCACGGGGCCGCCGGGGAATTTGCGGAGGGGCTCGGCGCCGCGCTGACCCGGGTCGCCGACCTGCCGGGCGGGCCGCTGCCGCTGATCGATCCCGCCGCGCTGCTCCGTCGTGCCGCGTTCGCCGGGAGGTCCGTGGCATGATCCGCCTCCTCGTGGTCGACGACTCGGCGCTGATGCGCAAGGTGCTGGGCGGCATCTTCGCCGCCGAGGGCGATTTCGAACTGGCCTTCGCCCGCGACGGGCTGGAAGCCCTCGACCTCTTGCCCCGCTTCGCGCCCGACGTGGTGACCCTCGACGTGACCATGCCGGGCCTCGACGGGCTCGCCTGCCTCGACCGGATCATGCTGGAGCGGCCCTGCCCGGTGGTGATGCTGTCCTCCCTCACCGGGGAGGGCGCGGAGGCGAGCCTCGACGCCCTGGCGCGGGGCGCGGTCGACGTCCTGGAAAAACCCGCCGGCGCGGTGTCGCTGGCGGTCGACCTCTTCGCGCCGGTGCTGGTGCGGACGGTGCGGGCGGCGGCCCGGTCCCGGCCGCGCACCGCCCTCGGGCTCGCGGCGCGCCTGCGCGCCCGGCACGCCGATCTCGCGCCACGCCCGGCGCCGGCGGCCCCCCCGGTGAACTCGGCCCCTCCGGCGAACTCGGCGCCGCCGGCGGATTCGACCCCGCCCGCGGACC
The DNA here is from genome assembly GCF_003173775.1 of Methylobacterium sp. 17Sr1-1. NCBI lineage: Bacteria > Pseudomonadati > Pseudomonadota > Alphaproteobacteria > Hyphomicrobiales > Methylobacteriaceae > Methylobacterium > Methylobacterium sp. 17Sr1-1. Next base: position 2,924,444 of record NZ_CP029552.1, on the reverse strand, counting down.
CGGCCGGCGGCCTCGTCCTGGTCGGCGCCTCGACCGGGGGGCCTCCCGCCCTGACCGCCCTCCTGGGCGAGCTGCCCGCGGACTTCCCCTGGCCGATCGTCGTCGCCCAGCACATGCCGGCGACCTTCACCGGGCCGCTCGCCCGCCGGCTCGACGGGCTCTGCGCGCTCGGCGTGCAGGAGGTGACGGCGCCGGTGGTCCTGGCGCCGGGCCGGGTCTATGTCGGGCGCGGCGATGCCGACGTGATCGTGGTGCGCCGGCCCGGCGGCCTGATGGCGGCCCCGGCCCCGGCCCGGGCCCAGTATGCCTGGCACCCGAGCGTCGACCGCCTGGTGGAGAGTGCCCTCGACCTCGTGCCGCCGCGCCGCCTCGTCGGGGTGCTGATGACCGGCATGGGCCGCGACGGCGCCCGGAGCATGGCGGCGTTGCGGGCCCGCGGCGGGCGCACCATCGCGGAGGCCGAGGCGACGGCGGTGGTCTGGGGCATGCCGGGCGAGCTGGTGCGCGCCGGCGGCGCCAGCGTGGTCGCGCCGCTGGAGGCCATCGCGGCCGAGCTGACGGCTTTGGTGACATGACGCCTGACAGCGCCGGCACGCTCGCCGAGCCCGACCTCGCGCGGGTCTGCGACCTGCTCTACCGCCAGACCGGCATCCTGGTGCCGGGGAACCGGCGCGCCTTCGTCGAGCGCCGGGTGCTGGAGCGGATGCGCGCCACCGGCACCGGTGACCTGCCGGCCTACCTCGCCCGGCTGCGGGCCGATCGCGACGGCGAGGTGCAGCTCTTCGTCAACGCCTTCACGGTCAACGAGACCTACTTCAACCGCGAGGAGCACCAGCTGCACTGCCTCACCGGCTCGCTCCTCGCCGCCGTCACCGCCGGGCGAAGCTTCGGCGATCCGATCCGGATCTGGTCGATGCCCTGCGCCACCGGCGAGGAGCCCTACTCGCTGGCGATCTGGCTCCTCGAGCACTGGCCGGCGGTCGATGCCTGGGAGATCGAGATCGTCGGCTCGGACATCGACACCCGGGCGCTCGCCGCGGCGCAGGCCGGGCGCTACGGCGCCCGGGCGCTCGGCCGGCTGCCGCCCGCCGTGGTCGCGCGCTACTTCACGCGTGAGGAGGGGACGGCCGGGGGGCCGACCTGGCGCATCCTGCCGGAGCTGCGCGGCTCGGTGCGCTTCAGCCGCCGCAACCTCGTCGACGGGGCCGGGATGGCGCAGGAAGGGCGCTTCGACATCGTGTTCTGCCGCAACGTGCTGATCTACTTCGACGACGCATCGCGACAAATCGCTGCCGACAACCTCTTTTCCGCCCTGCGGCCGGGCGGCTTCCTCTGCCTCGGCCACACCGAGTCGATGGCCCGGATCCCGTCGCGGTTCCGCACCCGCCGCTTCCCCGAGGCCGTGGTCTATCAGCGCCCGGAGGACGCGCATGCGTGAGGCGCCCCCCGCCGACGACATGGTGGCGGATTTGGTCGCGGATTTCGTGGCCGAGGCGCGCGAGCTGATCCAGGCCGCGGCCGAAGACCTGCTGGCCCTCGAAGGCGCCCCCGATCCGGCGGTGCTGAATCGGGTGTTTCGCGCCGTCCACACCCTCAAGGGCTCGGCCGCCCTGTTCGACTGGCCCGACATGCTCGCCGCCCTCCACGCCGCCGAGGACGGGCTCTCCGCCGCCCGCGCCGGCCGGCTCGCGACCGGTGCCGGCCTCGTCGATGCGTCGCTCGCCGCCCTCGACGCCGCGTCGCGCTGGACCGGGGCGATCGCCGCGACCGGGGCGCTCCCGGCCGGGAGCGCGGCGGAATCGGCCCGGATCGTCGCGGGCTTCCGAACCCTGCTGGCCCCGCCGGGCGGAGCGCCCGATCCGGCGCCGGCCGGCCCGACATCGGGTCCGGTGCCCCGCTGGGCCGCCGACCTCGTGGCGGGTCTGCCCGCGCGGCCGGACGGTGCCGTCACCGCCCTGCGCTACGTCCCGCGGGCCGATTGCTTCTTTGCCGGCGACGACCCGATCGGTCTCGTGCGCCGGCTGCCCGGACTGCTCGCCCTCGACGTCGCCCCCGCCGCGCCCTGGCCGCCGGCGGAGACCCTCGACGTCTTCGCCTGCAACCTCGCGGTGACGCTGCTCACCGCGGATCCGCGGGAGGCGGTCGACGCGGTTTTTCGCCTGGTGCGCGACCAGGTCACGACTGTCACCCTGGCGCCGCCGGATCCGGCGGCCCCCGACACCGACACCGACACCGCTGCCGGCGCCGACGCGGCTGGGGGCGCCGACGCGGCTGCCGGCGCCGATTCGGCGCCCAGGACCCTGCGGGTCGATGCGGGCCGGATCGACGCCCTCGTCGCCCTGGCGGACGACCTCGCCACCGCCCGCGCCGCCCTCGGCGCGGTGGTCGCCAGGGCGATGTCCGGAGACGATCCCGCGAGCCTGGTCCCAGCCCTGCGGGCCAGCGACGAGCGCATCGGGCGGCTCTCCACCGAGCTGCACCGCGAGGCGGTGGCGCTGCGGCTCCAGCCCCTGGCGCGGGTCTTCCGCCGCTTCCCGCGGCCGCTGCGCGACATCGCCCGCGGGCTCGGCCGGGAGGTGGCGCTGACCCTGGAGGGCGAGGCGACCGAGGTCGACCGGGACGTGGCCGAGGGGTTGTTCGAGCCCCTGCTGCACCTCCTGCGCAACGCCGTCGACCACGGCATCGAGCCGCCCGCGGCGCGGGCCCGCGCCGGCAAGCCGGCGACGGGCCGGATCGTCCTGCGGGCCGAGAGCCGGGGCGAGCGGGTCGTGGTCTCGGTCTCCGACGACGGGCGCGGCCTCGATCCGGCCCTCATCCGCGACCGCGCCGCCGCCCGCGGGCTGATGGCGCCCGCGTCCCTCGCCGCCCTCGACGCGGCCGGGGTGATCGACCTGATCTTCGCTCCCGGCTTCTCGACCGCGACGGAGGTCGGTGCCGTCTCCGGCCGCGGCGTCGGCATGGATGCGGTGCGCGAGGCCGTCGCGCGCCTCGGCGGCCGCTGCACCGTCGAGAGCCGGATCGGGGAGGGGACCACGGTCCGGCTGATCCTGCCGCGCGCCCAGTCCCTCGCCCGGCTGTTCCTGCTCGGGATCGGCCCGGACCTCTACGGCCTGCCGATGGAGGCCCTGGACGAGTTCGCCCGGGTCCCGCGGGAGCGCATCCGCGACCACGGTTTCGGCGCCGCCACGGTCCTGCGCGGCCGGACGGTACCGGTGCTCCACCTCGCCGACCTGCTCGACTTAGGCCCCGGGCCGCCGCCGGCCGCCGCGCGGCTGGCGGTTTTGCGGCTCGGGGACGAGCGCGTCGCCGTCGAGGTCGATCGCTTCGCCGGCCGCCTCGACGGGCTGGTGCGGCCGCTGCCAGGCCTCGCCGCCCTGCCGGGCTTCGCCGGGACCGTGCTCACCGGCGACGGCGGCCTTCTCCTGGTGCTCGATCCGGAGGCCCTGGTCGCGCGGGAGCAAGCGTAAGGACATGGGCAAGAGATGGGAGGAGGCACGCCGTGACCGTGCGCCGCGACGGTGAGTGGATCCGCCTCGAGGGCGCCTGCCCGGTGGAGGAGGCCGAGACCCTGGCCGCCCTGCTCCTCGCCGATCCGGGCGCCGGGGTGGAGTGGAGCGCCTGCACCGGGCTGCACAGCGCGGTGATCCAGGTGCTGTTGCGGCTGCGCCCGCCGCTCCACGGCACCTGCGGCGATCCCTTCGCGGCCCGCTGGCTCGCACCGCTCCTGGCGGCGCCGGAGCGCTGACCGACCGCGCCGCGGCCCGGTCCATGACGACGGCATCGAGCCGTGGACGGGATGCTCTCCGCGCTTTGAGCATGGCCTGCCGAGCGCCCGGTCGGGCGGGCAGGCTAGAGCAGCGCCCGATCGCGATGCAACACGGTGCACGACACAGGAGGTTGCGCGGGTGTGGGAACGACGGCCACCGCGCCTGAACCCTCCCCCCCTCTGCGGGGGAGGGTGGCCCCCGCGTCAGCGGGGGTCGGGAGAGGGGACGCCGCTTCCGGAGAGGTCGCGAGCGTCCTGACAGGCGCCACACTTGGCACTGTCGCGCTGCCCCTCTCCCGCCCGGCTCCGCCGGGCACCCTCCCCCGCAGAGGGGGAGGGTTCACGCGCGGCGACCGCTGCTCTTGCGGCGCGCAGCCTGCTGCGTCGTGTACCGTAGCGTTACATTCGGGCGCTGCTCTAGATCTTTAGTTTTGCCGCATTTTCTTCGCCCAACCGGTAGCCACTTGGCCGGAAAATGCTCTAGCCCCTCACGGCTCCCGGATCCCCTCGTCCGCCACCTGCATCAACGGGTACAGGAAGTACGCGATCACCCGCTTCTGGCCGACCCTGACCTCGCCCTGCACCGCCATGCCGGGGATCAGGCCGGCACCCTCGGGCAGGGCGCGCAGGCCCGTGTCGTCGAGGCTGATGCGGGCGCGGTAGAACAGGGCCGGCGGCTGGCCCGGGCCGGAATTGCCGCGGCCCTCCCCGTCGGACGGGAAGGCGTCGCGGCTCACCGTGCGGACATGGCCCGAGACCGTGCCGTGCTTCTGGAACGGGAAGGCATCGAGCTTGATGCGCGCCGGCTGGCCCGCCGCGACGTGGCCGATGTCGCGGGGGTGGATCATCACCTCGGCCTCGAGCGGGCTGCCCGCCGGCACGAGCGTGAACAGCGCCTCGGCCTGCTTCGCCACCGAGCCGGCGCCGCGCTGGGCGATGTCGAGGACGGTGCCGTCGGCGGGCGCCGTCAGCGTCACGAGCTCGCGGCGCAGGGTCGCCTTGCGCAGCTCCTCGGCCGCGACGATGCGCTTCTCGCGCGCCTCCGCCAGGGCTTCGAGCACGGTGCGGCCGGTCTCGTCGAGGAAGGCCTGGCGCTGGGCCGTCGCCTTGGCGAGGTCGTGGCGCGCTTCCGTCTGCGCGCCGCGGGTGCGCACCAGCGAGGCCTCGACGTCGAGGCGGGCGTCGCGGGTCTGGAGCAGGTTGAGCTTCGAGCCGATCTGCTGCTCCAGCAGCGTCGTGCGCATGCCCTCGATCTCGCGCAGGCCGTCGAGGCGGGCGAGCAGCACCGTCTCTTCGCGGCGGTTGCGGGCGAGGCTCGATTCGGCCCGGGCCAGTTCCTCGTCGAGGCCGCGCAGGCGGCTGTCGCGGAGCGCCCGGCGCTGCTTGGCGAGGCGGGCCTCCAGCGCCTGCTCGGGGCGCTTCAGGTCGAAGGCGGCGTCGCGGTCCGCATCCTCGGCCTCGAGCCGCCGCACCAGGGCCTCCGCCGCGGCGAGCCGGGCGGTGAGCTGCTGCACGTCGGCCTCGCTGAAGGTCGGATCGAGGACCGCCAGCGTCTCGCCGGCCTTGACCGACTGGCCGACGGTGACGGCGATCGAGCGGATCGCCGCGGTCTCCAGGGGCTGGACGACGATGTTCGGCACCGTGGTGACGAGCCGGCCCCGCGTGCTGGCGATCTCGTCGATCTCCGACAGGCACGACCAGGCCACACCCGTCGCGAGGAGTGCGGCGACCGCGTAGAGCGTCGCCCGGGCGATCCGGGGCGGGGCGCGTTCCTCCACCGCCAGGGCGTCGGGCTGGAAATCCGAGACCAGGGCCGGCCGGCGCCGGGAGGGCAGGACCACGACCTCGCCGCGGGGAGGGGCCTTGGTGGGAGCCGGGTCCGATGCCGGCACCGAGGCGAGCGGCGGCCGGGCCGCGTCGTCACCGGAGCCGGCTTGGGGCTGTGTGGCGCTCATGCGGCCTGCCTCGTCTGCTGGTTCCACAGGTGGCGGTAGGTCGTGCAGGAGGTGAGCAATTGGTCGTGGCGCCCGGTCGCGACGAGGCGGCCGCCGTCGATCACCAGGATCGCGTGGGCATCGACCAGGGTGGCGAGGCGATGCGAGACGATCAGCACCGTCCGGCCCCGGGCGATCCGGCGCAGGTTGCGCCGGATGATCGCCTCGCTGTCGGGATCGAGCGCGCTCGTCGCCTCGTCGAGGATCAAGAGCCGCGGATCGGTGACGAGGGCCCGGGCGATGGCGAGCCGCTGGCGCTGGCCGCCCGAGAGATTCGAGGCGTTCTCCTCCAGAACCGTCTCGAAGCCCCGGGGCAGGCGCTCGATGAACTCGTCGGCGCCGGCGGCGCGGGCGGCCTCGGCGATCTCCTCGAAGCTCGCCGAGGGCTTGGCCGCCGCGATGTTCTCCCGCACCGTACCGCGGAACAGGAAGCTGTCCTGCAGCACCACGCCGACCTGGCGGCGTAAGTGCGCGAGGTCGATCTCGCGGATGTCGTGCCCGTCGAGGCGCACCAGCCCCTGCTGGACCGGATAGAGGCGCTGGATCAGCCGGGTGATCGTGGTCTTGCCCGAGCCGCTGCGCCCCACCACCCCGACGATGCTGCCGGCCTCCAGGGTGAAGGAGACGGAATCGAGGGCCGGCGGCCGGTCCGGCCCGTAGGCGAAGCGCACGTCCTCGAAGGTGATCTCGCCGCGCACCGGCGGGCACAGGCCGCGGGACGGCCCCTCGGCCTCCGGCGCCCGGTTCATCACCTCGCCGAGCATCCGCACCGAGAGCGCGACCTCCTGGTACTCGTGCGCCATGGTGAGCATCTGCACGAGCGGCCCCGAGACCCGGCCGGCCAGCATGTTGAAGGCGACGAGCGCGCCGACCGTCATCGAGCGGTCGAACACGTCGAGGGCCCCGAGCCCGATGATCGCCACCGAGGTGAGTTTTTCGAGGAGCCCGGTGACGGCCTGCGCGATGGCCGAGATCCGCTCGACGCCGTAGCGCATCTGCACGGCCTGCGCCGAGGCGTCCTCCCACTGGCGGCCCTGGAGGGGCTCCATCGCCAGCGACTTGATGGTGCGCATGCCCTGGACCGATTCGACCAGCAGCGCCTGGCGCTCGCCCTCCGCGTCGTAGAGCGCCTGGAGCCGGCGCCGGAACGGCCCGATCAGGCCTAGGATGGTGAGCGCGACGAGGCCGGTGAAGACCAGCACCACCAGGGTCAGCTTCGGGCTGTAGAGCAGCAGCACCGGCACGAAGACCAGGAGCGAGCAGGCGTCGAGCGCCGTGGTGAGGAGGCGCCCGGTCAGGAATTCCCGCACCCGGGAGGCCTGCTGCATGTGCTTGACCAGGATGCCCGCCGGCACCTGCTCGAAATGGGCGAGCGGCAGGCCGAGGAGGTGGGCGAAGGTCTTCACCGCGACCCGGATGTCGATGCGGTTCGAGGCGTAGAGCAGCAGGTAGCGCCTGAGGAACGTGAAGCAGGCCTCGAAGACCAGCGCCAGCACCACCCCGCCGGCGAGCACCGTGAGGGTCGCGTAGGATTCGTGGGTCAGCACCCGGTCGATGACGAGCTGCGAGAACAGCGGCACCGCGAGGCCGACGGCGTAGAGCGCGAGCGCCGCCACGATCACGTCGGAGAAGAGCCGGCGCTGGCGCAGGATCTCGGGCACGAACCACAGGAGCCCGAAGGGGCGGCGCCCGTCGGGCGTGCGCCGCCTGGCCTTGGGGCGCATCAGCAGCACCTCGCCGCCCCAGGCGGCGCAGAAGGCGGCCTCGTCGAGGAGGAACGGCTCGAGCCGGGCGGCCTTCGGGTCGAACACGATCAGGCGCGGCGTCTCGGCGTTCCGGTCGGTGCCGGTGACGACGACCCAGTTGCCGTTCCTCAAATGCGCCAGGGCCGGGAAGGCGCCGCCGAGATCGGTGAGATTCCGGAAGGACAGGCGGGTGCGGCCGGCCCGGAGGCCCACCTCCCGCGCCATCCGGGTCAGGCGCGGGGTCGACACCGCCTCGTCCCCGACCGCGTAGGCGTGGGCGAGGCGCTCAGTATCGAGGTCGACGCCGTGGTGGCGCGCGACGGCGACGAGGCAGTGCAGTCCGGTATCCACGGCGGCGCCCGAGCTTTTTTGGAGGATCAGGAGAAGTTCGGCGAGGTGTTGCGGCCCGGGCGGGCACCGGCGAAGGGCACGGCCTCCCGCTGGGGCTGGCCCGGATGAATGACACCGGACTCGATCAGGCTGTTCTTGACCTGCTGCATCAGGTCGGCGGCGTTGGCGAAGGCGTCGGCCGGGAGGATCAGGCGCTGGCGCACCATCGGCACCGGGTTGCCGTTGGCGTCGCGCTCGGACGGCGACAGGCTCATTAGGTCGACCCGGACGATCGAGCCGGTCACGGTGATCTCGCTGATGCCGTCGGTGTAGGTTTCGGTGATCATTGATGACGATCCCTGTGCGTTGTCAGATGCTTGCGAACGATTTTGTCCCATCCTCGACCTCATCCTGAGGTGTTAGTCGATCGATTGACCTCGAAGGAGGGCTCCAGAAGTCTCGGCGGTTTCTGGAGGCCTCCTTCGAGGCCAAGCGATCTTCGATCGCCCGGCACCTCAGGATGAGGTCGAGGGTGGGATGAGGGGGCTTGTGATGGTTCGTGCCGATCCTCACGCCGCCGCCGACGGGTTGAAGACGACGTCCACCCAGTAATTCGTCTTGTTGTAGGTGTTGGTCGGGAACAGGCTGGAGCTGCCGTAGGCGTAGACGCCGTTGCCGGCCGACGGCGCCGTCAGCGGGCCGCTCGTCACCGCGTTGGCGAAGCCGTTGGCGGTCTGCGAGTAGCGGCCGGTATTGGTGTGGTAGGACGCCGTGTAGGTGGCGCCGGGCGTCAGCGCGACCGGGTTCGAGAAGGTGGCGGTCTGCCAGCCGCTGGCAGACTCGTTGGTGAAGGTGGCCGTCGCGAGCTTCTGCCCGGTGCTCGACCACAGCGTGCCGGTATGGGTCCCGGTATCCTGCGTGCCCTTGTAGAACTTGACTGCGCTCACCGAGCCGGCCGAGGAGGCCTGGAACTGCACGCCGAGTTCGACCGGGTTGAGGTCGTTGGTGTTGGTCGCCGCCGGCGTCGCCGACGAGGAGAACAGGCTGACCGCGCCGGTGCTGGGGGCCAGCACCGTCAGGGCGACGCTCGCCGACGAGGTGCCGCCGCGCCCGTCCGAGATCGCGTAGGTGAAGCCGGCGGACCCGGTGTAGTTGGTGGTCGGCGTGAACGTGATGGTGGAGTTGGTGGAGTTGAGCGAGACGGTGCCGTTGGTGGCACCACTGACGCTCGTCACGCTCAGCGGATCGCCGTTCGGGTCGGTGTCGTTGGCGAGCAACGTCGAGGTCGAGAAGGTGACGGCGGTGTTCTTCGTCACCGCCGGGCCGGTGTCGTTGACCGCGACCGGCGACTGGTTGGTGGCGTTGCTGTTCGGGTTGAAGACGACGTCGACCCAGTAATTGGTATTCTGGTAGGTATTGGTCGGGAACAGGCTGGAGCTGCCATAGGCGTAGACGCCGTTGCCGGTGGACGGTGCGGTGAGCGGCCCGTTCGTCACCGCGCTCGAGAAGCCGTTGGCGGTGGTCGAGTAGCGACCGGCATTGGTGTGGTAGGAGGCGGTGTAGGTGGCGCCGGGCGTCAACGTCACCGGGTTCGAGAAGGTGGCGGTCTGCCAGCCGCTCGCGCTCTCGCCGGTGAAGGTCGCGGTGGCGAGAACCTGGCCGGTGCTCGACCACAGGGTGCCGGTATGGGTGCCGGTATCCTGCGTGCCCTTGTAGAACTTGACCGCGCTCACCGTGCCGGCCGAGGAGGCCTGGAACTTCACCCCGAGCTCGACCGGGCTGGTATCGTTGGTGTTGGTGGCCGCCGGCGTCGCCGAGGACGAGAACAGGCTGACCGGGGCGGTGCCGGGCGCCGACACCGTCAGGGCGACGCTCGCCGACGCGGTGCCGCCGCGCCCGTCCGAGATCGTGTAGGTGAAGCCGGCGGACCCGGTGTAGTTGGTGGTCGGCGTGAACGTGATGGTGGAGTTGGTGGAGTTGAGCGAGACGGTGCCGTTGGTGGCGCCACCGACGCTCGTCACGCTCAGCGGATCGCCGTTCGGGTCGGTGTCGTTGGCGAGCAACGTCGAGGTCGAGAAGGTGACGGCGGTGTCTTTCGTCACCGCGGGGCCGGTGTCGTTGACCGCGACCGGCGACTGGTTGGCGGCGGTGCCGCTCGGGTTGAAGACGACGTCGACCCAGTAGTTGGTGTTCTGGTAGGTGCTGGTCGGGAACAGGCTGGAGCTGCCGTAGGCGTAGACGCCGTTGCCGGTGGACGGTGCGGTGAGGGGCCCGTTCGTCACCGCGTTGGCAAAGCCGTTCGTCGTCGTCGAGTAATGCCCGGTATTGGTGTGGTAGGAGGCCGTATAGGTGGCGCCCGCCGTCAGCGCGACCGGGCTCGAGAAGGTGGCAGTCTGCCAGCCGCTCGCGCTCTCGTTGGTGAAGGTCGCGGTCGCCAGCGCCTGGCCGGTGCTCGACCACAGGGTGCCGGTATGGGTGCCGGTATTCTGGCTGCCCTTGTAGAACTTGATCGCGCTCACCGTGCCGGCCGAGGAGGCCTGGAACTTCACCCCGAGCTCGACCGCTCCGGTGTCGCTCTCGTTGGCGACCGCGGGAGTCGCCGAGGACGAGAACAGGCTGACCGGGGCGGTGCCGGGCGCCGACACCGTCAGCGCCGCGTTGGCCGAGGACGTGCCGCCGCGCCCGTCCGAGATCGTGTAGGTGAAGCCGCCCGGACCCGTGTAGCCGGCGGTCGGCGTGAAGGTGACGGTGGCGTTCTGGATGTTGAGCGATACGGTGCCGTTCGAGGGAGCGCTGACGCCGGTCACCGTCAGCGGATCGCCGTTCGGGTCGGTGTCGTTGGCGAGCAACGTCGAGGTTGCGAAGGTCGTGGCGGTGTCTTTCGTGACCGACAGGCCGGAATCGCTGACGGCGGTGGGGGCCTGGTTCGTCGTGGTGCCGCCGGCGTTGAACAGCACGTCGACCCAGAAATTCGTGTTGTTGAAGGTCTGGGTCGGGAACTGGCTCTGGTTGTAGGCATAGACGCCGCTGCTGGCGGTGAGCGGCCCGCTCGTCACGTTGCTGTTGAAGTAGTTCACGTCGCTCGAATAGTGCCCGAGCGTCGAGTAGTACGAGGCGGTGTAGCTCGTGCCCGCGGTGATCGGGACCGGATTCGAGAAGGTGGCGGTCTGCCAGCCGTCCGTGGTCTCGTTGGTGAAGGTCACGGTGGCGAGCTTCTGGCCGGTGCTCGACCACAGCGTGCCGACATGGGTCCCGCGGTCCTGGGTGCTCTTGTAGAAGCGGAGGCCGCTGATCGTGCCGGCGGTGGAGCTCTGGAACTTCACCCCGAGCTCGACCGGGGTGCTGTCGACGGTGTTGGTGACCGTGGGCTTCGCCGAGCCGGGGAAGATGGTGAGGGAGGGGGAGGCCGTCACCGTCAGGCTGCGCCCCGCCGACGGGGTTTCCAGGTTGACGCTGTCGTCGGTCGCCCGGGTGCGGATCTGGTAGGTCCCGGCGACCTGCGGCGCGAAGGTGTAGCTCCAGCTCTCGTCGCCGGTGGCGGCGCGCCAGGTGGCGCCGTTGTCCGTCGAGACCTCGACGCCCGCGACCACGCCGCCGCCGGCATCACTGGCGGTGCCGGTGATCGTCACCGGGGTGAAGGCCGTGACGCTCGATCCCGTCGTCGGCGTGGTGACGGTCGAGGTCGGCGCGGTGTGGTCGGTCGAGGCGGTGGCGGGTTTCAGGTTCGGGTCGAGGGTTCCCGGCTGCACGCCCATGTCGGCGAGCAGGTTGACCATCGCCTGCTGGATCCGCGGATCGGTCGGCGTCGCCTCGTTGTCGTGGTTGGCCGACAGGCCCCAGGACCAGTAGACGGTGCCGGCGCCGAAGACGAGGGCGCCGCTCGGGGCGCGGTAGAGCGTCAGGCTGTGGGTCGCCGTGCCCTTGCCGGTGGTGTTGCCGAAATCCTGGAGGTAGGTCGTCTCGTCGAGGGTGGTGGAGGACAGGCGCACCAGTCCGGCCGGCGCGCTGGCATTGTCGGGCGCTTCGTCCCACTCGTAGCCGAGATAGTTCTTGTTGAGCGAGGCGGTCTGACCCGGCTGCAGGTTGGCGATGCTGGTATTGCGCCAGAACCGCTGGTTGGCGTCGTCGTAGGGCACCGTGATCGTGTCGAGCACGTAGGCGTCGACCTGGAACATCGTGCCCGTGAGGGCATTCTCGGGGTCGTTGTTCCCCACCGTCCCGGCCGGCCCGCGCGGGTCGCGCCAGGTGCCGGTCCACTGGTTGCTCGGGTCGGCGTTCTGGTCGGCGTCCCAAGTCTCCTTGTAGGAGACCAGCGTGCGGTACGGCGTGGCGTCGCTGCTGATGCTGCTCGCGAACCGCGTGCGCCAGTAGACCTCGTTGCCGCTCCAGAACGCCAGGTTGACCCCGGCGTCGCGGGCCGCCTCGACGTTGTCGCGCTGCGGGCCCGACCAGTACTCGTCATGGCCGACATCGAGGTACATCTTGTGGTTCTTGAGCAGGCTGCCGTACCGGTCGGCATCGACGCCTGACATGTACGAGACGTCGTAGCCGTTCTGCTCCAGCCACATGATCGCCGGGAACTCGGCGCCGTAGATATAGTCCTGCGGCCCGGCCGCGAGGGTGCCGCCGCGGGTGGTGATCGGCCGGTTGTAGCTCACCGCGTAGGCGCGGCCCGCGCCCTGGCCGGTGGCCGGGCCGTTGCCGCCGTAGAAGTTGGCCCCGCCCCACGGGTTGTAGGCCTGCCAGGTCTGGTCCGAGGTCTGGAAGATGATGTCGCTGTGGCTCGAATCGTCCCGGACGATGAACGGGATCTCGTTCTCGCCCGCCGTGCCGTCCTGGCGCGTCAGCTTGGCGATGTAGACGCCCGACACCGCGTCCGTCGGCACGGTCCACGAGGCCGAGATCGACCAGTTGCCCGCATCGACCATCCCTGTCGCCGCGTCGCGCAGGGGATTCGGCTGGTTCTGCACCCCGGTATGCTGGATCGTGTCGATCTTGCGCGCACCCAGGCCCCCGTAATAGCCGAGCCGGTAGATGTCGATCCGGTAATTGCTCGAGTTGGTGTTGATCTTGAAGTTGACGGTCTTGCCGACATTCGTGCTGATGTCGGTCGCGAAGCCCTCGATGTTGTCGTCGCCCGAACCGTCGATGCCCCACTCGCTGACCGGGTTGCCGACCTTCTGGTTCTCCAGGACGATCTTGTTGGTGGTCGAGGCCGTCGCGGTGGTGCTGAGCGAGGTGGCGGTCAGGGAATTGGCGGTCAGGGTGTTCGTGCCGGACTTCGACGGCGCGACGGCGGTCGTGATCGGGCCGCTCAACTTGGCGATCTGGGTCTTGCTCGGGCCCGTCGCGGCGGTCTCGGCCCCGCCGGGCAGGGTGGTGACGGCGCCCAGCGGTGCGCTGCTGCCGTAGCCGGGCAATTGCCCGCTCGCCGACAGGATGGTGCTCGACGGCAGGTCGAGGATCCGCGTCGGGCAGTTCACGTAGCCGCAGGTGCCGCAGCAGAAGATCGCGTTCGAGGCCGCCGACGGGCCGGACTTCACCGTTGGATCCTGAAGGATCGAGGCGGCCGCCGGATCGGGCGCGCCGCTCGAGCCGACGGGGCTCGCGCCGAGCAGCGTGGCGACCTTGCTCGCGGAGGCCGGATCCTCGGCTCCGGGAGTCGGGGACGAGGCCGCAGACGAGGCATTGTCGCCGGTCTGGACCGGATTGAGGACCGGATCGACGGTCGTCTCGTCGGAATAGAGCATGGCGTCTGCTTTCGACAAGAAAGATTCGCGTTGAACGGCACTGTCACATCCTGGCCTGGATTGTGGAAGGAGCCATAGGCCGGCTGCGCACACAGCCTTTCGGTGCGGACGACAACTGTCGCCTACGCCTTTCGAGGGTGCTTCACGATTGATCCGCGCGATGCTTGTGTCGCCGGCAAGCCGGCCCGGGGCAGATCTGCGATTCGTGAAGGATATGGCGGTTGTCGCCAGTCGTCGCAGGTATGGTTTCGGGGATCGTCTTCGGCCTGCAAGTCGTCGCGCCCGATCCGATTGCGGGTGAGGCCGGCCTGGTCTGCGGGCGTCCCGGGCGCCGCACAATCGACGGGCAGCTTCACGGTCTTCAACATCGGCTCTCGTCGCCGGCCGCCACGCCATGTCCCATTGCGGGACGATCATTCATCTTATGTACGGCGCCCAATACGGATCGTCCGACAGCTGTACGAGCCAATTTGCCTGCTCTCAATACGGCTACGTTGCTGCGCCGCATCATGATGCCGAGAGTTGTCGCCGCCGATCTCTTGGCGCGGCGACGTCCGGATGCCGCACGGATTCCAATTCACTGCGCAAATTTTTCCGGTGAGAATCGGCGAATCACCGTTCCGTCCTGAATCGATATCGAATTATTTGCTGAAGTATCGGTAAGACTACATTTATTAACACAGGCTTGACAGGGAAACGTTGCTACTTATTGTCCGCTTCGCACATCGGATCGAGCCCCTGACGGGCGCTGATCTTCTCACGATGACGCATCCCTGCCGCCGCGTCCTGCGGCCCGGCACCCGTTCCACAGATCTGGAAGTGATACATGGCTTTTCAAACGGTCGCGCAGCCTTTTGCGCCGAGCAGCATTTGGAACACCCCGATTGGGTCGAACGCCCAGTTCCAGTCTGCATCCGGAGCGCAGACCGCCTCCATCCAGCACCAGGCCGGCGTGAACACCTGGATCGGCCAGGACGCGATCCCGATCTATCAGGCCAAGTCGACCGATCCGATGGCGACCTGGAGCTACGACAGCCGCGGCACCAATGCCGACTGGACCTTCGGCAACACCTCGTCGATGAACGGCACGTTCCAGATGCGGACGCCGACCGACGTGCAGTTCAAGACCGGCGACGGCTGGGCGATCATCGTCTCGGAGGACGGCAAGCACTACATCGAGACCTGGCTCGGCTCGAAGACCGGGAGCAACAGCTACCACGCCAACCTCGTCGTCGAGAACACCGTGACGGGTGACGGCATCGCCGACGTGCCCGGTGCGCACGAGGGCATCCGCGCCGCCGGCATGTCGCTGATGGGCGGCGTTGTGCAGAAGGCGGACCTCGACGCGGGCCACATCGACCACGCCGTGGCGATGGCGATCTCGACCACCCAGGCCGGCTCCGCCAAGACCCCCTACGTCTGGCCGGCGACCACCGCCGACAGCTTCAGCGGCAGCTACTCGGGCTCGATCCCGCTCGGCTCGCTGTTCGCGATCCCGAAGGACGTCGACCTGACCAAGATCGGCATCACGACCGCCGAGGGCATGGCGCTGGCCAAGGCCTACCAGAACTACGGCGGCTACGTCACCGACACCGCCGGCCCGAACACGCTCCAGCTCGCCTACCTCGAGAAAGGCGTGAGCCAGAGCCAGG
This sequence comes from Methylobacterium sp. 17Sr1-1, assembly GCF_003173775.1. Lineage (NCBI taxonomy): Bacteria > Pseudomonadati > Pseudomonadota > Alphaproteobacteria > Hyphomicrobiales > Methylobacteriaceae > Methylobacterium > Methylobacterium sp. 17Sr1-1. Next base: position 2,909,207 of record NZ_CP029552.1, on the reverse strand, counting down.
TCGACAACCTGTTCAAGGACATGGCCGCCATCCGCTCGCATATCGAGCTGGTGACGAACAACACCGCCGCGACCCCGGCCGGCGGCGGCGACCACAGCGTGCCGAGCACGCCCACCACGACGACCCCGGTCACCACCGCGCCGGTCACGACGCCGTCGACCACGCCCGTGACGACGCCCGTCGCCGCGCCGTCGACCGGCGGCACCGCGCAGCCGAGCGTCAGCCTCGGCAGCGGCTCCGACCAGCTGCTGCTGAAGATCAGCCAGGACGCCTATAACGGCAACGCGCAGTACACCATCTCGGTGGACGGCAAGCAGATCGGCGGCGTGCAGACTGCGAAGTCCCTGCACAGCGCCGGCCAGTCCGACCTGATCTCGGTGCGCGGCGACTGGGGCCAGGGCGACCACGACGTGGTGGTCAAGTTCCTGAACGACGCCTGGGGCGGGACCGACGCGAAGGACCGCAACCTCTACGTCGACAGCGCCAGCTACCACGGCCAGGACGTTCCGAGCGCCCACATCACCTTGGCCGACAACGGCGCCAAGCACTTCACCTTCCACGACTACCTCGTCTGAGGCGCGCGACGCCCCGCCCGCCGGCCGGCGGGCGGGGTTCCTCGCGTCTCCTGCGATTTCCACGGGATCTGTCCAAATAAAGATAAAGCGCAACTCCCCTCTCCCGTGTGGGAGAGGGGTCGGGGGTGAGGGTGCTACGGTTCTGAGTCAGGCTCTGGCCGTACCGATATCAGCACCACGCTCAGTGACTTACACTGAAGCGTGTCACCCTCACCCCTACCCCTCTCCCACACGGGAGAGGGGATCCCGCGCTTGATCTTTATTTGCACGGATCAACCGGAATTCGTTTCCCTTGCATCCGCCGCGCCGCCCGCCCCGATCCGGGCCCGTTGCCGCGCGCCGACGACCGGAGCCCACCGCGCCCCATGACATCCTCCGCTTCCCACCTCCCGACGGCCGGCGCCGTCCGGCGCGCCCGCGACGCCGCCCAGAGGCTTGCAGCGCCGGCCTTGAACCGGGTGCGCGACCGCTTCGCCTCCGCCCCCGCCGGCACGACCGAACCCCCCGAGGACGGCCTCCGGCAGGACGCGCTGACGGCCTTCGGCCTCGGCCGGTCCCGGGCCGCCTCGGCGCCGCCGATGGTGGCGGCCCTGGCGCGGCTGCGCCACGTCGTCCTCGGCGTCGCCGTGCTCAGCGGCGCGGTCAACCTGCTGGCGCTCGCCGGCTCGTTCTACATGCTCGAAGTCTACGACCGGGTGATCCCGAGCCGCAGCGTGCCGACGCTGGTGGGCCTGAGCCTGATCGTGCTGGTGCTCTATCTGGGCCAGGGCTACTTCGACCTGATCCGCTCGCGCCTGCTCCTGCGGGCCGGCCGCGCCTTCGACGAATCCCTGAGCCGGCAGGTCTTCCGCGCCGTCGTCACCCTGCCCTTGCGCGGACGGGCGGAAGCCGACGGCCTGCGCCCGATGCGCGACCTCGACCAGATCCGGTCGGCGCTGGCCGGCGGCGGTCCCGGCGCGCTGTTCGACCTGCCCTGGATCCCGGTCTATCTCGGCCTGCTCTTCGCCTTCCACGTCTGGATCGGCCTGACTGCGCTCCTCGGCGCCCTGGCGCTCGTCGGCCTGACGATCCTCGCCGAGATCCTCACCCGCCATCACGCCCGCGACGCCCGCGAGGCCTCCGCCGCCCGCGGCTTCGTCGCCGAGGCGAGCCGGCGCAACGCCGAGACCGTGCGGGCGATGGGCATGGAGCCCGACCTCGCCGGCCTGTGGTCGAAGGTCAACGCCGCCTCGCACGCTACCCAGGAGCGCACCGCCGAGATCACGGGGGCGATCCACAACACCTCGAAGGTGCTGCGGGTGGTGCTGCAATCGGCGGTGCTCGGCGTCGGCGCCTTCCTGGTGATCCGCCAGGAAGCCACGGCCGGCGTCATCATCGCCGGCTCGATCCTGAGCGCCCGGGCGCTGGCGCCGATCGACCAGGCCATCGGCTACTGGAAGACCTTCTCCGCCGCCCGCGAGTGCTGGCGCCATCTCGGCAGCGCCCTCTCGGCCGCAGGCCCGGAGCCGGAGGGCCTGACCCTGCCAGCGCCGCGCGACAGCCTCACCGTCGAGCAGGCGAGCGTCGGCCCGCCCGGGGGCCAGCGCCTCACCGCCCTCGACGTCAGCCTGACGCTCCGGCCGGGGCAGGGGCTCGGCATCGTCGGCCACAGCGCGTCCGGCAAGTCGTCGCTCGCGCGTCTCCTCGTCGGGATCTGGCCCGCCGACCGCGGCGCGGTGCGCCTCGACGGCGCCCGCCTCGACCAGTGGCGGCCGCAGGATCTCGGCCGCCATGTCGGCTACCTGCCGCAGGAGGTCGAGCTGTTTCCCGGCACGGTCGCGGCCAACATCGCGCGCTTCCGGCCCGGCGCCGAGGCCGAGGGCATCATCGCGGCGGCCAGGGCCGCGCGAGTCCACGACCTGATCCTCGCCCTGCCGGACGGCTACCAGACCCAGATCGGCGAGCGCGGCGCGCTCCTCTCCGCCGGCCAGCGCCAGCGCCTGGCGCTCGCCCGCGCCCTCTACGGCGAGCCCTTCCTGGTGGTGCTCGACGAGCCGAACTCGAACCTCGACCAGGAGGGCGAGGCCGCGCTCACCGAGGCGATCGCCGGGGTGCGGGCCCGCGGCGGCATCGTGGTGGTGATCGCCCACCGGCCGAGCGCCCTCGCGGCGGTCGACCAAGTGATGGTGATGGCCCATGGCCGCGTGCAGGCGCTCGGCCCCCGCGACGAGGTGCTGCCCGCCCTCAACCGGCCGCGCCCGATGCAGCCGATGCAGGCCGGCTCGGCGAGCTTCGCGCCCGGCTTCTCCCTCAAGGTCGCCCAGGGAGGGCGCGCGTGATGAATCCGATCGCTCCCGAGACCCAGGCTTCGATCCGCCGTCATCTGCTCGCCGGCGTGGTCGGCGGCCTCCTCCTGTTCGTCGGCGCCGGCGGCTGGGCCGCGCTCGCCGAGTTCTCCGGCGCCGTCGTCACCGCCGGCTCGCTGGTGGTCGAATCCGACGTCAAGAAGGTGCAGCATCCGACCGGCGGCGTCGTCGGCGAGTTGCGGGTGAAGAACGGCGACCGGGTCGCCGCCGGCGACGTGTTGCTTCGCCTCGACGAGACGGTGCTGCAAGCCAACCTCGCCATCGTCACCCGCTCGATCGACGAATCGACCGCGCGGCGCGCCCGCCTTGAGGCCGAGCGCGACGGCACCGACGACGTCGCCTTCCCAGGCGAGCTGATCGCGCGTGCCGCCGACCCGGTAGTGGCCGGGCTGATGAACGGCGAGCGCCGCCTGTTCCAGACGCGCGGGAGCGCCCGGGAGGGCCAGAAGTCCCAGCTCGCCGAGCGCGTCGGCCAGCTCGCCGAGCAGATCCGCGGCCTCGACGAGCAGATCGCCGCCAAGGCCCGGGAGATTGTTTTGATCGAGCGCGAGCTCGGCGGGGTGCGCGACCTGTGGGAGAAGAAGCTGGTGCCGATCCAGCGGGTGAGCGCCCTCGAACGCGACCTCGCCCGGCTGGAGGGCGAGAAGGGGACGCTCGTCTCCACCATCGCCCAGGTGCGCGGCCGCATCACCGAGACGCGGCTGCAGATCCTGCAGATCGACCAGGATTTGCGCACCGAGGTCGGCAAGGAACTGGCCGAGATCCGCAGCAAGATGTCGGAATACGCCGAGCGGCGCATCGCCGCCGAGGACCAGTTGAAGCGCGTCGAGATCCGGGCGCCGCAGGACGGCCTCGTCCATCAGCTCGCGGTCCACACGGTGGGCGGCGTCGTGGCGCCCGGCGCCGAGATCATGCAGATCGTGCCGACCGCCGATCACCTGACCGTCGAGGCCAAGCTCGCGCCGCAGGACATCGATCAGGTCCATGTCGGCCAGGCCGCCACCTTGCGGTTCTCGGCCTTCAACCAGCGCACCACGCCGGTGATCATGGGGACGGTCTCGCGGATCTCCCCCGACCTGACCACCGATCCGCGCACCGGCCAGAGCGCCTACACCACCCGGGTCGCCGTGGCGGAATCCGAGCTGAAGCGCCTCGGCACGGTGCGGCTCACCCCCGGCATGCCGGTCGAGGCCTTCATCCAGACGCAGTCCCGCACGGTGATGAGCTTCTTCGTCAAGCCGTTGTCCGACCAGGTCGCCCGGGCCTTCCGGGAGAAGTAGGAGAAAGGGCCCGCCCCCGGACGCGGGGGCGGGCCCTCAGCATTCCTTAGCCGCCGATGACGCCGGAGGCGCCGACAACGGCCACCATCAGCCCGCAGGCCAGGACGCCGATCATCGCGTAGGTGATGGTCTTGAGCATCGAGGATCTCGCTGTGCCGGGTTGGTCGATGCCCGCCGCGGACCGCCCGCGCGGCCGGCGGGCGACTCTAACGTAAAACGGCGGACGCTGCGGAAAGTTCACCGCACCGCACCAATCGCTCAGGCGCGATTGAGACGAGGGCATCGGAACGTGCGCCGGCGCACCTCGACTGGTGCGTGGCCGGGACGTCCGGTCTGTCTCGAGGAAGCACGGGTTTCCCCTCTCCCCGCGCTTCACCCGAAACCCGACGATCACCGCACAGGCCGCCCCTGTGCCCCTGCCGCCACGCTCCCCGAAATCCCTGTGCGCCGCCCCCCGACGCCGCTTGAGGCAACGCCCCGTTGAGTGCGACCGCGGCAGGATGGTCGCCGGGCCGCAGCGGGAGTTCGAATGGGTATCGAGGGGTTCGTCGTCGACGGCCTGACGCAGGCGGCGCAGCGGCGGGCGGCGGATCCGCGGGCCTCGGCCTGGGTGTCGGCCAATGCGGGGGCGGGCAAGACCAAGGTGCTCACCGACCGGGTGGTGCGCCTGCTGCTGCACGGCGCGGCCCCGGCCAAGATCCTCTGCCTCACCTTCACGAAGGCCGCCGCCGCCAACATGGCGATCCGGGTGTTCGAGCGGCTCGGCCGCTGGGTCACCCTCGACGAGGCGCGCTTGCGCGAGGAGCTGACCGCCCTGGAGGGCGAGGCGCCGGACGGCGCGACCTTGCGCCGGGCGCGGCGCCTGTTCGCCCGGGCGGTCGAGACGCCGGGCGGGCTCAAGATCGAGACCCTGCACGCGCTCTGCGAGCGCCTGCTCCACCTCGTGCCGTTCGAGGCCAACGTGCCGGCCCGCTTCGTGGTGCTGGACGAAGCCCAGACCCGCGAGGCGATCGACCGGACCATCGACAACGTGCTCGCCGACGCGGTCGACACGCACCATCCGAATCTGGCCGCGGCGCTGAGCCTGGTCGCTCCCGAGGCGGCGGGCGAGGCCTTGCGCCGGGCGATGACGGCGGCGGTGCAGCATCGCGGCCTGATCGGGCACAAGGACGGGTTGCCGGCCCGCCTCGACGCCCTGCGCGGCGCCCTCGGGCTGGCCCCCGGCGAGACCCTGGGGGCGATCGAGGCGCGGATGCTCGATGGCGGGCCCGACCTCGCCGGGTTGATCCAGGCCCTGCGCACGGGCAAGGCCACCGACGAGAAGCGCGCGGACGCCCTGGCGCTGGCCGCCGCCGCCACCGGCCCGGCCCGGCTGACGCTCCTGCTCGCGGCCTTCTTCAAGGACGAGGGCGAGGGCGACGCCTATGCGGCCGCATCGCTCGGCACCAAGGCGGTGCCGATGGCGGCCAAGGAGGCCCTGCTCGCCGAGCAGGCGCGGCTGGCGAGCCTGCGCGACCGCCTCAAGGCGGCTCGGGCGTATCACCGCACCGAGGCCCTGTTCACGCTGGCGGCCGAGATCCACCGCCGGATGGAGGCGCAGAAGGCGCGGCTCGGCGCCCTCGATTTCGACGACCTGATCCACAAGACGCTGGACCTGCTGACCCGGGTCGATTCGGCCTGGGTGCTGTACAAGCTCGACCGCGGCGTCGACCACGTGCTGATCGACGAGGCGCAGGACACCAACCCGCAGCAATGGGAGATCCTGCGCCGGATCACCGAGGATTTCTGCGCCGGCGACGGCGCCCGCGAGGTGGGCAGCGGCCTTTCCCGCACGCGCTTCGCCGTCGGCGACCCGAAGCAGTCGATCTACAGCTTCCAGGGCGCGGCGCCGGAAGAGTTCGAGACCACGCGTCGGGCCTGGCGGCGCGACGCGGAAGGGGCCGGCCTGCCCTTCGCCGATGTCGGCCTCACCCTGTCTTTCCGCTCGGCGATCGGGGTGCTGCGGGCGGTCGACGCCACCTTCGGGATCGAGGACCATTACCGCGGCCTGTCCTTCGGCGACACGGCGATCGGCACCGTGCATTCGACCGCCCGGGTGCGGGCGCCGGGCCAGGTCGAGCTGTGGCCGGTCGAGCGGCCGAGCGCCGAGGAGGAGCCCGACGCCTGGACCCACCCGGTGGACGCGATCGAGGCCGGAGCCCCGGCGCTCGTCACGGCGCGCCGGGTCGCGAAGGCCGTGCGGCTCTGGACCACCTCGGGCGACGAATCCGGCCGGGTCTGGCGGCCGGGCGAGGTCCTGATCCTGGTGCGCAAGCGCTCGGCGGCCTTCGAGGGGGTGATCCGGGCGCTCAAGGCCGAGGGCGTGCCGGTGGCGGGCCAGGACCGCCTCGACATCGCCGCTCATATCGCGGTCCTCGACCTCGTGGCGGCGGGCCGTGCCGCCCTGCTGCCGCAGGACGACCTGACGCTCGCGACCGCCCTCAAGACGCCGCTCGTCGGCCTCACCGACGACGACCTCGTCGGCATAGCGGCGGGCCGCGATCCGGCCGAGTCGCTGGTCGCGGCCTTGCGCCGCCGCGCGGAAGCGGGCGATCCGGCGGCTCTGCGCGGCCGCGATGCCCTCGACGGCTGGGCAGCGCTCGCCCGGGCGCACGGGCCCTTCGGCTTCTACGCCGAGCTTCTGGGACCCCGGGGCGGCCGGGCGCTGCTGGTGCAGCGCCTCGGCGGCGAGGCGGGCGACGCCATCGACGTCTTTCTCACGGCGGCGGCCCAGGCCGAGGCCGGACCCGACGCGCCCTCGCTCACCGGGTTCCTCTCCCGCTACGCCCCGAGCGGCGGGCGCGACGCCGGCGGCCACACGGTGAAGCGCGACCTCGATTCGCCCCGCGACGAGGTGCGGGTGATGACGGTGCACGGCGCCAAGGGGCTGGAGGCGCCGCTGGTGCTGGTGCTCGACGGCTGCGACGCGCTCGGCCGCGATCCGCCGCTGATCCCGATGCGGCTCGCGGATGGCAGCACCGTGCCGGTCTGGTCGAGCGCCAAGGCCCATGACAGCCCGGCGGTCGGGACCGCCCGCGACGCCCTCCACGCCAAGGCCGGCGAGGAGCACAACCGCCTGCTCTACGTCGCGATGACCCGGGCCAAGGACCGGCTGGTGGTCGCGCCGTACGCGAACAACGACAAGGAGACCCCGGCCGAGGCCTGGTGCGAGATGATCCGCCGCGGCCTCGTCGCGTCCTTCGGCGGCGTCGAGGTGGCGGAGATGCCCTACGGCCCGGCCGAGAGCTGGCGCGAGGGCGCCGCGCTCCCGGAGTCCCCCGCCACCGCCGTGCCGGCGCCCGCGCCCGAGGCCGTGCCGGACTGGCTGCACCGCCCGGTCGTGCCCGAGTCCGAGCCGCTGCCCCCCTTGCGCCCCTCCGGCCTCGGTGCCGCCGACGAGCCGCGCCGCTCGGAAGCCCGTTCCAGCGACCCGGCGGCCCGCCGCCGCGGCGTGCTGGTCCACGCCCTGCTGGAGCATCTCCCGAGCCTCGCCCCCGGGCGACGCCCGGCGGCGGCCGAGGCCTTCGTCGCTGCCCGCGCCCCGGGCCTCGACGCGGACAGGCGCGCTGCAATCGCCGCGGAGGCGCTGCGGCTCCTCGACGATCCCGACCTCGCGGTGCTGTTCGGACCGCGGGCTCAGGCCGAGGTGACCCTCGCCGGCAGTCTCTCGGTCGGCGGCGCACTGCGCCCGGTGCATGGCCGGGTCGACCGCATCGCGGTGACGGAGGAGGCGGTCTGGCTCGTCGACTTCAAGACCGGCCGCCCGCCGGCCCCCGGCGCGCCGACGCCGCGGGGTCAGGCGGCGCAGGTCGCGCTCTATGCCCGCCTCCTCGGCACGATCTATCCGGGGCGCGCCCTGGTGCCGCTCCTGGTCTGGACCGCGGGGCCGGTCTTGCGCCGCCTGACGCCGGAGGAATGCGACGCTGCCCTCGGCGCGCTGGCGTGACCCGAGGTGCGGGAGCACACGGGCAGAGTGGGGATGGCGTGGCCGTCAAGCTTGATCGACCCCGATCCGGTTCTTACCTTCACCCTCACGCGAACCGGTCCGCGCCGTCGGCCGGCTTCATGACGAAAGGAATTTGGCGATGGCAACCGTGAAGGTGACCGACGCGAGCTTCGAGCAGGACGTGCTGCAATCGGCCGAGCCCGTCGTGGTCGATTTCTGGGCCGAGTGGTGCGGCCCCTGCCGGGCGATCGGCCCGGCCCTGGAGGAGATCTCCAGCGAGATGAACGGCCGGGTGAAGATCGCCAAGGTCAACGTGGACGAGAACCCGGGCATCGCCTCCCAGTACGGCATCCGCTCGATCCCGACCCTGATGATCTTCAAGGGTGGCGAGCTCGCCGGTCAGAAGGTCGGCGCCGCGCCGAAGGGCGACCTGTTCCGCTGGATCCAGGCCAGCGCCTGAGCCCTTCAGGATGGTTGATTAACGAGAAAGCCCGGCCGCGAGGCCGGGCTTTCTTTTTGATGCGTGTACGAACCGGTTATCGTAAATCTCTACCCTTTCCCGGACGACTGGAACGAAGTGGAAGGAGCTCCGGGAAAGGGGTGAGATATATTCTGGCTGTCGCCCGAAACTGCCGCCTCACCCCCGCCGCAGCAACTGCAACGGGCTACCGGGCCCGTACGCCACCCAGATCGCCTCGCAGGCCGCCCGCTTGTCGCTCCGCAAGCGGCCGTCGAGGTCGTCGAGGGCGGCCTGGAGGCGGACGGAGCGGGGCTTCTGGAAGAAGTCGGCGTGGTTGAGCTGGACCTGCGACGAGAAGGCCCGGAAATGCTCGGCATCGATCCGCACGCCGTCGCAGCGGCGGCTGGCGAGGTCGGCCTCGATGCCGGAGAGGAGCACCGGATCCTGGGGCGATACCTGCTCCCGGTGCGGCTGAGCGGTGAAGCAGAAGGCTGCCCAAGCGGCAGCGACGATGAGAGGCCGGATAATCATGGCAGCGCTCGTGCAAGGGCACGGGGTGATCCTGCGCCGGAAAATCGTCCGCGCCGACTTGCGTTCCCGCATTTGCGCGCCGTCATGTGCGCGAGCGCACGAGGCGTCGCGGTCCCAGGATCGGCCTGGTCGGGCGCGTCGTCGATCCGGCGCCTCGGTCAGCCCGCCCGGCCGTCCGAAGGCAACCAGGACGCCACGGCCTCCAGGACCGCCGCCATCGTGTCGGGATGGTTCATCAGCCAGGTGTGATGCGCGGGCACGGCGTGCCAGCGCTCGCCGGTGCCGAGCCGCGCGCTCTCCACGCTGACCAGGCCGTCATGCGGCCGCGGAATGCGGGTGCGGAAGAGCGGGATCGGTGCCCGCGTGCCGGCGATCGCGGCCATCGGGCAGGCCGGCACCGGGATCGCCCCGGCGGCGTCGGTGCGCAGGTCGCCGAGCGCCGGGCCGAACACGGCGCGCCCGAGCCGGAAGGTCGACACGCAATCGGCCGCCTCGCTGCCGCGGTTCGGCGTACCCAGCATCACGAGGCCGGCCGCCAGGGCGGGATCGGCCGCGGCGAGGTGCCGGGCGACGAGGCCGCCCATGGAATGCCCGACGAGGACGATCGGGACGCCGGCCCGGGCCCGGATCGCCGCGACGGCAGGTTGCAGGTGTACGGCACAGGCCGCGAGTCCGAGGCGGCGGGACGGGTAATCGAGAGTCTCGACGCGGTGGCCGGCCGCGGCGAGACGGGAGGCGAGCCGCGCCATGCTGCGCCGCGTGCGCCCGAGGCCGTGCAGGAGCACCACGGTCATGGGAGGCATGGAACGGCGCGGCTCCGCCGGAGCCGCCGCTTCGCTTGACGATCCATCGGGGAGGGGAGTGGTGGGCGCACTAGGGCTCGAACCTAGGACCCGCTGATTAAGAGTCAGCTGCTCTACCAACTGAGCTATGCGCCCGTCGCTCGCGAGAGCGAAAGGGGAACGGCCACCAACCGCTCCTGTAGTATCGGTAACCCTTAGGGCTCCCGGTTCAAGCTACCGCGAAGTAACCTGAGATCTTGTGGTGGGCGCACTAGGGCTCGAACCTAGGACCCGCTGATTAAGAGTCAGCTGCTCTACCAACTGAGCTATGCGCCCGCTCTCACAAGAGCGCCTCCGGGGAAGCCACCAAACCGCCCCGGCGGTGAGGGTCGTTTAAGGGGCCGGCGGCGGGCTGTCCAGCCCCGATGCCGCCGACCCGCCGATTTTTTGCCGGCGCCGCTTACTCGGCGGCGGCGTGCTGGGCGTGCAGGCGGCTGGCGCCAGCCATCAGCTTGTTCAGCGCGGCGAGGTAGGCCTTGGCCGAGGCGACCAGGGTGTCCGGATCGGCGCCGCGGGCGGTGACGATGCGGTCGTCCTGGCGCAGGCGCACCGAGACGTCGGCCTGGGCGTCGCTGCCGCCGGTCACCGCGTGGACGTCGTAGAGCTCCAGCGACGCCTCGTGCGGCACGAGCGCCTGGATGGCGTTGAACACCGCGTCGACCGGGCCGTTGCCGTCGACCTCCTCGGTGACGACACGCCCCTCGATGTCGAGCTTCATCGTCGCGCGCTGCGGGCCGCGGGTGCCGGCGACCACGGTGAGCGAGACCAGCCGGATCCGGTCGTGGGCGGTGGCCAGGTTCTCGTCGACCAGCGCCTCGATGTCCTCGTCGTAGACGTGCTTCTTGCGGTCGGCCAGCGCCTTGAACCGCTCGAAGGCGTCCTGGAACTGGTTGTCGGACAGCCGGTAGCCCATGTCGTCGAGCTTGGAGCGGAAGGCCGCCCGGCCCGAATGCTTGCCCATCACCAGCGAGGTCTTGTGCACGCCGACCGATTCGGGCGTCATGATCTCGTAGGTGGTCTGGTTCTTCAGCATCCCGTCCTGGTGGATGCCGCTCTCGTGGGCGAAGGCGTTCCGGCCGACGATCGCCTTGTTGTACTGGACCGGGAAGTGGGTGGCGCCGGCCACCAGCTTCGAGGCGCGCACGAGCTGCGTGGTGTCGATGCCCGTGGCGTAGGGCAGCACGTCGGCGCGGGTCTTGATCGCCATCACGATCTCCTCCAGCGCGGCGTTGCCGGCCCGCTCGCCGATGCCGTTGATGGTGCACTCGATCTGGCGCGCGCCGCCCTCGATGCCGGCGAGCGAGTTCGCCACCGCCAACCCCAAGTCGTTGTGGCAATGGACGGAGAAGACCGCCTTGTCGGAGTTCGGCACCCGCTCGCGGACAGAGCGGAACATCGCCCGGTACTCCTCGGGCGTCGCGTAGCCGACCGTGTCGGGCAGGTTGATGGTGGTGGCGCCCATCCGGATCGCCGCCTCGACGCAGCGGCACAGGTAGTCGATCGGGGTGCGGGTCGCGTCCATCGCCGACCACTCGACGTCCTCGACGAGGTCGCGGGCCTGGGCCACGGTGGTCAGGATGATCTCCAGGACCTCGTCCTCGGTCTTGCGCATCTGGTGCGCCAGATGGATCGGCGAGGTCGACACGAAGGTGTGGATGCGCCCGCGCTTGGCAAAGCGCACCGCCTCGCCGGCCCGCGCGATGTCGGCGGGAATCGCCCGTGCGAGGCCCGCGATCACCGCGGACTTCGAGCGCCGGGCGATCTCGGCCACCGCCTCGAAGTCGCCGTTGGAGGCGATCGGGAAGCCGGCCTCGATGATGTCGACGCCCATCGCGTCGAGCATCTCGGCCACCGCCAGCTTCTCCTCCAGCGTCATCGTGGCGCCGGGGCACTGCTCGCCGTCGCGCAGGGTGGTGTCGAGGATCAGCACGCGCTCGGCCGGGGAGGGGGTGCGGGCGGTCTGGTCGGTCATGGTCTGGAATCCTGGTTCGCCCGGGATCAGGGGTCGCGCGGGCGCGGCATTTGGGAAGGTGTCTCGGTCCTCAAGCTCCCCCAAGGGCCCAGGCGCATGCCCGGACGGCCCTCAGGGGCTGATAAGGAGGAGAAGGCCGCCGAGGAGGAGCGCGCGCGCCCGCGCCGCCGAAAGGGCGGTCGTCGGAAGCGTCAGCGGGGAGCCGGCATGAGCCACGGCTCGCGTCTCCTGAAGGGTTTGAACCCGGTGCGAGGGCCGCCTGTGTACCGGTCCGAGGGCAGGATGACAAGCCGTCGCGGATGGAGGCCCGTCCCGTGATTGACCGCCCCGCCGGTGCTTGCCACAAGCTTGGCCGCACGTGCTCACGTCAAGATGGAGCTGCCCCGTGTCGTATCGGAAGCCCGGGCTTGCCCTCGCGGCCCTTCTCGCCCTCGCCGCCTGCCAGTCGAAGCCGGCCGTCCCGCCGCCGGCCGCGCTCGGCCCCGTCGCCGCGCTCCCCGCCGGCGCGCTGCCCGCCGGCACCGGCTGCGGCCCGGCCATCGCCCGCACCCAGGCCGTCGTCGAGAGCGACGTCGCCACCGGCAACCTCAACGCCCCGGTCGGCAAGCGCTTCTCGGCCGATCTCGCCAACGCGTCGAACGCCTGCGCGGCCGGCCGGGACAGCGAGGCGCTGCGCCTGCTGGCGGCGGCGAAGGCCCGGTACGGCTACCCGTAGGGTCTTTTGAGACCGTTCGATTGGACCCTGCAGAATAACACCCTCCGGGTCATTCCGGGCTCCGCTACGCGGCCCCGGAATGACATGCAGGGGGTCAACTCTGTGGGCTCCAATCAGGCAGGCTCTCAATCCAGCGTCCCGCGCGATGCCTGGTCGAGGTCTGCGACCAGGTCCTCGGCCTCCTCCAGCCCGGCATTGAACCGGAACATCACGCCCTTCGGCAGGCTCTCGGGCGCGCGCCGCGGATGCACCGGCAGCGCCAGCGAGACGTGGCCGCCCCAACTCTCGGCGACGCGAAACAACAGCAGCGCGTCGACGAAGGCGTGGACCCGCTCGGCGGATAAGCCTTCGGCGAAGGCGACCGTGAACAGGCTGTTGCCGGCGCCGAAATACTGCCGGAACCGGGCGTGATAGGGGCTGTCCTCCCGGACGGGGCTGAGGATCCCGGCCGTGAAGGGCCGGCCCTCGAACCACCGCATCAGCGCCGCGGCGGTGGCAGCGTGCCGATCCAGGCGACTTCCCGCGCTGTCGACCCGGTGGAACAGGCGGGTGCAGGTCTGGGGCGAGACCGCGCCGTGGCCGCTGATCCGGAGCTGCCGGCGCAGGCGGGCGAGGTCGCCCTCGTCGCGCGCCACCACGATGCCGCTCGGCGTGTCGCCGTAGCCGCCCTCGTACTTCGTCGTCGCCTGGACCGCGATGTCGATGCCGTGGTCGAGCGGCCGGAAGCGCACGTGGCTCGCCCAGGTGTTGTCCATCACGGTGCGCAAGCCCGCCTGCCGCGCCTCCGCGACGATGCCGGCGATGTCCGGGATCTCGAAGGTGCCGCTCGCGGGCGCCTCGAGGTAGACCATCGTGTCGGCGGGGGCGAAACGCCGGCCCGCTTCCCGGACGAGCGCCCCGACCTCCTCTCCCGAGGCGCCGGACGGGTAGGTGACGAGCGCGGCCCGGCCGGTCTCGGACAGGTAGCGCCAGGCCGGGAAGTACAGGGCGTCCGGGATCAGCACGGCCTTCGGGGCGAAGGCGTCGAGCGTGATCGCGATCGCCGCCAAGCCCGACGCGGAGACGATCGCGCCGGCGCCGCCGTGCAGCTGCGCGAACTTGGCGCAGACCGCCTCCGCCTCCGGCGACAGGACGACGCCGTACTCGGCGCCGCCATAGACCGCGCGGCCGGCCGCGTCCGCCTGCTCGTACTCGCCGAGGCTGTCGAAGCCGACACTGCTCTGGCCGAGCGAGCCGAGATCGGAGAAGGCCCGGGCCTGCCCGAGGCCGCGGGGGTTGAGGTGGCCGCGCGAGGCGGCGAGGTCGACGATCGGCACGTGGATCCGGCGCGTCGCCGGCCGGCACCCGGCGAGGAAGGCCGCGCGCCGCTCGGGCTTGAGGCCGGCCTCGGTCGGCGATGGAGCGGGCGGGGAGTGGGACACGGCGGCGTCTCCTGCGGGGCGCGGGTAGCGTTTCGTATAGGCCCGGCCCGCCTCGTTCGCCACGCCGCCGGCGTCCGGAGCCGATGCCCGCCGGGAACGTCTGGCGCTGCCGGCGGTTCGGGTTCTCGGCCGTGCGTCCTCTCTCGCACCGCCCGACAGGAGCCCGGCCGAGCCGATGCAATCCCCGCCCGACAACCTCGACGCCCATGCGCTGGGCCGCGCCGCTCCCGAGAAGGGCCTCGCCCGCGAGGCCTGCCCCTATGCCGAGGGCACCGAGGCGCGGGAGCGCTGGCTGTCCGGCTACGACGAGGCCGTGGCGGCGGGGGTCGCGCCGGTGACCGGCGGCCTCAAGCGCGAACCGGGCCGCTGACCTTATCGCATGGACGCGCGCAATCCGGTCCGCGCCGGCCTCGACCGCAAGGCGGTCGGCGCCGTGGTGCTCGGCAACGCCCTCGAATTCTACGACTTCACCGTCTACGCCTTCTTCGCCAAGGCGATCGGCGAGGCGTTCTTCCCGGCTTCCGACGCGAGCCACAGCCTCCTCGCCTCGCTCGCCCTGTTCGGCGTCGGCTACGTCATGCGGCCGATCGGCGGCGCGCTGATCGGGGCGCTCGCCGACCGGGCCGGGCGCAAGCCCGCCATGCTCGTCACCATCGCGCTGATGGCGGTCGGCATGCTGATGCTCGCCGCCTGCCCGGGCTACGCGCAGATCGGCGGGTGGGCGCAAGCCATCGTCATCGCCGGCCGGCTGATCCAGGGCCTGGCGCTCGGCGGCGAGGTCGGCCCCTCGACCGCCTACCTGCTGGAGGCGGCGCCGGCCAAGCATCGCGGCTTCGTCACCAGCTGGCAGATCGCCAGCCAGGGCTGTGCGGCCCTGTTCGCCGGCCTGCTCGCGACGAGCCTGGCGCTGGTCCTCGGCGACGCCGCGATGGCGGAATGGGGCTGGCGGGTGATGTTCCTGGTCGGCCTCGCGGTGGTGCCGGTCGGCCTCGTCATCCGCAGCCACCTGCCGGAGACCGCGGGCGCCGCCGAGGACCCGGACGCCGCCGCCTCGACCGGGGCGGTGATCGGCCGGCTCCTGCGCGAGCACGGCCGCCTGCTCGGGCTGACCTTCCTGGTCATCGCCGCCTCGACGGTCTCGAACGCCGTCGGCACCAACATGCCGGTCTATGCCGGCGCGACCCTGGGGCTGTCCGAGACCGCCGCGACCGCGGTGCCGATCGCCCTCGGCCTCGCCTCGGTCGCCTTCCCGCTGCTCGGCGGAGTCCTGGCGGACCGCTACGGCCGGCGGCCGGTGATGATCTGGCCCCGCGCCCTGATCCTGATCCTGGCGGTTCCCGCCTTCGCCTGGCTCCTGCGGGCGCCGGGACCGGCGGCAGTCTACGCCGTGACCTTCCTGCTCTCGGCCCTGTCCTCGATCAACGCGGCGGCGATCATCGTCGGCATCCCGGAATCGCTGCCGCGCGCGGTGCGCAGCTCGGGCCTCGCCATCGTGTACGCGCTGGCCGTGTCGGTGTTCGGCGGCAGCACCAACTACGTCATCAACTGGCTGATCGCGGCCACCGGCGACCGAATGGCGCCCGCCTACTATCTCGCCGCCTTCAGCCTGATCGGCACGGTGGCGGCGTGGTGGCTGCCGGAGACGCGGGGGCGGGACCTGGAGGAGGGCGGTAGACGATCGGGGCCTGCTTGATTGCGCCGATTAGAGTTCCCCCGTCGATGTCATCCCGGGTTCTCGACTTCGTCGAGCCCCGGGATGACATCGAGAGCGCCAGTTGCGCCGAGGACCTGCCTGAAGTCGTCACGACAGCCGCCGGCCCCGCGCCATTCTCCCGAACACGACCGCCGCCGTCGCCGCCAGTCCCGCGGCGACGCCGGCGCTCGCCAGCGGGTGCAGGGTCGCCCGCGTGTAGGCGCTGGTGCGCATCACCGGGACCGGCGGGTCGCCGCGCTCCTCGCCGGCCCGCACCGGGGCGTGGAGGGCGCCGACGGGATCGCGCGGCGGTTCCCCGCGCTTCTGTAGGGCGATGATGGCGGGGGCGAGCTCGTCATAGGCGCCGGGCGCGAATTCCTTGCCCATCACGAACAGCTTGCCGCCGCCGCCGACGAAGACGTCGCGCTGCGGATGCACGGCGGCGTGCAGGATCGCGTTCGCGACCTCCTGCGGCGGGTAGATCGGCGGCGGCAGGGTCGGCTGGCGGTCCATGTAGTTGCGGGCCCGGTTCGGCAGCGGCGTGTCGACGGAAGCCGGCTTGACCAGCGTGACCGAGACCGGGGCGCCCTCGGCGATCAGCTCCATGCGCAACGTGTCGGTAAAGCCCTTCACCGCGTGCTTGGAGGCGGCGTAGAGGCCCTGGAACGGGAAGGCGAGGTCGGAGGCGATGCTGCCGACGTTGACCAGAGCGCCGCCCCGCTCGCGCAGGTGCTCCGCGGCGACGAGGGAGCCGTTCACCGTACCCCAGAAATTGGTGCGGATCAGCCGCTCGTGGTCCTCCTGGGTGATCTCGCGCAGGGGCCCGTAGACGGTGAGCCCCGCGACGTTGACCCAGGTGTCGAAGCCGCCGAAGGTCGCGATCGCCCTCTCGGCGATCGCCTCGACCTGCGCCCGATCGCCGACATCGGCGGTGACGGCGACGGCCCGGGCGCCGATCTCCGCGGCCAGCCGCGCGAGCACGTCGCCGCTGCGGGCCGCCAGCACCACCCGGGCGCCGCTCTCGGCGGCCATGCGGGCGGTGGCGAGCCCGATCCCGCTCGACGCGCCGGTGATCACGATGACCTGCTCGCGCAGCGGCTTGTGTCGCATCATACTCACCCTGAGTTCTTCGGCCCCGAGGTGACGTGCGACGGGCGGCAATGTTTCACCCTGTGCGGCTTTCGCGCACCCCGTCCCCTGTCGGAGGCTGAGCCCCACGCTCTTTCGGCCTTGCGCTCGCGGGCAAGCTCCGGCTCCTGTCGCGAACAATTCGGCCGCCGGCCGGGCGGTCGATGCGGGGGATCGGGCGTTGCATGACGGACGCGGCGCCGCCAGGGCCCGGAGAGCAAGGTGACATGAGCAGCAAGACCGCCTCCACCCAACGCTGGCGCTTCCTCGCCCCCGGCCGGCGTCTGCCGGGGTCGCCGCTGGCCTTCCTCCTCCTCGTCGTCGCGGTGGCGGCGGGCGGCTGGAACACCGTCGAGGGGGCGCGCAGCCGGGCCGAGGCCGACCGGCTCGGGCGCGTCATGGCGCTGAGCGAGCGCGTGCTCTCGAGCCTGAAGGACCTCGAGACCGGTCAGCGGGGCTTCGTCCTGACCGGCCGCGAGGATTACCTCGATCCCTATACGGCGGCGGTGGCCCGGATCGACGGCGAGCTCGCCGCCCTCGACGGCGTCACCCCCGACCGGGGATTGCGCGAGCGGCGCCGGGGCGTGATCGCGGCCGAGACGGATTACGCCGCCCGGGTCGTCGCCGCGCGCCGGGCCGGCGGCCAGGAGGCCGCCCTGGCGCTGATCCAGACCGGGGAAGGCAAGCGCACCATGGACGCGGTGCGCGACGTGACGCGGGAGGTCCAGGACCGGGCCGCGGCCGACCTGCGCCGCCTCGCCGCGGCCGATGCCTTCCGCACCCCGCTCCTGCCCCTCGTCACGCTCGCCGCCGCGCTGGCGGCGGTCGGGCTGCTGGCGCGCCTCGCCCTGGTGCGCCGCCGCGAGAGCCAGCGCATGGCCGACCTCCTGGAGAGCGTTCTGGAGAACGCCCCCGTCGGCCTCGGCTTCCTCGACCGCGACCTCAATCTCCGGCACATGAACCGGGCGCTCGGCAACATGAGCGAGCGCGGCTTCGGCGCCGATCTCGGC